>JBNMMB010000021.1:0-39931 GCA_050875105.1 Prevotella sp. | reverse complement strand
TAAAAAGGTTGTAAGTGTTGTATGAGTTGTCTTGAATTCTCCACTCCCGCATGCCAATTGTTTTAAAGACAACCGGTACAACTTCTACAACTGTTTACAACCTTCACTGTGCCCAACGGACAGACAACAGCAACAACTTTTGCCAGCGCCCCTGGCGCAATGACGGACGACAAAGGGAGCCTAAGATACTTGTTTTTTGACGACAATAACAGACAATCGAGGACAATAAGTTTTTGATCTTTCTTACTTTGACAAAAAAAGATTGTCAATCATTGTCCCCGATTGTCGTCAAATAAACTCGAAATTCATGTGCCATGGGGGCAACATCGGCGTGAGCCCGTGAGCCACAGGCGAACGAAAAGGTTGTCATGGTTGTCCGTCCGTTGGGTCCCATCGCATCAAAAGAAAAGTTGTAAAAAGGTTGTAAGTGTTGTATGAGTTGTCTTAAACCTTAAAAGGCGGGTCAGAAGAGAAACATCTTGAAGGCTTGAGTGTTTCGCTTCTTTTGTTCCATCTCGTCTCTCATGCGGCTCATGGGTTCACGCAGGAGTTCGTATTCTCTGATGTCTTTTTCAAAAGCCATGTTCAGCCCGTTGTTTTGTCTGTTGTGCGACAAAGTTAGTGATTTTTTTCGTTCCCGTTCGCTCCCACGCCATGATTATTGCGATGACGCCCTGATAGCTCTTCGTTCCGCCGGCCACGTGGTTGCCGCGGAGGTAGAGGTCGAAGAGGGCGGTCTGCACGTCGTCGATGAGCGGGCTGCGGCGCTCCAGCCAGTAGCGCTGGTCGGCGCGCGCCAGGCCGATGACCTCGGGGCGCAGTCGGCCGAGATAGGCGCTGTAGGCCCGCTCGCACAGGATCGTGCGCACGCCCTGTAGCACGTGGAAGAGGATCTGGTAGTAGCCGCTGAAGCGCACGGCCCTGTCGGTGGCGCGCGTGCAGACCACGTAGCTGTAGAAGTTGGCCTCGCCCTCGTTGGCGATGCCCAGCAGGTGGGCGTACTCGTGGGCGTAGGTGGCGGGGTAGGCGTGTGGGCGCACGTCGGCGTTGAGCGTGAACTCGCAGAAGAACGGTCCCATGCTGCCCGTGATGCCGGCCATGCTGCTGAGGCGCGAGAAGACCATCGTCTTGACCCGTACCGCGGGCCCCAGGGGGCGGTTGATGCCCATGTCGTGGAGGCGGCCATAGCCCTCGCGGACGGCCAGCGGGGTGAGGCGGTGGATGGCCGGAGCCGGGGCCAGCGTGTAGGTGGCGTTGAGGCTGTCGGCATAGCGCTCGGCGAAGGCGCGGAAGGCGGTGGTGTCGGTCTCGGCGGGCCGCATGTGGAGCCGGTGGAAGATGCCAGGCTGCGCATAGTTGAGTCCCCAGGCGGCATAGAACCACACATAGACCCACAACAGGTATTCGGCCACGCGGAGCAAGGCCGTGCGCCCGCGCAGCCGCCCCGAGCAGCGGGCCACGATGGGGTAGGCCACCACCCCGGCGATGCTCAGGGCGATGAACACGTCGCCCACGGCGAAGGGCACAAGGCTGGAGAGCGGCGCCAGGCAGCGCGCCACGACGGGATAGACGTGGGCGGTGTAGGCACCGCCCAGCGAGGGCACCAACCTGCACACCGTCACCGCCAGCAGGAGCGCCAAGAGCGCCACGTGACGGGCGCGTTTCATCTTAATAGCCATTCGATTGCAGAATACACATGGATACTTCGGCCTTCTACCACGACCTCACGCGTCGTGGTCATTGCGATCAGCGTCAGCTTGTCACAACGCAATGCTGTTGAGGCTTTGACCAGCGAACTCGTCTCGCGACAGAACGTCTTCTCATTGTCGATGTCGTAGGCCACTTGTATGAGTTCCACAGCTTTGTCTTGATTGCAGATCACAAAATCCACTTCCTTGGAGCGCGGAGAGGTCTTGTAATAGTATATGTCCATAAAATCATTGCTGCATCTGCGCAACAGTTCTATATACACGACATTCTCCAAGCGCCATCCAATATTTTCGGGTGCAAAAGAGTTCTCCCGATTGTTTTGCAACCCACAATCCACAATATATGCTTTTGAGTTTCTTATTCGCTCTTTGCTCTTGAACGAATGTTTGGACAACAATTGGATGAGAAAAGCCTGACGCAAATAGTCTACGTACTTTTTGGCGGTCTGATCCGTTATATTCAATATTTCAGAAAGACTATCGTAGTTGACCTCTTGGCACACATTGTTTATGAGGTGGTTTGCTATTTTCCTCAAGGCATCCGTATTGCGAACCTTGAAGCGTTGCTGTATGTCTTTTGAGATGATGGCTTCCATCAGACTTTGCACATACCCCCTCTTGTTGCGCAGGTTTTGCATTTCCGGAAAACCTCCATCTTTGATATAAGTCATAAAGGCATTCTTCCTTTCGGCGTCGGCCTTGGTCGTGATGCTGCAAGTGTCAATATTGTGGAAACAACAATATTCGCGAAAAGAGAATGGGAACAAATGAATTTCATTGTAGCGGCCTGTCAGGTGTGTGGCCAGTTCGCCACTAAGCAATTTTGCATTGCTTCCAGTTACCACAATGTGCATATCTGAACGAAGAAGACGATTGACGAACAGGTGCCATCCTTCGACATCTTGTATCTCATCGAGAAAAATGTATTGTATATTTGTGCCATATATCTGATAAATGCAAGAGAGCACGGTGTTCAAGTCTTCTGTTTGCAATTTTGCCAACCGGTCGTCATCAAAGTTCGCGTAACCATATTTTATGCCACGCTCCAATAGCACTTTATGGCAAAGCGTTGATTTCCCACTTCGCCTCACACCGATCACAACTTGTGCAAGAGGACTGTCAAACTCAAACAGCCCCTCTTCGTTTCTCTTTACCCATTTTTCTGGGTGGAAGTTGCTTACGTATTCTTTTTGCTCTGCCAATACTTGAAGTATGATCTTTTCATCCATCATAGCTATGTGCTTTTTTTTATCTAAATGCAAAAGTACTAAAAATATTGAAACATAGCGGTTTAGTTCATGTAAAATTCGCTAAAATGCATGTTTTTCTTGTTTCTATCACGCTAAAATGCACATTTTTCTTGTTTCTATCACGCTAAAATGCACATTTTCCCTGTTTCTATCACGCTAAAATGCATGTTTAAAGTAGCGTTTCATCGCTTATTCTGTTCAAGTTTTGGATTTATTCAGTAATTTGTAGGCGATTTATTCAGTAATTTGTGGATTTCGCGCCACATTCGGTTTTGTAGTGGGTGCGGTGTCTCACCGCACAAGGCTGCGAGGCCTTTCCCAATTCTTTAGCGATATACCTTTTTATATTATAGGCCCAGTCTGAACTCGCCAGCAGCGTGCCGCTTGACGCGCCCGGCGCCTTGGCTTCGATGGTAGCCAGTCTTCTTGCAGTTCCTGTGACTTGCTTGCGCAACCGTTTCATTATCAGCCTGTTTGATGGCGATAGCGAACAGGATGTACCCCGAGGTGTCCCCGTCGGGTTTGGCCCAATGAGGAGATGTGTGTACCTTTGCAACTGTCAAAACGACGATACGACCTTCATCCCGGGAAAGGGCGTAAATCGCGAGACAATGACAAACACAAACACAACAACAAGTTTAACCTTAAAAAAAGAAAAACACTATGGCAGTATTTTATCGTAAGTATCAGGACAATCGCGAAGGTAGCAAGGGTTATGGCAAGTGGTATGGCCGCAGCGTCATCCTCAACACGGTGTCGACCAAGGAACTGGCGGAGGAGATCGCCCACGCCACGACCGTGACCTACGCCGACGTGGTGGCAGTGCTGGCCGAGACCTCACAGGCCCTGAAGAAGCACCTGCAGAACTCTCACAAGGTGGTGCTCGACGGCATCGGCTCCTTCAGCGTGGGCCTCAGCACCGCACCGGCCAACACCAGTGCCGACTTCGGTGCGCAAAACATCAAGCGTTTCCACATCAACTATGCGCCTGAGGTCTACTTTGTGGGCAACGGCAAGGTGTCGGAGAAAAACCGCCGCCAGGGCACCTATGTCAAGAGCCTGCTCAACGGCATCAGCGCCAAGGAGACTCCGAAGAACGCTGTGGACGACATGAAGGACGTGGCCAACGCAGACGACAACAAGTAGGCCCGGCCCTCACACGCTCGGCAAGCCCTCGCGCCTCGGCCGACTGGCCAGGATGAGGGGGCTTGCCCTCTTCTTTTCCTCAATCAATCATCAACTTAATCGATCAAAACCATTATGAAAATGACGAAACAAACTTGGAGAAACATCATTCAACTGGCCCTCAGCATCCTGTCGGCCGTGGCCACCACCCTGGGACTGAACAGTTGCCTGTGAGCGATTAGTTGCAACTGGAGGCGATGTGGCGGCGATAGACATCGAGCCCCGCCTTCTGGAGCACATCGGCGATGTGGCTGAAGCGCTGGTGTGGCGTCTGGCCCTGGTCCTCGGGGGTGTTGTCTTCCTGTATCTGCATGGTGCCCGTGCCGGTCACGGGCAAGTATTCGTCCCAATAGACGGGGACATCGTGAAACTGGTCGTCGCCTCCCCACTTGCTGATGAACGACACGCGCTGCTCGACCCTATAGCCGTGGGCGTAGACACGGATGGTGGCGGTGTCGCCGTCGTGGCCCTCTTCCTCGGTCTTGAGGATGCAGTTGGTGACGCAGCTGGGGGCCTTAAAGTGGTCTTGTCCCCAGAAGTTGGCGAGGGCCTCGTGCTCCCAGAAGGCACTGTGATGAGGCATGTCGTGGCCATAGATGGCCTCGGCGGGACGTATCTGCTGGTACATGGGCACGCATAGCAGCGGCGCCAGACTGAAGTAGATGGCGCGGAAGTAGCGCGCATTGGTCTCGATGAAGTCGTGCTCGGCCTTGTCGTAGTCGTACTGGCGATACTGCCGAGGGTCGGCGTCGAGGTCGATGGCCTGCATGTGGCCGGGCGTGACGGTGTTGATCATCTTCTCCTTGTCGAAGTCGAAGTCGTCGCCGTAGCCCACCTGGTGGTCTTGCAAGAGCTTCATCATGCTGTTTTGGGCCAGGGGCGTGAAGAGCAACGCAAACTGTTGGTTGTTGTTGCGGTCGCTGGTGTCGAAGGCCACCTCAAAGTCATCGTTGGTCAGCATGGCGTAGTCGGCCCCGCTGAGGTCGCGCGCCTTGGCCTTCAGGTGTCGTTTCTTCAGCTTGAAGGAGAGCGACCCCACCTTGTCGGCCAGGCCACTCTGCCGGCGGTGGAACACCAGGTCGGGAGCGGCCGTGTTGCCATAGATGAGGCGTGTCTTCTCGTAGTATTCAGGATAGGGCGCAGTGACCGAGGCGGTGAGCGTCTCCGAGTGGTACACGGTATGGGTGTTGCCCTCGCTGTCGGTCTCCTCCGTCTCCCATGTGATGACGATCGAACCATAATAGGTCTTTGCGCCCATCTCCATCTTGCGCGTGCGGCAGAGCACAAATGGGTTGCCGTTGATCAGGCCGGAGTGGGAGTAGACGACCGACCGCTGCTCATTGAATGAGCCATCCCAACCATACGTGCGGCTGAGGTCGGCCAGGCGCTGCGTGGTGAAGTAGGGGTCGAACTCAAGGCGGGGCACCGTCTTCGACATCATGCGGGTGAGCACGTCCCAGTCGTAGAGGCGGTTGAGGGGCTCCATCTGTTGCCAGGCCTCTTGCGTGAGGCTGTCGACGGTGCCCTTCAGCTCGTCGCGCTGGTCGCTGAGATTGCTGATGCGGGGATGCACCTTGGCAAAGAGCACCACGACCGACAGCACCACGGCCGTGATGTCGAGGTTGAGTTGCCACGTCTCCCACTCGCCATGGCAGAGATAGGCCGCCACGCCTCCGCCCACCACGACGGCCCACAGCACCAGGCACAGCGCGATGGCCAGCGAGCGGCGGCTCTCCACAGATGAGAGCTTCTGTGTGGCTTCGCTAAGGCGCTGACAGGTGTCGCGGTTGGCCTCCACGTCGACTTTGGCCTCGGCGGCCAACTGCGCAAAGGTGTCCCTGGCCACTTGCTCAAAGCGGTCGCGAAAGACGTGCTCATACTCCTCGAGGGGATCGTAGATGTCTTGTGCCATGATGTGTCAGCCCTTGCGCAATGGTTAGAAGAACTTGCTGCGAGCCATGTCGCGCGTCTCGGCCGAGGCGGTGAAGGGGATGCGTGTGGTGTAGCCCTGGCGCGCCGCCACGATCATCTTGGTGGGCCAAGAGAAGATGTCGGTGTTCCACTGCGTCACACGACTGTTGTAGACCGTGCGTGCGGCGGTGATCTCGCGTTGCAGGTAGCTGTTCTGCTGCATGGCGTCGGCAATGGCCTGGTGGGCCTTCAGCTCAGGATAGGCTTCCACCTGCGGGAACAGGCGACCCGCGGCGGCGTTGATCTGACTGTTGATGTCGCTCCGGTTAGCCTCGTTGATCTTGCCGCTGCGCAGGGCGGCCACGGCGGTCATCACCTCCTTGTCGAGGTTGACGGCGCGGTCCACCAGTCCGACCACGTTTTGCAGGATCTGCACGCGCTGCTCGAGATAGTTGTCGATGTTGGAGGCTTCGGCCTGTATGCGCTGTTCGAGTTGCATGAAGTAGTTGCGGGCCGAGATCTTCATGAAAGCGAAGATCAGGCCGGGCAGCAGGCCGACGAGGCAACCCACGATGGCCACCTGGGCGGGGTCTTGCAGCGTGGAGCCCATGAGCGCCACATAGACGAGCACCAGGATGGGCAACGTCACCCAGAGCGCTATCTCGAAGAGTGTGGAGCGGAAGGTGATGGTCACAGGGAGTTGTCGGTCGATGACGTGTATGTCGCGGCCTTGGTCGTTGACGGGACCTGTCGTTTCATCCAGTAAGTTTGCCATAATGAATAGATGCTTAAAATGAATAAATGGTGGCTGCAACCAGCTGCTTGTCATTCGCTTGAATGTTTTGCTGCGGTGCAGCCTATCTTCTGCAAAGATAGCTCATTTGGGCTGTATGAGCAAGTGATGCGGCGACTTTTTTTGACTTGAAAAACGCTTAGGGCCTGTATTCGCCCTCCACCTTGAGCCTGTCACCGCTTAGGTCGTTACCTCTTTCCAATCGATGAGGCCTTTGCCTTGGTCGTCGAGCTCCACGGCGAGGGCTACGACCTTGCGTCTGTCGCCACGGAAAGGAGCGTCGTAGCAGTTGTCACGGATTTGTCGTTCGGCAGAGGCAAGACCGCCATTGTTAGTGAGCTTAAGTTCCATGACGTAGATGAAATGGGTCACTTCTACCACCATGTCGATGCGACCATTGGCCATCATGTGCTCCACCTCCACATGGCAGCCTATGGCATTGAAGATGGTGCTCATGATGAGCCGATAGCGTTCCTCCATGTCCATTGACGCCAGTTTCTTGTTGCTGTAGGGCACATCGGCGATGAGCGCCTTGAGGCAGCGCTTGGCTTGTGGCAACTGGCCCAGTTGCAAGGCGAGCATCAGGTCTGACTGCACAGACTGCACATCGCTGACCTTGCGCAGGGTGAGGGCGGGCAACACCATGTCGTAGAGCGCCTGGCGGACCTCATAGTTGGGAAAGCCCAGGATGTAAACGCCCATCTTGTAGTCCTTGATGGTGAGGTAGCCCGACTGGTAGAGGAAAAGTTCTGCGCCGCCGCCTGTCACGTCGGATGTCTCGATGGTCTGGCGGATGAGGGTGCAGGGGTCGAAGTCGCCCAATTTGACCTCCATGTCGTCAACAAACTTGGTGAGAAGGGATGTGGCGCCCGATGAGGCCCAGTAGTTTTTCAGGTCAGAGTCGGCAAGGGCGTTGATGAGGCTGAAGGGATTGAACACGTCGACCATGTTGCGGCGGCTGAAATGGTAACCGTCGTAGTAGGCCTTGAGTTGCGCGACCGTCTCATCAAAGGTCCAGCCTTCAATGCGAGCCATCTCTTCTATCTCTGGTTTGAAGTTGAGAATGGTTTCTTCTTGTGTGATGCCGCAGATGGCCGCATACTCAGGCTCAAAACTGATGTTGCTCAAGTTGTTGAGCACAGAGAACAGGGAAATCTGTGTGAACTTGGTGATGCCCGTGATGAAGACAAATTGCTCATAGGCGTCGTCGGCTTTCAGGATGGCGAACACGCTGCGATAGATCTCCGTGCAAGGCTGGTGCTCGGCCGTCTTCCACGAGTGTTGCAGGGGCGAGTCGTATTCGTCGATGAGGATGGCCACCTGTTGTCCTGTCTGTTTGCAGGCAGCCTTGATGATGCCATGGAGGCGATCGGCGAGTTGAGCGGAGGGGTCCGGGGTTATGCCATACTTTTCCTCGTAATCCTTGAAACGTAAGTTCAGGTAGGATCGCAATGCCACAGTATCTGCACCACCACGGCTCATGTCGAGGCGAATGACGGGCCTGCACGCCCAATCTTTCTCCCAGTGCATGATCTTGAGGCCCTCGAAGAGCTCTTGGCGCCCCTCGAAGTAGGCTTGCAAGGTGTCGACGAGCACCGACTTGCCGAAGCGACGAGGACGGCTGAGGTAACAATACTTCTTGCCACTGTTGGCAAGTTGCCACACGAGGTCGGTCTTGTCAACATATAAGTATCCTTGCGTGCGAATCACATTAAAGGATTGCACGCCCACGGGCAGTCGTCGGTCGGATATGTGGGTCATCATGTGAAGTTATCTATGATCTTCTGCAAAGATAATGCAAATCGAACGCAAAATATCAAGCTTGCTTGAATATTTTGCTGAGATGTAGCTTATCTTCTACAAAGATAGCTCATTTGGGCTGTATGGGCAAGCGATGCGGCGACTTTTTCGACTGGCCCAGAGATTTTTTAGTGCCAGAGGGGGCTTGCTGCCCTTGGTTTTCTTGTGGCAAGCCAACAAAAAAACTCCCGCAAGCGCCAAGGCTTGCGGGAGTTCTCGTTATTGTTGAGTTACCCTGAGCGGGAGGCTGCGAGAGCCGCACGCTGGGGTGGGTTGCGGGTGAATTACTTCACCACGTACTTCTTGCCGTTCATGATGTAGAGGCCGTGAGCGGGCTTGCTGACCTGGCGGCCGCTGAGGTCGTAGATCTTGCCGTCGTTCTTGGCGTTCTGCTGGATGCCGTTGATGCCTGTGGCGTAGTCGTTGGCGTTCATGAAGGTGATGTAGATGACGTAGATCTTCACCTCGCCGTTGTCGCCCGTCACCTCGAAGCCGATGGCGGCCTGTGAGGTATAGCCCTCGCCGAGCTCGTCGGCGACGTTGGCGTAGGTCTGGATCTTGTTGCCGTCGGCAGAGAACTGGATGCCGATGTTGCCACCGTCAATGTTGCAAGCGCCGTTGTTGTCGAACATCAGGCCTGAGCCCACGGGATCCACACCATTGGTGTAGACACCGCCTGCTGTGCGGCCCACGAGCGAGTAGCTTCCGATGAGGGTGGCCACGTCGGTGCCGAGAGCCTCAGCAATGGGAGCCATGTTGAAGTCGACCTCCGCATCAGTCTCGCCCACAGGCAGAGTGATGCTGGTGGAACCAACCTCTGTGACAGTCTGGATCTTGTCGACGACCGAGTAGTTGAGGGTCACGGTGATCATCTTGCCATTATCCTCATTGACGAGGAAGAACTGGCCAGAGTAAGAGGTGCCGACAGGGTCAGCTGCATACTGCATGGCCTTGAAGGTGTACTTGCCATCAGCGATAGAGGTGCAGATGCCCCAAGGAGACTGAGCGTCGGAGGTCCAACCCATAGACTTGCCGTCCTTGTCGAGCCAGAAGCCCGGAGTCGGGTTCATGTTGTAGATCTTGGTGTAGACCATCGTCTCGGGATAGGTGTCGGGGCTCTTTCTGCGCAGAGAGTCGGAGATGTAAGCGTAAAGCACGGGAGAGGTGGTGCCGATGAGGTCGTTGATGTCGCTCACGGGGATGCTGCTGTCGGTGTCAGACCAGCCGCAGTCGGCGGGCAGACCCTGGATGTTCACGGTGCGCTGGGCAACGCTCACAAACTGGTCTTGTGAGGGAGTCTTGCTCTTCTCGATGGCGAGCACGACGTGGAGACTGTAGTACTTGTCGCCGTTGACGAAGTAGAGTGTGGCGCGTGCTGTGTCCTCAGGATTGCAAGCGTTGGGATACTGACCCACATGGATGTCGGTATAGTTGTTGTTGGCCACGGGCTCCACGAAGAAGTAAGCACCTGTGCCCCAGTTGGTCTTGACGCCAACCTGTGTGAGCCAGAAGCCGCCATTGTTGGCAGAGTAATCAGAGGTGAGGTTGTCGTTTC
Source organism: Prevotella sp. (assembly GCA_050875105.1). Lineage (GTDB taxonomy): Bacteria > Bacteroidota > Bacteroidia > Bacteroidales > Bacteroidaceae > Prevotella. The sequence continues at coordinate 29,728 of JBNMMB010000021.1, read as the reverse complement.
CGTCGATGGCCTGCATCTGCACGTTGCTGACGTCGGTGCCGAGAGCCTCGGCGATAGCGGTCATGTTAGGATAGATGCTGGTGGTAGCATAGTCGTTGTTGGGTTGCTGGCTGACAGTGATGATGGTGTCGCCCACCTGTGTCATATCGCCAAGGCCATGATAAGGCGCCTCGATGATGTTGACGGTGTAATTCACCTTGTAAGCCTTGTCGCCATAGACGATGTAGGCGTTGAAGTTGGGCTTGTCGCCCACCTTGTTGACAGAAGGATACTGGCCGATACGGCAGGTCAGGGTGTCGTTCTCAGCGTTGTAGCTGAAGCTGTTGACATAGAGCACGTCGGCGTTGCTGTAAGCAGAGTTGCCGCAAGTCCAGGTGCTGTCGCCGTTGCTGTCGATAGAGCGCTTCATCCATCCGTCGTTGGTGCTGGCGATGGTCAGCGAGTCGGACATCATGCCGTAAGTCTCGTCGATGCGGGGCAGGTAAGTGATCTTGGAGAGAACATAGGGCAAGTCACTCTTCTCCACGCCCAGCTTCTCGGCGAGGTCGCTCACCTTGATGTAGACATTGTCCATGTCGTAGGCCGAGCGCGGATACTGCTCGATGCTGGTGGCAGCCTCGCCCACGATGTTGAGCTTGGAGATGGCCAGCTCAGCCTCGGGAGCCTGTGGCACGTAGACCTGGTAAGTGATGTCGAAAGTGGCGGTCTTCTCGCCCAAGACCAGGGCAGCCTTCACGTGAAGGGTGTCGGAAGCGGTGAAGTAGTTGGGCATCTGGCCAGCGTAGACGTTGAAGATATCGTTCTCCTCGTCGAAGTTTTGGCCGATGAACCATGCGCCACCGCTGTACTCGTGGACCTGGCCCGTCTTGGTGAGCCAGAACTCACCCACGTTGCCCGTGTAACCGTTGACGGTGCCCGTGGAGTCGATGACGGCGAACACCTTGGTGTTGGCCATGTCGGACAGTTGAGCTACGAGCGTGGCGGTGTCGGTGCCGAGGGCCTCGGCCACCTCAGTCAACTTGAACTGGTGTCCCACGTTCGAATAGTCGTTCGTCGGACCCTGCTTCAGCGTGGCCGAGAACTGTGCGCTGGCGTTGAGGCCGAAGAGGCACATCAGGGCTAACAGAAGCTGTCTGATAGAAGTAGACATTTTCATAAGCTGTGATTTTAAAGGTTTGATTTTAGAATGGTTTGTTGTTTCATTTTTCACTTGTCGTCGGCGCCGCTTTTTTGCTGCCCCATGACCCTCTACAGGTTCAACGACAGCGCAAATGTAGTGAAAAAAGAGGTCGGTTGCAAGAAAAAGAGCGGAAAAATGGGGCAAAAAGACGATTTTTCCATCCATTGGACCATTTTTTCATTTATTGAAACCCGCTAAAACATTTTAAGTGTTAAATCCCCATTTTTTTTTAAAATTAACTTGGAAGTTCCATACTTTTAATATATCTTTGCAATTGCATCCTTAGCCTATCAGGCCCTGTCCGCTGGGTTGCGGACCCTTGGCTGCAAATTAACAAAACCTAACATAATCTACAATGAAACATCTGAAATCCACGCGCAAGGCACTGACGGCCGCCACAGCACTCCTGTTGGCAGTCGGAGCCCCGATGTTGCAGTCGTGCGAGAAGGATATCCTCACTGGGCAGCCGTCGTGGTTGGGCAACTCCATCTACGACCAGCTCAAGCAAGAGGGTAACTACTCGTATACGTTGCGTCTCATCGACGACCTCGGACAGACCGCTGTGCTCAGCCAGACCGGTAGCAAGACGCTCTTTGTTGCCGATGACGATGCCTTCAACAAATGGTTCCAAACAAACAGTTGGGGAGTGAAGAAGTATGAGGACCTCACACAGGCCCAGAAGAAACTCATCTTCAACTCATCCATGGTCAACAACGCCTACCTCATCGAGCTGCTCAGCAACGTCAGCGGCAACCCACCCGAGGAAGGCATGTGCATGAGAAGAGAGACCGCCGTGTCGGTGTTCGACTCCGTGGCACGCATCTATCCCGACCAGATGCCCAACACCACATACTGGGCTAAATACAAGGATCACAAAAACGGCATCGTGCTGCTCCGCGACAACACGACCAAGCCCATGATCCACTTCCTGCCCGCCTACATGAAGCTCAACAAGATCACCGACGGCGACCTCGCCACGCTGACCAACGGCGAGTCGACCTCGGCCAGCGACGCATGGGTCAACGGCAAGAAGATCATCGAGCGCGACATCACCTGCAAGAACGGATACATCCACAAGGTGGACGGCGTGATGACCTCGGCCGACAACATGGCCGGCATTATCCGCTCACACGCCAACATGAGTCGCTTCAACAGCCTGCTCGACCGCTTCTCGGCACCTTATTATGACGATGCCGCCACAAAGGAATACAACCGACTGTACAACAACACCGACTCTGTGTTCGTGTTGCGCCACTTCGCCACAACCGCCAACACCGGTGGCTACGGCGCCGCCAAGTCGGGCGAGCTGTCGACAGACCCCAACGGACAGGCCGTCGACGCCAAGTTGCTCTACGACCCCACGTGGAACCACTACATCTACAGCAACACATCGGGCTATGACCTCCACTATGACGCCGGAGCCATGCTCGTGCCCTCCAACCAGGCCTTCAACAACTGGTGGAACGCCGACGGAAAGGTGCTGCAAGACATGTATGGCACATGGGAGAACGTGCCCATGAACGTGCTCGTGAAGCTGATGAACATCAACATGATCAACACCTTCTCGGAGACCGTGCCCTCGAAGTTCAAGAACATCGTCGACAACACCACCAAGGTGAGCCTCGGCATCACCACGGCCGACGTGGACAGCTGCTTCATGGGCTGCAACGGTGTGGTCTATTTATTAAATAAGGTGTTCACGCCCGCCGACTACCGTTCGGTGAGCTTCCCCGCACTGATCAACTCCAACGGAGCCGATGGCATCATGAGCGTCATCTACTGGGGCATCGACAACCTCAACTTCGAGCCCTACCTCAACTCCATGGACTCCTACTACAGCTTCATCCTGCCCACCAACAAGGCTATGCTCTGCTATGTGGACCCCTGCACCTATGGCACCAACCGCACCAAGCTCTACCGCTTCACCTATAACAACCAGCGCAAGACTGTCGTCGCCAACCGCTACGACTACGACCTGTCGACAGGCGTCGTGGATGAGGCCTCCAAGGACTCGGTGACCAGCGCCGACCAGGTGAAGGACCGCCTGGAAGACCTTCTCAACAGCCTCATCATCGTGGGCAACGTCGAGGACGGACACACCTATTATAAATCTAAAGGCGGTTCGCCCATCATCGTGCGCCACGCTGGACGCCCCGGACAGATGACCGTCAACGGAGCCTTCCAGCAGGAGACGGGCAACAACGTCGTGGTCAAGCAGATCTACGACCAGAGCCTCTCAGGCAACGGTAAGGCATACGTCGTGGAGAACGCACTGCCGTTGACCAGCCAGCGCAGCACCTACAGCATCCTGCAAGAGAACGACAAGTTTGACGCCTTCTTCAAGTTGCTGCAAGGTTCGTCGCTCCTCGCCACACGTCTCCTCGGACAGTATGACGCCGCCACGGGCGAGCGCAACATCAACGTGTTTGACAACTACAACTACACCGTCTATGTGCCCACCAACGCCACGGTGCAGAAACTCATCGACGAGGGCTACCTGCCCACATGGGATGATGTGGACGCCCTCACGGCCGACGACTTCGGCGGCGACAAGAAGGCTTTCCAGACCGCACAGACCGCATTGGGCAACATCATCAACAACTTCCTGCGCTACCACATCCAGGACAACAGCGTCTTCATCGGCGGCACTCCGCAGAACGGTGTGCGCTATGAGTCGTCAAAGATCAATCCTGCCAACAAGCGCTATTTCTCGATCACCGTCAATGCCGACGACAACCAGATGAACGTCGAGGACCAGCTGGGCAATAAGCGCCATGTCATCAAGAGCGACGGCCTCTACAACGTCATCGGACGTGAGTACTGGTTGCAAAACCGCGACAAGGTGGCCACCAGCCAGATCTACCAGGCATCAGACGTCGTGGTGCACCAGATCGACGGACCGCTCTTCTACGACCGCGCACAGCTCAAGCCCTGGCGTGAGGTCATCGGCCTGTCAACAGCCTCGGCCAAACGACACAACAACGCTAAAGCAAGGAGGAGATAAGCCATGAAACAATATCTAAGATACATATTGCTGTCGATGCTCTGCATCGTAGCCATGCAGGCTTCAGCCCAGCAGATCACGTCGGTGCACGGTTCCGTCCTCGACGAGTTTGGCCCGGTCATGGGCGCTGCCGTCTGCGAAATTGACGCCAACGGGCGTATCATCGAGTCGACAACGACCGATATCAACGGTAACTACTCCATGAAGGTGAGCAACCCTGCCAAGGACAAGTTACGCATCAGCTTCGTGGGTACCAAGGCACAGGTGTTGCCCTTCACCAGCGATGAGATCAATGTCACGCTGAAGAATGAGAACACCCTGAAGGAGGTCACCGTCGTGGCCAAGAAGCGCCTCTCGGGCGGTGGCCTAGCCATCCCCGAGCGAGAGATCTCCTATTCCACACAGACCATCTCCACCAAGGAGTTTGAGGGACTGGGCATGAACACCATCGACGAGGCCCTCCAGGGACGTATCGCCGGTCTGGACATCGTGTCGGTCAGCGGTAACCTCGGTGCCGGAACAACCATGCGCTTGCGTGGCGCCTCCACCGTGTCGTCGCTCACCTCGTCCAACCCCCTCATCGTGGTCAACGGCAACACATGGAACGTGGACATGAGCAACTTCGACGTCAACTCGGCCAATGACGAGCAGTTTGCGCAGTTGCTCAACATCAACCCGGAGGACATAGAGAGCATCACCGTGCTCAAGGACGCTGCCGCCACCGCCATCTATGGTTCGCAGGGCGCCAACGGCGTCATCCAGCTCGTCACCAAGCGTGGTAGCAAGGGCCGGCCCCGCGTGAGCTACTCGCTCCGCCTCACCGGCACCTACCAGCCTAAGGGCTATAAGCTCCTCAACGGCGACGACTACACCATGCTCCTCAAGGAGTCGTACTTCAACCCGCAGCAGAACGACGGTGCAGCCAACATCCGCGAGATTAACTATGACCCGACGTTCTCTGAGTATGAGCAATACAACAACAACACCGACTGGCGCGACGCCGTCACACAGTTCGGTCTCCGCCAGAACCACTTCCTCTCCATCACCGGTGGTGGCGACAAGGCTACGTTCCGTATCTCGGGTGGCTTCGACAACGAGACGGGTTCGGTCATTGAGCAGAAGCTCAACCGTTTCTCCACACGTGTGGCCCTCGACTATTATGTCAGCGACCGCATCAAGATTGCCACCAACTTCTCTCTGACCTACACCAAGAACAAGCGCAACTACGACAACCTGCTCTCCATCGCTTACCGCAAGATGCCTAACATGAGCATCTACGAGCAAGACGCCGAGGGCCGCAACACCAGCGCTTACTATGAGATGCTGCAGAGCGCCTCGTCGGTCTTCAACGACGACCAGAAGCAACTCGTCAACCCCGTGGCTTCGGCTCACCTGGCCAAGAACGACCAGCGCACCTACGACATCTCGCCTGAGTTCCAGATCGACTACAAGCTCCTCGGAACCGACGACGACAGCTGGCGCCTCGACTACCAGGGCCGCGTCTACATGAATATCTTCAACGACTATGTTGACAAGTTCTATCCCCAGGAGCTCAAGACGGTGTCATGGAACAGTGGTGTCAACGAAGCCTACACAGGCTCCAACAAGAGCGTGGCCTTCAACACCAAGCACACCTTGACCCTCATCCCACACTTCACCAACAAGGACCACTCGCTGATGATGATGGGCCGCTTCGAGCTCACCTCGGGCAGTTCAAACGGACAGGGAACCAACGCCAACATGCTTCCCTCGGGCGGCATCACATCGCCCGACGCTGGCGGTAAGGTGACGGGCTTGAGCTCAAGCTTCAGCCAGTGGCGCTCGATGTACTACACCTTCTCTACCCACTATGCTTTCAAGGGCCGTTACATGGCCGACTTCTCGCTCCGCATGGACGGAACCACCAAGTTTGGCCCCGACCGCCGTTGGGGTTACTTCCCCGCCGTGTCTCTGCGTTGGAACATCATCGACGAGCCCTGGATGGAAAGCGCACGTAAGTGGCTCTCCATGCTCAGCATCCGTCCCAGCTGGGGCCGCGTGGGCAACCAGCCCGGAAGCGACTACCTCTATATGAGTAAGTATGGCACCACAAGTGGATACCTTGGCAACAGCGCCATGGCACCCACCAACATCCGACTGACCGACTTGCGCTGGGAGACAGTCTCCACCTACGACGTGGGTATGGACGTCCACTTCCTCAACGACAAGCTCAACCTCATGTTCGACTGGTACCAGGCCACGACGAAGGACATGTTGATGTCTAACATCCGCATCCCCTCCAACTCTGGTTATGCCACATTGGCCACAGGTAACGTGGGCTCGATGCGCAACACCGGTTGGGAGTTCAACATCGACACCAACCGTCTCCTTGAGGCTGGCAAGTTCTACATGGACTTCAACGCTTCTTTCGGCAACAACCGCAACGAAATCCTCTCCATGGACGAGTCGGTGCTGAAATCGCTCAACAGCGAGTTCAACTACTCCAACCGCGAGGTGCTGCAGCGCGTGCAGATTGGCAACCCCTTCGGCGCCATCTATGGCTTCCGTTACAAGGGTGTCTACCAGTATCAGTATGAGACCTACAAGAACATGACCGACGAGGAGCGCCAGGCCTTCGATGCCGCTGGCAAGACTGCACCAGTGGCACGCAACGCCGAGGGCAAGGTCATCCTCGATGACAAGGGCGACCCCATCCAGATGGCTTACAACTACTCGAACCTCTCTGCGGGCAACACCTATAAGTTCAAGGGCGGCGACGCCATGTATGAGGATGTCAACCATGATGGCAACATCAATGCACTCGACATCGTCTACCTCGGATCTTCTCTGCCTAAGCTGACTGGTGGTTTCGGTTTCACCTTTAATTATAATGGTTGGAAGCTGAACACGCAGTTCACCTACCGTGTGGGCAACAAGATCCTGAACCTCGCGCGTCTCGACGCTGAGGCCATGACCAACAACAACAACCAGAGCGAGGCTGTGAACTACCGCTGGCGCAAGGAAGGCGATGTCACCACCATCCCACGTGCCATGTATGGCTCGACAACCAACTACAACACGCTCATCAGCGATCGTTTCGTGGAGTCGGGTACATTCCTGCGCCTCAACTACTTGCAGCTCTCCTATGGCTTCAAGAAGAAAGTGCTCCAGACGCTCGGACTCAGAGGCCTCCGCTTCTATGTCAGCGCCAACAACCTCTTCCTCCTCACCAAGTACACGGGTGTCGATCCTGAGATTGGTTATGGAAGCTACGGTGCAGCCACCGACGGCGGACAGACACCGCGCGCACGCTCTTACACGCTTGGTATCACCGTCGACTTCTAATAGTAGCGACGCATCAACACGATCTAAAATCCAAAAAGGTTAATGATCATAACGAACAATCTTATGAACAACAAATTTCATCATATATGGACCAAGGCTTGGGTGGGTGTTCTCGCCCTTGCCATGACATCCTGTTCCGACTTCCTCGTCGTGGAGCCGCTCAACGACATCACGCTCGAGAAGTTCTGGAATGAGAAGAACGACGTCGACAACGTCGTCAACGGATGTTACAGTTCCCTGCAGTCGCAGGCTTGCATCTCCCGCATGATGTGCTGGGGCGAGTTCCGTTCAGACAACATCCAGGGCGGCACCAACATCGACAACAACCAGGACCTGTCTAACGTCCTGAAGGAGAACATCAACGCCTCCAACGGCTTCACAGACTGGACCTGCTTCTACAAGGTCATCAACGACTGTAACACCGTCATCCACTTCGCTCCGACGGTGGCCAAGCGCGACCCCAACTACACGCAGAGCCAGTTGCGTGCCACGGTGGCTGAGATGTCAGCGCTGCGCGACCTCTGCTATTTCTATCTGATCCGCACCTACCGCAACGTGCCGTTTAGCAAGGAGGCCTTCCTCGATGACACGCAGAAGATGAACCTGCCTGCAACACCATTCAACACGGTGCTCGACTCGCTCATCACCGACCTGGAGAGTGTCAAGGGCAATGCGGTGCGCAAGTATCCGCAGACCAACCGCTTCTCGCAGCGCGGACGCATCACGCAGGAAGCCATCCACGCCATGCTCTGTGAGATGTATCTTTGGAAGCAAGACTACCAGAACGCCGTGCGTTATGCCGACCTTGTCATCAAGGCAAAGACACAGGACTACCAGGACCGACTCGACAAGCTCGGTGGCTCAGTCACAGAGGACGATCAGTTGCAGGACGGATATCCGCTTATCCCCGACCGAGACGGATCGTCGTATGGCAATGTGGCCAACCTGATTTTCAATTCAGGCAATAGCATAGAGAGCATCTTTGAGCTCGTCTACATGGACGACAACAACCAGCTCGCCAACGGTGCTGTGAGCAGCAACTATGGCAACAGTGAGACCTTCCCCGGACTGGTGAAACCTTCCGACTACCTGGGTGACGACTTCACGAAAGACAACCCCACGGTGTTCCTCAGCAAGTATGACACGCGCTACTACACCAGCCTGGAGGCACTCAACGAGACCTCGTATGGCATCGGCAAGTACACGCAGGAGAGTGGCTACGTGACGGTCACACCGCCCACCTCTGCCACAGCCAAGGGCAAGGCTACCTATGGTACGCACTGGGCACCCAACTATTGTCACGCCAACTGGATCATCTATCGTCTCACTGACGTGATGCTCATGAAGGCTGAGGCTCTCGTGCAGATGGTCAACAATGATGACACCACGGCTGCCGGCAAGACGGTCAACGACTCCTTGCTCCACGAGGCTTACAGCATCGTCAACGTCATCAACAAGCGTTACAACTGCTCCACCACGAAGAGCGACATCAACTATGCTGCTTATGCCAGCAAGAGCCTCATGGCCGACCTCGTCATGGATGAGCGCCACCGTGAGCTCCTCTTTGAGGGCAAGCGCTGGTTTGACCTCGTGCGCCGCTCGCTCCGCGACGGCAACACCAGCTACCTGGCCTCTCAGGCTTCGAAGAAGTCGACGGGCAGCTCAGGCTCTGCCTCGCAGAACAAACTGAAGCGTATCGATGCCATCTTCTGGCCGTACAACAAGGACGAGCTCCAGGTCAACAAGAACCTCACGCAGAACCCAGCCTTCGGCAACGGCGAGAACTCAAGCTACGAAACTACCAAATAAACCATAACCATCATGAAAGCCAACATCAATAATATTATAAGGTATGGCGCCAAGGCCCTGGCCGTTCTGCCACTCTTCCTGGTAGCCTTCCTTTTCTCGGCTTGCTCCGACGAGCCCGACACCGAGAACTATTACACGTTCAAGGGCGAGATGATGAGCCAGTACCTCAAGACGCATGAGCAGTTTAGCGAGTATGCCACCATTGTGGACCGCGCTGGCCTCATGGACCTCTTGTCGGCCTACGGACACTACACATGCTTCGCCCCGACCAACGATGCTATCAACAAGTATCTGGAGAGCCGCGGCCTCCACTCGGTGAGCGAACTCAGCGATGCCGACTGCGACACCATCGCACGCACGCACCTCGTGGAGAACATGTTTTCCACATCGGAGATGAACGACGGCACGCTGACCACTGCCAACATGAACAAGCGTTACATTGAGATCACGCACGATGTCGACAACGACAGCAATGGTGTGGTGAGACTCAACCGCTCTGCCAACATCATCTTCACCCTGCAAGACGACTCTGTGGAGAACGGTATCATGCAACCCATCGACGGCGTGCTCCAGTCGAGCTCGCGCATGCTCCCCAACGTGATCAACGACAACCCGCGCATCTCCCTCTTTGCTGAGGCTCTGCGTGCCACTCACATTGAGGACTCGCTCTACGCTTACATCGACGAGTCGTACGACCACACGCAGTATCCGCGTATCAAGTACACCTCGCATGTCAACCAGGAGACGGCCACCGCTCCCGATGAGAAGAAGTCGGGCTTCACGGCCTTCATCCCATCCGACTCCATCCTCCGCGAGAAGTATGGCATCACCACCTTGGAACAACTCTACCAGAAGGCTTGTGAAATCTACGACGTCACCTATCCTGAGGACGCCAACCAGCCTTATCACAGCTTCGACCAGATTACCAACCCCAAGAACCCGCTCTACAGGCTCATCGCTTACCACATCCTGACCCGCGACGTCATCGGTTGGAACCTGCTCACACCGCGTAACGACATCGGCATCAGCACCACGCTGATGAACCCCGTCGACTGGTACGAGACCATGCTGCCTCACACCATGCTGAAGTTTGAGCGCCTCACCGTCGTGCGCTACGCTGGCAACAGCGAGCTCGGACAGCGCTATGTCAACCGTCGTTATGACGCTGACTACCAGATTCCTGGAGCAAAGATCAGCCAGACTGTGGAGAACGGTGTCGACAACACCGCACTCAATGGCCGCTACTTCTATGTTGACGACCTGCTCGCCTTCTCTGAGCAGACACGCGACATCGTCGACGGCGTCCGCATCCGCATGGACCTCTCGACCATCTTCCCAGAGCTGATGACCATGAACATCCGACAGAATGGTGATCCCTCGCACAACGACCCCGCTTATGACGAGACTGCCAAGTATGGCCGCAACTATTATTTCCCCGACGGATACCTGAAGAACGTGAAGGTCAATGGTGACTTCATCTATCGCCGTCCGCGCAACTACTACGACTCTTACGAGGGCGATGAGTTCAACATGTTTGGCAACTACGATATCACCTTCAAGATTCCGCCTGTGCCCTATGAGGGTGATTGGCAGATCCGTATGGGTTACGCACAGGAGCCTACACGAGGCATTGCACAGATCTACTTCGACGGCGTGCCCCAGGGCATTCCTCTCGACATGACCGTCGCACTCAACGACCCGTCAATCCTTGGTAGCGACTGGGTGAGCAACTACTCTGGCATGACGCAGGAGCAGCTTGCACGCGACCAGAAGGCCCTGAAGAACAAGGGCTACTATCGTGGCGCAGCCGGTGGCTACCGTGTCAACGGTGAGGGTCACCCCACGGGTTATTCTGACCGCACCGTCTTCGCAACGCAGACACAGACCTTCCGCATCGTGCTCTGCACCGTGCACATCGATCCCAAGAAGGACCATTACCTGCGCTTCCGCAGCGTGTCGACGAAGATGGGTAACAACAACGAGTTCATGCTCGACTATCTCGAGCTGGTTCCGAAGAGCGTCTATGGTGTCACCGATGACGGTGAGATCGAGGACATGCTTTAACAGGCGAGCAACAGCCAACAGTAACCACATTCAAAACCAAAAACAATGAAAACAACCATCAATCATATCATGGGTAAGGCTTGGCTGGGGCTCGCAGCCCTCGCCCTGCCTCTCGCCTCATGCTCCGACTGGGACGACCACTATGATCCTTCCACAGGCGATGGCAGTGCCAAGACCACGCTCTGGCAGGCCATCTCTTCGGAGGCCGACCTGAGCAACTTCGCCCACGTGCTGCAGGGCTGCGGTTACAACCGCAATCTCTCGGGCAGCCAGACTTACACCGTGTTCGCACTGACCAATGATGGTCTCAGTGCCGAGCAGGCCGACAGCCTGGTCAATGCCTACCAGACGCAGAAGGACAATGGTGTGCGTGACAACGACAACACCGTGATCCGCCAGTTTGTGCAAAACCACATCTCGCTCTTCACGCAACCCGTGTCATCACTCACCAACGACACGCTGACCATGCTCAATGGCAAGATTGAGGCTGTCACACCGACAGCCATCGGAAAGCGTGAGTTTGTCACGTCCAATGCCCTGCATACCAATGGTGTGCTGTTCACCATCAACAAGAAGATCGATTACTTCCCCAATATCTTCGAGTATCTCGGCATCGACAGCCGCATCGACAGCGCTTACAACTTCATCAACAGTTATTCACGCTATGAGTTCAGTGAGGCTGCCAGTGTGCCTGGAGGCATCAATGCCGACGGACAGACCGAATATCTCGACTCTGTGGTGGTACTCTCCAACTCACTCTTTAGAAGCATGGGACAGATCAATAGTGAGGACTCCACCTATTGGATGCTTGTGCCGACCAACGACCAGTGGACTCGTATGGTGAACGAATATCACGACTACTTCGACTATGCCAACACGGTCAACAAGCGTGACTCCATGCAGGAGGCCAACACGCGCCTGGCCATTCTCTCTGGCACGGTCTTCAGCCGCACCATCAATCCCGACCGTTCGTTTGCTGACTCGGCCGTGTCGACGATTGCCAGCAGCTATCAGATCCGCAAGTACATGGACCTTGAGCCATACAACATCTTCTATCGTCCGTTTGACGCTGGTGGCATCTTCGATGGCACCATCGACGCAGAGTGCAGTAATGGCCACGTGCGCATCGCACCCAACTTCAATGTGCCCAAGGAGAAGACTTTCTTCCAGACCGTGAAGGTTGAGGCCGAGAACATCAGCCGCCAGGACACGCTCATCGACGCTTCGCAGCCCCTCACCGTGCATCAGGTGACGACCGACAACCCGTTCTACGACAAGATCTCAAGCAACCAGTTTGTTTCGGTCATCGCCGAGAATACGTCGACCAACCCCAACCACTTCCCCGTGGCTGCCGTGCAGTATAGCATTCCCAACCTCCTCTCTAATGTGGGTTATGACATCTATGTTGTCTTTGCACCCCAGTGGGCTTACAACCAGTACATCCCTGAGGAGGACCTGTTGCCTAACCGCTTCCGTTGCATGCTCTATTACACCAACAAGGACAACCGCCAGCTCAACCGCCGTTTGGACCTGAAGACCACCGATCCCTTGAAGGTCGACACCATACAGGTGGCCAGCAACATGAAGTTCCCTGCTTGCTCCTATGGCTTGGCACAACCCAACGTCAAGTTGCGTATCATGAGCCAGGTGTCGCAGAGCCAGACATCAAAGTTCTCAACCGACTTCCACATCGACTGTATCATCTTCAAGCCGCATGAGAACTAGGCAGCGACGAACCACACTAACCAACGCTTAAACGAATACACGTATGAAAAAATATATGATTTATGGACTGGCGCTCATGATGGCTGGTGCTCTTCCCGCTACTGCACAGGATGCAGCGGCTGGAGCGAAGGTCAAGTCTGAGCGACCGACAAAGTCTGTCAAGAAATATGCCACGCGCAAGGTCAGCGGCAAGGTCCTCAACGGCGCCACAGGCAAGCCCTTGTCGGGCGCTATCGTCAGTGTGCCTGAGGTCGACGGCTACAGTGCCCTTACCAAGAGCGACGGATCCTATGAGATCGACGTGCCCCTCTTCGCTGGTGCGCTCCAGGTCACGGCACCTGACATGAACCCTGCCCACCTGGGCCTCACCGCTGGGGCTGAGCAACGCACGGTCAACATTTTCCCCAATGTGTTCCACGACGAGTATGCCAGCGGCACCAACGTGCTGGGCACAAAGACCACCGAAGACTTCCGTTTCACCAATGGCGTGACCATCGAGGACGAGATCCAGAAACGCCTCGGCGCTGACGTCCACTCCGTGCAACGCAATGGTACGGCTGGCGTGGGCAATGTGATGTTCCTCAGCGGTCTCAACTCGCTCAACATCAATGCACAGCCGCTGATCATCGTCGACGGTGTCATCTTCGACCAGCAGTATGGCCGCACCTTGCTTCATGATGGTTTCCACAACGACATCTTGGCCAACATCTCTCCTGCAGATATTGAGAAGGTGACCGTCTTGAAGAATGGAACGGCTCTCTATGGTGCCAAGGGTGCCAACGGCGTCATCCTCATTCAGACGCGTCGCAACCACTCCATGGCCACGCGCATCACCGCCAGCCTCTCGGCAGGCGTCACCCTTGAGCCGAAGTTCATCGATATGATGAATGCAAGCCAGTTCAAGAGCTATGCCGCCGACCTGCTGGGCACATCTGGAACGACCATCACCGACTTTAAGTTCCTCAATGAGGATCCCACCTATTATTATTATCCCAAGTATCACAACAACACCGACTGGAAGGATCAGGTCTATCGCACTGCCATCACACAGAACTACAACATCAACGTGGAGGGTGGTGACGATGTGGCCAACTACAACCTGTCGTTGGGATATGCCAACAACCAGAGTCCGCTGAAGGACAATGGCTCCAGCCGACTGAACATCCGCTTCAACACCGACATCCAGCTCACGAAGAAGTTTGGCGTGCGCTTCGATGCCAGCTTCGCCAACCAGACACGTGACCTGCGCAACGACGGTGCCCCGGCGAACTACACCGACGGCACACCGACATCGCCCTCGTTCCTGGCTTATGTGAAGAGCCCCATGCTCTCTCCGTATGCCTATGCCGGCGGTGTGATGAGCAACTCCTTCCTCGACATCACCGATGAGGATTACCTCAGCGAGGCCCTTGCTCATGTGAAGAACTACAACTGGCAGCTCGCCAACCCTGTGGCTATCCTTGAGTATGGTGAGGCAGAGAACAAGAACCGCTTTGAGAACTCCATGGTCAACCTCAGCGTCACGCCGAAGTTCCAGTTCAACAAGCACCTCTTTGTCTCTGAGCACTTCAGCTACAACCTTGTCAATACCAACGAGAAGTACTACGTCCCTCTCAATGGTGTGCCCAGCTACTATGTGGCAGCTGTCGGCGCTGTCCGTGAGAATGAGGTGCGCTCGCTCGTGAGCAAGCAGAACTCCGTGTTCAGCGACACTCGTGTTGACTGGTCCAACCGCTATGGCGCACACGACCTGCACGTCTTCGGCGGTGCCCGCATCAACTGGGAGAACTACACGCTCAATAACCAGCTCGGTTACAACACCGGTAACGATAAGACCCCGTTCATGCGTGCCGACCTGATGAACGCCTCCACTACAGGTACCAATGACAACTGGAACAGTTGGGCATGGTATGCACAGGCAGAGTACAACTATCTGCAGCGCTACTATCTCCAGGCCAACCTCACCGCCGAGACTTCCTCGCGCTTTGGTGTCGACGCCGACAACTCACTCAAGATCTTCGGTGCACCTTGGGGCTTTTTCTGGGGTGTGCAAGGCGGTTGGGTCATCAGCAACGAGCCTTGGTTTGCCAAGGTGCCGGGTGTCAACTACCTGAAGCTCTCTGCCGGTTATGACGTCAGCGGTAACGACGACATCGACTACTATGCCGCCCGTTCTTATTTCCGTGCTCGTCAGTTCATGCAGAGCGTCAGCTCCATCACCTTCGACAATATCGGAAACACCAACTTGCAGTGGGAGACCACCAAGCGTTTCAATGTCGGCCTGGAGGGCAACTTCCTGGGTGACCGCCTGAATGTGCGCTTCAACTACTTCCTGGCCAACACCGACCATCTGCTTACCTATCAGAGCCTCAGTTATCTCTCAGGCCTGCCCATGAACTGGAGCAATGGCGGTTCGCTGCGCAACCAGGGCTTCGACCTCACCCTCATCGGCAAGGTCATTGCCACCAAGGACTTCCAGTGGGAGCTGGGTGCCAGCATGGGCCATTACAAGAACAAGATCACCTCGTTGGCAGGAGGTCGCACGTCGTATGACACCAATGTCTACGGTGCCACCATCCACTCAGAGGTGGGCCACGCTGCCAACCTCTTCTATGGTTACAAGACACAGGGCGTGTTCTCCACCAGTGAGGAAGCCGCAGCGGCTGGTCTCTATGTCCTGGCCGACAATGGCGTAGACCGCAACTACTTCGGTGCAGGCGACATGCACTTTGTCGACCGCAATGGCGATCACCAGATCACTGATGCTGACCGGGTGGTCATCGGCGACCCGAACCCCGATCTCTATGGCAACATCTTCAGCTCGCTCAACTACAAGCGCTTCCGTCTCGACCTCAACTTCAACTATTCGTTGGGCAACGATGTCTTCAACTACATGCGCTCGCAGCTTGAGGGTGGCAATCGCTTCCTCAACCAGACCACGGCCATGGCTTCACGCTGGCAGACAGAGGGACAGGTCACCAATGTGCCGAAGGCCACCTTCCAGGATCCGATGGGCAACAGCCGTTTCTCCGACCGTTGGATCGAGGACGGCAGCTACCTCCGCTTGAAGACCGTCACCCTGAGCTACACGCTTCCCATGCACTCCACGTTCCTGCAGGGCTTGCAGTTCTGGATCCAGGCCAACAACCTGTTCACCATCACCAAGTATCTCGGCTCTGATCCTGAGTTCACCATGACGAGCAATGTCCTCGGACAGGGCATCGACCTCGGTCAGCTCCCCCAGTGCCGTAGCTTCGTTGCTGGTGTGAAGGTCAACCTCTAAACCGTTACCCATAAACATGACACAAGACCCGCCACTCCGCACGGGTGGCGGGACTTAAAAACGACAAGACAACCATGAAAACAATGTTCAACATAAAGGATAAGGTCAAGGCCTGTGGCATCCGTGGCTTCCGCATGGCGGCCCTTGTGCCCCTGTGCCTCTGCTCCTTCTCATTCTTCGCCTCCTGCTCAGATTTTATCGACCAGGACTCCGACCGTGTGATTCTCGATGGCAAGAACCACCTCAACAATGCTGAGGATACCCTCTACAGTGTGGTCGGCATTGTCAACAAGTTGCAGGCCATTGCCGACCGCACCATCCTTTTGGGTGAAGTGCGTGGCGATCTCTCCGACATCAACAACAACACCTCGGCCGACCTGCGTGACCTGGCGCTTTTCAATGTGAATGACACCACCAACGCCTACAACACACCTGCTGACTATTATGCTGTCATCAACAATTGCAACTACTTCATTGCCCATGCTGACACGGCCTTGAAGAACAACCGAAACGAGTACATCTTCCGCAAGGAGTATGCAGCTGTGAAGGCTTTCCGCGCATGGACCTATATGCAGATGGCTCAGGTCTATGGCAAGGTGCCCTTCGTCACTGAGCCCATCCTCTCGAAGGCAGACGCCGACAAGGACTATCCGCGCTACGACATGCAGCAGATCTGCCAGTATTTCCTCAATGACCTCAAGGGCCTGGAGAGCATCGAGAAACCCGGCTACGGAAGCATCCGTCGCGTCGACTCGCGTTTCTTCTATTTCCCCATCTACATCCTCGAGGGCGACATGAACCTCTGGCTTGGCAACTATCGTGACGCAGCCCTGTGTTATTATCACTACCTCACCACCCGCAATGGTGAGAATGTGGGCTATCCCACCAGCAACGACGTGACGGCCTGGAGCCGCACAGACACCCACTGGAACATGCGCGTCAGTTCATGGGGCTCGGCCTTCCGTGAGGGTAGCTCCTACTCGCAAGTCAGTGAGTTGGTGACACTCATCCCTGGCGACTCCATCCCCTCTGAGGGCAACTACAGTCAGTTGCGCAACCTCTTCAATTCACGTTCGGAGAATGAGTACAAGGCATCCATCGTGCCATCGAAGAGTCTCATCGACCTTTCGGAAGCCCAGACCTATTGCCATTACACTTCCACGCGCAATGTCATCTATGGTCCCTCAGGCCTCAGCGATTATGAGTCGGGCGACCTCCGTCTGGCCACCGTTTACTCGATGGTCAAGACCGACCATCTTGAGCACAACAAGACCATTGACTATGTGACCAACTCGAAGCACTCTGACCAGAATGTGCAGGTCTACCGCCGTTCCATGGTCTACCTACACATGGCCGAGGCGCTCAACCGTGCTGGCTTCCCACGCTTCGCCTTTGAGATTTTGAAGGATGGCGTCAACGATGAGATCATGCAGTCGAAGATCATGCCTTACTACAAGGCCGACTCCGCTTGGCTCGCCCAGTTCTCCTTCCCGTCCAACCTCTATGTGCGCCGTTCTGGTGCTTATCCCGAGTTGGTAGCTGAGAACACCCTTGGCATTCACTCTCACGGCAGTGGCTGGTCGGAGTACAACGACTATTATGTCATGCCCGACGACACCACGCTCACTGGCGACGCTCGCTTGCAGTACCAGGTGGAACATGTCGAGGATCTCATCATGGACGAGGACGCCCTGGAGTTTGCCTTCGAGGGTCAGCGCTTCTATGACCTCATGCGTGTAGCCCTTCGCCGCAACGATCCCGCTTACCTCGCCGACAAGGTCTATGCCCGCCGCGGTGCCGACAAGGTGGGAGAGATGCGTGGCCTCATCGGCAAGGACCTTTACCAGACAGCCAACTGGTACCTGCCGTTGCCTTAACCGTATATTAATAGGTAACACATATCATCTTGGGTGGGCCTGACGCCCGCCAAGCACAACCGTCATCGGGGCGAGCCAAAGTCACTCTTCGTAGTCCCTTGGCTCGCCCCCTTCGTTTGTGAATGAGGCTGAGCGCCGTTCATCTTATTAAGGCGCCATTCACCTTATTGATAGGATGGGAGATGGCACGTTACATGGTGTTGTTGCTATCTCTCCCTTTGCAGAAAGAAAAACCATTACTATATTTACTTTATGAAGAA
The DNA here is from genome assembly GCA_050875105.1 of Prevotella sp. Taxonomy (GTDB): domain Bacteria; phylum Bacteroidota; class Bacteroidia; order Bacteroidales; family Bacteroidaceae; genus Prevotella. The sequence goes on along the minus strand of JBNMMB010000021.1, from coordinate 11,202 downwards.
AAGACTATTACCCCTTCTTCTCGCATCGCTTGCCTTGGTGCCTCAGACTTCTCGCGCCGACTCCAAGGAGATGTTCGCCTCGCTGGTCTTTGTGAACAGTTCGCGTCGTGTCGCCGATGTGCAACTCTATCAGCCCACCGATGGCCAACGTGGCCCCGTGGTTCGTTTTGCCGAAAACCGTCTCTATGTGGGCAAGCGTGGCTTCACACTCAACAGTCTCAAGGGCATCACTTTCCAGATGAAGGTGGTGAGCGGTGTGCGCGACCTCCGCACTGATGAGGCCCAGGAGGCCGACAAGCCCTTCTCCGTATATTCCGTCGACGGTCGCCTGGTGCGTCGTGGCGCCACCTCGCTTGAGGGCCTGCCCAAAGGCATCTACATTGCCAAGGGCAAGAAGTATGTTGTGAAATGACCATTAACAAGAACATTGTAAGATGAAAAGATTTTTACTAGCCATATCTCTTCTCCTCACGGCCCTGCAGTCCCTGCCAGCCCAAGACTCGCTCTATGTGCAGTATGCCGACCGTTTCAAGGAGAACCGTTTGTTGTTTTCCACCGTTGGGCTCGACTCCATAGAGATCTTTGCCCGAGGCACCATGCCTATCATCCGCCGTTATTCACCCCAGTTTAAGACTGGTTATAGCGACTATCGTGTTAACGGCCTTCTCAAGACCGATGGTACCCCCAACGCCACGCTCTGTTTTGGCGATCCGGGTCTCATAGTATGGAAACCCACCACATCCAATCTCAGTTACAACAACGATTACACGGTTGAGTCAAACCGCTGGACATTCCAGCGCAGCAAAGAGAGTGAGCACTTCATCTGCTTTTGGGATCGCATGTTTGGCGACAATCCCAATGCTTCCACGGTGCCAAGCAGCTATCGCGTCGATATCGATGACTTGCTGAAGAAGGCCGAACAGTTCTACAACACCAACATCACCCGCCTTGGCATGGTGGTGGTGGGACAAGAGGCCACTCACAAGAGCCAACTCAACCACTACAAGATGTCCATCTACCTGCTCTACCCCGGCACCCACGATGGTAGCACCATTGAAAATTGGAAGGCCGAAGGAGCAGGCAACGACAACACCATCGGCACCCTGTGGATCACGCCAGCCACCTGCCAACCCGCAGGTTCGACCATTGCCCATGAGATCGGTCACTCGTTCCAGTATCAGACCTATTGCGACAACATCCTCAATGGCAAGCCCAACGACATGCGCAGCGGTTTCCGCTATGGCTATCCCGGTTCCAAAGGCTTGTGCGGCTTCTGGGAGCAGTGTGCCCAGTGGGTGGCCCATGAGGACTATCCAGCCGAGACTGTCAACGACTACAACTTCGTCAACTGGACGAAGCACCACCATCGTCATTTCGAGAATGAGTTCCAGCGCTATGCCTCTTATTGGGAGCAGTATCTCTGGACAGAGAAGCAAGGCATCAAGGCCCTGGGTCGCATCTGGAATGAGAGCGTCTATCCTGAGGATGGCAACCAGGCTTACATGCGCATCTTCCTCAACAATGACTATGACACTCTTCGCGCCCAGCTCTTTGAGTATGCGCAGAAGTCGGTCACCATGGACTTCGACCACACGCGTCACTATGCCACCAGTCGCACGTGGAACTGGATCCAGCCCGCTTACGACGCCTTCACCGTCACGCTTTACGACACGCTCGATGGTTGGAAGCAGATTGGCTATGAGGAGTGTGTGCAGCCCACGGGCTTCAGCATCATCCCGCTCAAGGTCGTGAAGGGCGGCACCGAAGTGACGTTGTCTGTTCGTGGCGTTGATGCCGGTAGCCCGTTGCCTTCAGCCGATCCCGGCAAGCAGGTCGACGCTGACGGCAATGTCAAGGCCACCGTGCACAACTACAATGTCACAGATGTCGCCGGCCATGAGGGTTGGGCCATCGGTTTCGTGGCTCTCTGTGATGGCAAACGCGTCTATAGCCAACCCGCGATGATCAGCAACACCACGGGCGCCGCTGCCTCCACGCTGAGCGGCACTGTCACGTTCACCGTGCCCGAAGGCACTGAGCGCTTGTGGGCCGTCGTGCAAGGCTCTCCCACCGAGTATCGCCGTTGTCCGTGGGATGACAGCGAGGCCACCGACGACCAGTTGCCCTATCAGGTCAAGATCACGGGCACCACGTTGAAGTGATCGGCAGTGGGCATCATGGGCTGATGAGCAAGGCATTATAGGCTTAATGGGCTTATTGGGCATAATAGGCCTACAGCCCATCAGCCGTGAGCCCATCAGCCCACTAGCTCATCGCTCGGCTCTCCACTCATCATTCTTTTCTCATTTTCCCCAAAATCATTATTTCCCTTTCCCTAATCCCTATGACCCTCAAATCTCTTGTCCTTTCCCTTGCTTGTGCCGCCGTTCTTCCCGCCACGGCGCAGAAGCGCATCTTTATTCCCGAGGAGTTGCGCTCCATCGACTTCACCTGCGACAGCAGTCGCTATTCGTGGATGCACTCCGCCCAGACGCGCGACCTCGTGTTCTTCTGGGAGAAAGGCTTTGGCGATGATCCCGCCAATCCGCCCCAACTCGACGGACACCCCATGCATTTTGACATCGAGAACCTCAAGAGTCGCGTCCAGCAGTTCTATCATTTCTTCCGCGACACCCTGCGTTTCACCCTGCCGGGCAGCAAGGCCGACACCCACAAGATGATGGTCATGGTCAACTACTCGTTGGAAGGCACAGCCTACGGTGGCACTTACGACAACTATATCGGAGCCCTTTGGGTGGCTCCCAATCGCATCCAGGACCGCAAGCTCAACTGCCTGGCCCATGAGCTGGGCCATAGCTTCCAACTCCAGATCCAGGCCGACAGTGTGTCGCCTTGCTGGGGAGGTAGTGGCTTCTTCGAGATGACCTCACAGTGGATGTTGTGGCAAGTCAACCCCGACTGGCTCACCGATGAAAACTATCACTTCGAGGCATTCAAGCAACTCACCCATAAGGCCTACCTCGATGGTTCCAATGTCTACCATTCGCCCTATGTCATCGAGTATTGGGCCGAGAAACACGGTCGCACCTCCATCGCTGACCTCTATCGGGATGGTCGCCTGGGCGAGGATCCCGTCATGACCTATCAGCGCCACTTTGGCATCACGCAGCGTCAGTTCTGCGACGAGATGATCGATTGCTATCAGCATCTCGTCAACCTCGATTATCACCATGCCTACCGCGAGACGCGTCGCTATGCATGCCAGTTCTCCACCCCCATGGAGGCTGTGGGCAAGGGTTGGAGTCCCAAGGCCGACTTCCTGCCTGAGGACTATGGCTTCAACGCCATCCGCCTCACGGGTTGCCAGCCTGGCCACAAGGTCAGCGCCGCTGTCAGTGCCAGCGACCAGGCCCGCCGTCAGGGTGGTCTGCGCTATGGTCTTGTGGCAGTCACCGCCGCAGGCAAGGCTGTCTATGGTCGTCCGGCCGCCAAGGGCAGTGTTGCCCTGCGCCTGCCGTCCGAGCCCCTCAAGGCCGTCTATTTGGTGGTGATGGGTGCTCCCGCTGAGCACAAGCGCCTGTCGTGGGACAGCAAGGAGCCCAACCGTCAGTATCCCTACACCGTGACGTTTGGCCCTGGCGTTCGTCCCGAGTGATTCCACCTATCCCAGCACCCCTGTGAAGTAACCCCATAAAACACCCCTGCACCCCTAATCCATTCCCCAACGCTCCGCATCATCCATCATTATCCATCCGTCTCATGAAAAAGATAGCATGCAGCCTCCTTCTGCTCCTCCTTCTGTTGCCCCTCAGCGTCAGGGCCCAATCCATTGGGCTCCTGTCAGGCCGCAATATCACCTTGGCCGATGGTCTCTCCTCCTACACGGTGCGCGCCTTGGCCCAAGACCAACGAGGTTTCATGTGGATGGGCACCGACGGCGGTCTCTGCCGCTATGATGGCACGATGGTGCAACCCTTTCTGCGCCAGGGTGTTGCAGATCAGTATGTGTCGTCCATTCTGCCTTTGTCTGATGGTCTGGTGCTGGGCACGTCTCAAGGTGCGGTGTTCTTTCACTTTGCCAATGAGCAGTTTGAGCCCATCGGCCCAAAGGCTCACGATGGCGTGCGTCTCACGTCGAGCGTCAGTGCCATTGTTGCCGACCGTGACAGCAACGTGTGGATTGCCACCAAGGGCCAGGGCCTTTTCTGCTATGTGCCCCGTACGCATGAGCTCACCCACTTGCGTGTGGCCGACGGTTATCTTTTGGGTGTCTATGTGGACAATCGCAATCAGGTGTATGCCCTGACCGAGCATGCCCAACAACCCGTGTTGCTTCTCGACAAGTCGACGGGGCGTTTCAGTGGTTTTCCCTTGCCAACCGACGTTGTTGAGGGCCGCGTCATGTCCATGCTTCGTCTCGACGATGGCACCACCCTTTATGGTACGTGGCGCCGAGGTCTCGTGTCGTCACACGGCACGCTCAATCCTGCTGACAACAGTCTCTTCCACATCCACGCCCTCTTGCAGCAGCCCAACGGCACCGTGCTCGTAGGCACTGATGCCGGCCTCTTTGTCTATGACCCTCAGGCCGCTACCGTGCGGCCGTTCTCCACGTCGGCCACCTCGCCCCTTCAGGGTGTTGTTCCTGCCCTGTCGCCCAAGTTTGTCTACAGCATTGTCAAGGACCGCGAAGGAGGCCTGTGGTACTCCACGTTCTATGGTGGCGTCTACTATGTGTCGCCGATGGGCAGTCGTTTCCGCTCGTTCGTCCCTGAGACGTCGCCATTCCTTCGTGGCAACATCGTGTCACGCTTCTGCGAAGACAGTCGTCATCGCATCTGGGTAGCCACCGATGATGGAGGCGTCAACTGCTATGACCCGTCAGTTGGGCAGATGGTCGACTTCCCTGCCCGCCAACGGTTGGCCACGGTCAATGCCCACGCCTTCCTGCCCATGGGCGACGACCTGTGGATTGGCACCTATGGCCAGGGCATTCTCTGCATGAACACCACCACGGGTGCCGTCACCCCCGTGGCCAATGCCCCTGTCAGCAATTACTCGTTTTGTCGCGACAGCCGTGGCCGCCTGTGGGTGGGCACCATCGATGGTGTTTTCTTGGCCGACCCTGTCAAGGGCTCCTTCCGCCGCATGAAAAAGTATTTGTCGCTCACGCTCGACATCGTAGAGGACCAGCGTGGCAACCTGTGGTTTGCTGCCCAGGATGACGGTTTGTGGCGCTACGACACCCGTGGTCGTTGGCATCACTACCTGCCGTCGTCGACGGGCCAGGACCCCCAAGTGCGACAAACGCGTGACCTCTGCGTGGCCCATGACGGGCGTGTGTTTGCATCCACGCCACAGGGCGTTTATGTGTGGCGTGCCGACACCGACACTTTTGAGCACCTCTCCACCGAGTTGCCCCTCCACAACATCAATGCCATCATCGAGGAGGCTGGCGTTCTCTGGCTCTCGTCCGACCAGGGCATCTTTAAGTATTCGCCGACCGACGGTCTGCAGATGTTCAACCGTTACGACGGCATCGCAGGCGAGCAGTTTGGTGCATCGTCAGCCTTCAAGGCCTCCGATGGTTGCCTCTATTTCGGTTCCACTCACGGTTTCACCTGTTTTTATCCTTATCAGGTGAAGGTCAACAGCCATGAGGCTCCCGTGGTCATCACCCGTCTCGACATCTTCGGACAACCCGTCAGTGCAGGCACCGACCGCCTGCCCGAGGCGCTGGCCTGCGCCGAGAAGCTCAATATCTATGCTGGCGATGACATGTTCACCATTCATTTTGCCTCTCTCAGTTATTGTTCGCCCGAGAAGAACCGTTATGCCTATATGCTCGACGGCTTCGACAAAAAGTGGAATTACACCCTCACTCCTTCAGCCACCTACACCAACCTGCCTTCGGGCACCTACACTTTCCGCGTGCGCGCCACCAACAGCGATGGCGTGTGGACCAGCGAGGAGGCCCGTCTCACAGTGGTGGTCCATCCGCCGCTGTGGTGGAGCTGGCCTGCCCGCATCATCTACCTGCTGCTCATCGTGGCTGCCATCTGGTTCTACATCCACCTGCGCCTGAAGGCTGCCGAGCGCCACCACCTCCATGAGATGCGCCGCCTCAATGAGCGCAAGGACCTGGAGGTGAAGGAGGCCCGCCTGCGCTTCTTCACGATGATCGCCCACGAGATCCGCACGCCCGTGTCGCTCATCATCGGTCCACTGGAGACGCTCATGCGCCATGTGGCCAACCATCCCAACGACACCGTGCTTGCCGCCGACGGCGACAGTCTGAAGATGATCGACCGCAACGCCCATCGCCTGTTGGAACTTGTCAATCAGTTGCTCGATTTCAACAAGGTGCAGCAGGCAGGCATAGAGATGCACTTCGCCGAGCGCAACGTCTACGATATCGTGCATGCCGTGGCCGAGCGCTTTGCCCCGACGCTCGACCAGAAGGGTGCGCGTTTCACTGTCGACTATCCGCCCGAGGCGTTCACGGCCGTGGTCGACGCTGAGGCTGTGACCAAGGTCATCAGCAACCTCATGACCAACGCCACGAAGTACACCCACTCGTTGGTGGCGCTCAGCTGTCAACCCTCAACGGATGGCCAGTCGTTCACCATCACCGTCACCGACGACGGCATGGGTATCAGTCCTGCCGACCAAAAGAAGATCTTTGGCGCGTTCTATCAGGCGCAAGACAATAAGCCAGGCACAGGCATCGGCCTCGCCATCGTCGACTCCATTGTCAAGATGCATGGTGGCACCGTCAACGTGACATCGCAGGTGGGGCGTGGCGCCACATTCACCGTGGTGCTGCCCACCCACCAGAAGGCTGGGGGCGGCGCTGAGAGCAATAGGTCTATCAAGCCCAATATGCCTATTATGCCAAATCAACCCTCGCAGCCGGCTGAGCCCATCATGCCCGCCGTGGCACCCGCCACCGACCATCCCTACCTGCTCATCGTCGATGACAATACCGACATGCTGCGCTTCCTCACCGACAATTTCCATGCCGACTACACCGTCATCACGGCGCAGAATGGCGAGGAGGCTCTGGCCAAGTTGAGCGGCAACCCCATCGCCATGATCATCTCCGACTGGATGATGCCGGTCATGGATGGTGCCGAGCTTTGCCGCCGTGTGCGTGCCGATCGTCGTTTCAGCCACATACCCTTCGTGATGCTCACCGCCAAGACCGACGACGACACCAAGACCGAGAGCATGAACTGTGGTGCCGACGCCTATATCGAGAAGCCCTTCTCGATGGAATATCTCCAAGCCTGCATCCGCAACATGCTCGACATGCGGCGCCGCCTCTTCCAGATGTTCTCGGCCACGCCCGAGGCCACCGTCAGCGACATGGAAACGTCACCTGTCGACAGTGAACTGCTGCAGCAGATGACCAAGATCATCGAAGACCACATCGACAGTAAGGAGCTCAGTGTCAACTATCTTGCCGAACAGCTCAACATGAGCCGGTCGGGCCTGTTCGCCAAGGTGAAGGCCATCACCGACGTCACGCCCAACGAGCTGATCCAGGTCGTCCGCCTCAAGCGTGCCGCCCAGCTCTTGCGCGAGGGCAAGTATCGTGTCAATGAGGTGAGCTACATGGTGGGCTTCTCTTCGCCCAGCTACTTTTCCAAGTGCTTCACCAAGCAGTTTGGCAAGAAGCCCGGCGAGTTCAAGTAAAAAAGTCATCATCCCCATCCCTATGCAAACATCTATCAACATGAAGAAAATGCTATTGTTCACCAGCCTCCTCCTGGCCACGCTCACGGCTGGGGCTCGCGGTCTGCTCATCAAGACCACCAGCGGTGTGGAGGCCTATTATCCCATCACCGACACCTCGCGCCCGGTGATGCAGTTTGTCAACCAGCAGGTGTGGGTCAGCGGGCGCCACTACCAGTTTGGCGACATCGCCGAGTTTCGCCTGGTCGACGCCGATCCGACGGGCATCAGCTTGCCCACCGAGAATGGCTTGGCCGAGGGCCACCTCGTCGTGGCCACCAACGAGACGGTCACCGTCAGCGACCTGAGTGGCAAGCTTCTTCGTGTGCCAGTCGTGTGCGGCGACAATCATCAGGTGGTGGACTTGACGCGCCTGTTTCGTGGCACCTATGTTGTCAAGGCTGGCAAGAGCAGTTTCAAGTTTGTCAAGAAATAGAAGCGCCATGAGAAAGATATTTTGCATCATCGCCCTGTTCGCCGCCCTGACGGCCGAGGCGCAGGATCGCATCCATGTGCGCCTGAAAGACTACAACACCTACTGGGATTTCCCCTATGTCACCGATGACCTCGACCACTTTGAGTTCTCCGCCGACCGTGCCACGCTGCGTGGCCTCACGCCCGACGGCATCGTCATTCCCTTCGCCGCCTCGAAGGTTGACTCTGTGACTTTCGAGGACGAGCCTGCGGTGGAGACAAAAGACCACTACAAGGTGTTCCAAATGTACATCACCGTGAACGATGGTGCCGACATCACGTCGCGTGAGGAGTATGTGCCCTGTCATATCAGCCTCAATGCGCGTGGCTCGTTCTCCAACTATTCGGGCTCGGCCAGCATCCGCGGGCGTGGCAACTCGTCGTGGAGCTGGTATGACAAGAAACCCTATCGCATCAAGCTCGACGAGAAGCACAAACTCCTCGGTCTCGACAAGGCCAAGAGCTGGGTGTTGCTGGCCAACTATCGCGACGTGACCGACCTGATGAACACCTTTGTCTTCGAGGCCGCCCAGTGGCTCGGCATGCCCTACACCAACCACACGCGCTATGTGGAGCTCTTCATCAATGGCGACTACCGGGGCGTCTACCAGCTCACCGAACAGGTGCAGCAAGACAAGAACCGTGTGGCCGTGAGCGACGACCAGGGCATGCTCCTCTCGCTCGACCAAGACGATGGTCCCAACCTCAGCCCTGCGGCCACCGACAACTTCTGGTCATCGGTCTACACGATGCCCGTCTGTGTGAAGTATCCCAAGGACGACGCCCTCACCGCCAACCGTCGCGACTCGGTCAAGGCGCAGCTTGCCCTCCTTGAGGAGGCCATCCAGAGCCGCGACTCGGCCCGCATCTACAGCCTGCTCGACGTGCCGTCGATGATCCACTACCTCCAGTTGCAAGAACTTGTGGAGAATGTGGAACTTGTGGCGCCACGCAGCGTGTTTCTCTTCAAGGATGGCGACGGCAAGTGGACGATGGGCCCGCTGTGGGACTTCGACGCCGGCTACGATTTCGACTGGGCCACGATGACCACTGGCCACGACTATTATGCCGACTACCGCGAGCTCGTGCTCGGTTCCAACCCGCTGAAGCGCAATGGCTACGACCGCAACATACCCGCCTTCTTCACCGACCTCTTCGGTTGCCAGGCCTTTGTCAACGACTACAAGTCTGAGTGGCGTCGCGTGGCCGACAGCATCGTGGCGAAGCCTTGGGCCGAGTGCATGCAGTATGTGGCTGAGCTCAACCAGGGTGCCATGTCGCGCGAGATGACGCGCTGGCCCATCCAGGGCAAGACCTTCTCCACCGAGGTCAACGCCATGCACCAGTGGCTCGAGCGCCGCGCCGCTTATCTCACGGGCATTATCGCCGCCTACCCCGACCCCGATCCCACCACGCCGCCCACCGGCGACCAGCTGGTTGGCACGATGCAGGTCAACACTTCGATGACGTGGCGCGGCGGTTTTTCGCAGAGCAACAAGGTGACGGTCGACAAGACGCAGTTTCTCCAGCTCATTGGCGTCAGTGCTGATGAGTTCGATACCAAGAAGCTTTCCATCGTGCCCCTCACCACCGATGGGCAGGAAGGCCAGAACGGCACCAATGGCACCTATGGCGCCTGGTTTGATGCCGACGGCAATCCTGGCGTCTTTGCCGACGGCCATGTCTACATCGAGATCTTCGACGATCTCTTCCATTGGAACTGCGGCCTCTACCAGAACAATTGCTCTGATGACAGCCACACGGTGACCATGCAGATGCGCTACCAAGACGGTGCCACGCTCAAGAAGGTCAATGTCGTCGTGACGTTCTCCATCAGCGGCACAGGCGGTTGGTGGTGAGCACGCATCACAACAGAAAACAATAGCGCCATGCCCACATGATTGTGAGCATGGCGCTATTTTCGTTTTTGTGCGGTTATGCCGTCAGTGGCGCTTGACCAGGTGCGACATCACCTTATTGTAATATTTCTGTGTGGCTCGGACGGAGTAGTGCAAGCCGCCGTTCCAGGATCGTATGGCCTTCTCCACGTCGTTCTCTACATTGTGGAACGACTGTATGAGGAGAAACATCTCTTTCGATTTGGCCAGGTTGAAGCGGTCTTTGAGTGTGAATCGCTTCTTGCTTTTGCGCCGCTTGAGTATGCTGTTGCACTCGGCCACGAGCACTGGTGTGATCTGCATGGCTCCCACCGAGTTGCCTTTCACGGCGCGTGTGTTTCCCTCGCTTTCCACCTGGATGATGGCGTCCATCACTGGAGACCAGTCCACATCGCTGGCTGTTGCCGTGTCGCCTGCCGCAAACAGGGCGCAGGGAATCATCATGAATAACAATGTCAATACAATCTTTTTGCTCTTTGTTGAAAACCTCATGTTGTTTGTTTTATGGCATCTGGGCGTGCATGGGCTGGGCGAAACAAGAGCTCTGGCCTATGCGCTGAACACATCTGTGGTCATTCATCCCGCGGCTTCAACAGTGAGAATAAACGAAAATCGTTGAGCCTGGATGCCTGTTGACTACTGCGGCACGACAAGCCAGGAAAACCCGTTGGCTGCTGTGCCGTTTCTCTTAATGCGGTGCAAAGGTAGTAATAATAGTTGACATAGGCAAGTTTTTTGTTTAAAACCTGCCCTGTGTTAGTTCTATTTAGGACTGATTAGCAATCGTTTGTGAACGTTAAAGCTTGTATTTTGGCCTTACACTTCCTCGCACGCCACCATGTCGACGCTTCGGAAGATCACCACGAGCTTGTGTATGTGGGTCTTGCGCGCCACGTCTTCCACCACGCCGCTCTCGGCATAGCGCGTCACTTGCGCGCGGGCCTCCTCGAAGAGCTGCTTCACCTGTTCGTCGGTGGTGGTGGCCTTGCAGTATTTCAGTTCGACGATGTAGCTGTGCTCCATGTCGGGATAGCTCTCGATGAGTGGCCGGAGGAAGATGTCGGCGTAGCCGCCCTGGTTGTCGAGCTCAGAGATGGGTCGGTAGAAGCGACACTGGCAGGTCATGGCCAGC
>JBNMMB010000020.1:0-40617 GCA_050875105.1 Prevotella sp. | reverse complement strand
CATCCACAATTTTCACCTGTCCGTCCATGACGACATACTCGTCATCCTTATTAAACATGGTGTAAGCCTTGAGCAACTGTTGGATGGTGTGCACACGGTCACTCTGCACGGCGTAGTGATTGAGCATGTCGTCTTTCTTGTCGATACGCTCCTGATCAGACAGGTTGGTGTCGGCTTCAAGTTCGGAAAGCTGTGCGGTGATATCGGGCAAGACAAACAAGTATTTGTCATGCACCTGGTTGGACAGCCATTCGGTACCCTTGTCCGTAAGGTCGGCGGAGTTGAGCTTTTCGTCAACAACGAAATAAAGGGGAGCAATGGCCTTAGGCATCAGACGATTGTTGTTTTCCATGTAGGTCTCTTCTGTCTTCTGCAGACCTGTCTTGATGCCATCCTCGGAAAGGTATTTGATGAGGGCTTTGTTCTTAGGCAGCGCCTTGTAAGAACGGAAGAGGCTCAAGAAGCCTTCCTCCAACAGTTGCTGAGCTTTGTTTTTGTCTTGTTCCTTGCGACCCTCGGAGATCTTCTGGCGCGCTTCGGCCAACAGTTCTGTGGCTTGCTTGCGCTGTACCTCGTAGAGACGCTCTACAAGAGGTTGATACTCCTCGTACATCTGGTCGTCACCCTTGGGGATGGGGCCTGAGATGATGAGGGGTGTACGCGCATCATCGATCAGCACCGAGTCGACCTCATCGACGATGGCGAAGTTGTGGCGACGCTGCACAAGGTCATTGGGGGAAAGGGCCATGTTGTCACGCAGGTAGTCGAAACCGAACTCATTGTTGGTACCGAATGTGATGTCGGCCTGATAAGCCTTGCGACGCTCGGGTGAGTTGGGCTGGTGCTTGTCAATGCAGTCCACGGAGAGTCCGTGGAACTCGTAAAGCGGTCCCATCCATTCAGAGTCACGCTTGGCGAGGTAGTCGTTGACGGTCACCATGTGCACACCATTTCCGGTGAGCGCATTGAGGAACACTGGCAGGGTGGCAACGAGGGTCTTACCCTCACCTGTAGCCATCTCTGCAATTTTACCTTGGTGCAAGGCAATACCACCGAATATTTGCACGTCATAGTGCACCATATCCCACTTGATTTTGTTGCCTCCAGCAGTCCACTCGTTGTGGTAGATGGCTTTGTCACCGTCAATGGTAATGAAGTCGTTAGAAGGTTTGGCTGCCAACTCGCGGTCGAAGTCGGTAGCGGTCACTATGGTGTCTGCATTTTCTTTGAAACGACGTGCTGTGTCTTTCACAATGCTGAAAGCCACAGGCATCACCTCGTTGAGTGCTTTCTCGAGAGCCTCAAGCATTTCCTTGTCTTGCTTGTCAATCTCGTCAAAAATAGGCTCGCGCTCGTCAATAGGAGTCTCCTCAATCTTGGCCTTCAACTCGGCAATCTTCTCGCGATAAGGTTTGCCTGCGTCTTGAACATAAGCTTGTATCTCCTTGGTCTTAGCTCTCAGTTCGTCGTTGCTCAGTTTTTGAATGTCAGGATACACAGCTTTCACCTTTTCCACAAGGGGTTGGATGAGCTTCATGTCTCGTGTCGACTTGTCACCGAACAATGACTTTAAAAATTTGTTTAAATTCATTATATGCTGTTTTTTTATTTTCTTTCAGTTTGCAAAATTACGAATTTAATTCCGCAATTTACACTAAATCATGTAATTAATTAAAGTAGGGCGTTTTTTTGCTCCATTCTTTATAGACCAATTTGCAATCGTGCAACTTTGTACTAATGTCATCAACGTCCTCCTGGCGTTATTTGACAACTTGGTCTACACAATTCAAAAAAGAGGAGCAGATGTGCAGGCGTTTGGTGCCCGAATACGGATTGCCTTTGCCAATGTTGGTGCAATGCGGTCAACAGTGACGGGGCTTACGACGCGCTGAGGTTTTATCTCTGCACCCATGAAAATAATGGGAAACGGGACAAAGCCAGCTCGACTGGTATATGTTTGTTGTGTATCTTCGTTGAGAAGTTTCCATCCAGGTGTGACTTCAATGATGATGTCACCGCTGAGCGCAGGATTGAAACCGTTGCGAATTTTGATGATGTCATTATTTCCTGCCAATAGGCGTTCGCTGGTGTAGACATCGGCCACGCCAGCGTTTTGGGTTAAGAAGTCTTGGCAACGTGTAAGCATTTCCGACATGCTCACTCGTTTTTGCTCAATGAGCTTGTGGTTCAGGTAGATTTGGTTGCCATAGCATTGTTCAACATAACGTCCCTGCCCATAAATGGCGCTTAGATACATGTTGAGCAAAGAAGAAGTCCTGTTGATGTAGAATGTGCCTGTAGGAATGCGATACTGTTTGACACTGGCTACATTTTCGTCGGTATAGCCTGTTGAGGTGACGACGAAGAGAACCCGGTCAAGACTGACTTGTTTTTCGACACCACTAATGAGCCTGGCTAAGGATTCGTCAAGTTGCATATAGACGCTTTCCATCTCCGTCTGCCAATGTGTCACGGGGCTCTTGTCGGCCTTAGTAGCTGAGAGGTTTACAAACAACAGGTCTGAGACATCGTCTTTTCCCATTGCTGCCTGAGTGATGGCGTTGATGGAAGCATCGATAACATCGTCATTGGTGTAACTTGTGTTGAGGGGGTGTTTGGCGTGTAGTCTGTTGTGAGCTTTCAGCCATTCGGGTAGACTATTGCTGTAATATGAGGATCCTTGCCACTCGCCACTCTTATCCATCCAAAATGCCCCATTTGCGGCATGTCCACCCGACAAAATGGCAGACTCCCGGTCTGCTGCAAATGAGTAGACAATGGCTGTCCCGTTGGAACTTACCTTGAGTTCGTCGCCAATGGTAGATGTCTTGAGTCGATCTGCGGATGTGAAATGTCTTGAGTCGTCAACGCAGAATACTGGTTGTAATGTCTCACGATCGAGCCAACGGCTACTGATTATGCCATTGTAGAACGGGATAGTGCCAGTGGAGAGTGAGGCCGTGGCAGAGGCTTTGTCAACGGGAGAGAATGGGTAACTAGCACCATCATACACAAGACCATCATTGAGTAGTCTGCGGAAACCTCCTTGCGAATAGAGAGGCGCAAACGCCTCCATATAGTCGGTTCTCAATTGGTCAATGGTGACATTCACGACAAGACGTGGTGCAAGCTGAAAAGCCTGCATCTCCGCTGAGGTAAGCGCAGCAAGTATGAATGCCAAGTATCTCATTTGATTACTTCCTTATTGTGTTAAGTGTGCGAATATTCACTAAACAACGTACCATCAAAGTTAATGCCAAAATGTTCATCCCCTCAGCATATTCTTGAAAAATGTTGCCTAAGAAAAACAAAATGACGAATACGAAGAGTGCCTTCCAGTACCAATGGCAATATCCTTTAATTTGTTGACGGATAGTGACATATGCGAATATTATGGATAATGGGTTTAATAACAGTATCTGCAAGTTAAGGTTGACCGTGGGATGTTGCGAAAATACCATTGCCAACAGGATGAAACCTGCCAAACCGTCAAGAGTCAAAAGAATTGCGTCAACAAGCCAGAATGGTTTTCTGCGTTTCCATTCAACGAGCGATAGCAAGATTACTAAAGCACAGGCAATGCTAAGAAGCAGACTCGGGCTGAACGTTTCCCACACGTCCGATTCTTCAGCACTGGTGGAATTGGGCTTTAAAACTTCAAATGTAGAAAGTACCAACGGTCGGCGAGCTCCCGTAGGATCGATGATTACAGCTGACGCAAAGTCTTTTCGCAATGTGTCGGGCAGAAACTGTTGTTGCTCCTGGTCGGTGGGGGAATCTGCCTTGACGCCCAAAAGCAAATCGTTGCCAAAACGTGCCCAGCGATGCTGGGCGTTCCACTGGTGGATCATCTGCCGATAAGACGTTTGGCAATTGTCGTGGGCGTATTCCACATGACCATTTATATGGTTGACGAGGATGTCTCTAGCACGTGTGGTACAATTGTCGTAAAAATAATTGTAGCGGTAAGTGCGATTGGCTGGCTCGTAATTTTTTGAGATAGCTGTGGCGATTGCCATCTTTTCCGCGTTGGTCAAGTTGAGTCGCTGTTCGATGACACCACGTCCGCTTTGCGCATACTCTGACACGAATAGTTGGAATGGTTCTATACCCATCTCATAATCGGTGAGACCAAAGACAAAGCGAAGAATGAAGTACTTCTGGCGAAAGTTGAACATTCCGTAGTTGACGGCTAAGTCCATTCCGTGATTAGGGTCTTGAAAACGGATGGCCGTATGTCCGTATAGACTCCACACCTCACTACCAGGTGAGCATGTCAACAAGCTGATGGAAATGCTGTCTAAGGCAGCATCATCCTTTGGACTATTTTGAGATTGCGCTTGGGCGTTGGCCGTTAACGAAACGAAAACAGCAAGGTATATTATGATGAAAAAGTCTTTTAAACGTTTCATGATGCAAAAATACCTTATTATTTTCACTTAACGTGCTTTTATATCGTTTTTTTTCAATACTTTTGCAGTTGTATTTAAAATAACGTGAAAGAAAAGGACTTGTTCCGTACTTTTTAATAATGAAGAGACATTTATCGGCAGTCGTTGCGATGTCCATGTTATGTGGGGTCGCTTATGCCCAAAGTGGCACTAATTCTCCTTATAGCCAGTATGGACTGGGCATTCTGTCAGACCAAACGGCAGGCTTCAACCGTGGAATGAACGGGTTGGGGCTTGGCTTTCATGAGCATAACCAAATCAACTTCTCCAACCCGGCTTCCTATTCGGCACTGGATAGCTTGACATTTATCTTTGACGCTGGAGTTAGTGGCCAAATCACAAGTTTCAAGGAGGGCGGCAATAGGAAGAACGCGCAGAATGCTGACTTCGAGTATGTTGTTGCGGGATTTAGGGCCTTCAAGCATTTGGGCGTTAGTTTCGGTTTGATACCTTTCACGAATATAGGCTATTCATACGCTAGTTCCCAAACAATCATCGGCGACAAGGATAACAGAAAGGCCACTAACACTTACAGTGGTGATGGTGGCATCCATCAGGTTTATCTGGGCTTGGGTTGGCAACCTCTGACGGGCTTGTCTGTTGGTGTCAATGGCAGTTATCTTTATGGTGATTACACGAAGACAGTCGTCAACAGTTACAGTGACAGCTATGTCAATACCCTCACGAAGCAATACACGGCTGACGTAAGAAGTTATAAGGTTGATTTTGGCTTGCAATATACAGCCCGCTTAACGAAGAAAAATCAATTGACATTGGGTCTCACTTATGGCTTGGGTCATAAGATTGGCGGCAAGCCTACGATGGAGATTATCTCCAACAACTCGCAGTCGGGCGTTGCCGATACAACTCGTTTCCCACAAGAAGGACGAGCGAACCTTGATTTGGAAATCCCGACTACTTTTGGCGCGGGTTTGATGTTTGACCATAACAATGCTATCAAGGTGGGCTTGGATTATAGTCTGCAAAAATGGGGTGGCGTGAAAGCTCCATCCTACGAAACCTCAGGAAACAGCGCTGCTGATTACTCCATGAAAAAAGGTTTCTATAAAGATCGTCATAAGTTTACTCTGGGCGCAGAGATTTGCCCACAGGAGTATGGCATGCGGTTTTGGCAACGAGTCCATTATCGTGCCGGGGTGTCATACGCTACACCTTATTATATTATCAATGGCAATGATGGTCCCAAGGAAATTAGTGCCAGCATTGGCTTTGGAATACCCATTGCCAACAAGTGGAACAATCGTTCATTGTTGAACATCAGTTGTCAATGGGTACAACAGTCGGCTAAGAGCTTTATTACTGATAACACTTTCCGCATCAATATCGGACTGACTTTCAATGAGCGTTGGTTTGCAAAGTGGAAAGTACAATAATTGTTTGTGTGCGGCGATGAGAAGTCGGCTTGTTGACTTGAAGGAGTTAAGGCTGTTGTCCTTGTTGTGGGTGCTGTCAGCTGTTTTTGTTTCGTGTGACCAACCCGTGGAACATACAGCTCCAGCGGTCAACGACAAGGACTCTGTGCCCATGATGGTTAGCTATGGTGTTAACACTTTGATATCCGACTCTGGTGTTATCAAATATAGGATTGTAACCGAACGTTGGGAAGTCAACCAGAACAAGAAACCTTCACGATGGTATTTTGACAAGGGATTGTTCCTTGAGCAGTTTGATGAGAAATTTCATGTTGAGGCTTACATCCAGTGTGATACTGCTTACTATTTTGACCAACAACGGCTTTG
Organism: Prevotella sp.; assembly: GCA_050875105.1. Lineage (GTDB taxonomy): Bacteria > Bacteroidota > Bacteroidia > Bacteroidales > Bacteroidaceae > Prevotella. The sequence continues at coordinate 34,406 of JBNMMB010000020.1, read as the reverse complement.
GGAACTTCGTTCAAGAGTGCGCATCTTGACCAAGGATGGTTTGCGCTTTTCCAGTGAACAGTTGTATTGGGATGAGATTCGGCATGAACTTTATTCCTATACTTTCTCTCGTCTTGTCACGCCAGAGCGTACTTTGCAGGGTACTTACTTCCGTTCGGATGAAAAGATGACCAAGTACTTCGTCTCTAATTCCAAGGGCTCATTCGAACGTGATGACTTTGGAGGTGGCGAGCAGACTACAGGTGATTCATCACGAAAGTCACAAGATTCCTTGTTGATGCAGCAACGCGGGCAAATGGTGCCTTATCGATACAACTAATCTTTAATGTAATAATTTTGGAACAGGCTGTTGATATTTCACTTATCGTTGAGATTGTCCTTTCGATGGTCTTCAGTGCTTTCTTTTCAGGCATGGAGATAGCTTTCGTGTCTAGCAACAGAATGCTGGCTGAGATGGACAAAGAGAAGAATGGCTTTTCTCAAAAGCTCATATCCTTCTTCTATCGTCACCCCAATGGCTTTGTGTCAACGATGCTTGTTGGCAATAACATCGTGCTTGTCATTTACGGCATCCTATTCGCTGACATCTTCGACAATACACTCTTCAAACCCTTTGATCCAGCAACACGTGTGGTGCTGGATACCATTTGCTCAACGCTAGTCGTGTTGTTCACAGGTGAGTTCTTGCCCAAGACTTTTTTCAAGAGTAGTCCAAATCTGTTGCTTTCGTTGTTTGCACCTTTGGCTTTTCTTTTTTATGTGGTGTTGTGGCCTATCAGTAAGTTTGCAACATTCTTGTCTCGTTTGCAGTTGCGCATGGTTGGCATCAAAATGACAGATGAGGATGATGATGAAGGCTTTACGAAGGTCGACTTGGATTATCTAGTGCAGTCGTCTATAGACAATGCACCGAATGACAAGTCGGTTGATAATGAGGTGAAAATCTTTCAAAATGCACTTGATTTTCCAGATATTAAGGTGCGCGACTGTATGATTCCGCGGACTGAAATCAATGCTGTGGATCAAGATGACTGTACTCTGGAGCAACTCAAGCAAAAGTTTGTGGAGAGTGGCAACTCCAAAATCATCGTATACAAGTCTGATATTGATCATATCACTGGATATATCCATAGTTCGGAGATGTTTCATCATCCCACCCATTGGCAAGATTGTGTGCGAACCTTGCCATTTGTGCCTGAGACGATGCCTGCACAGAAGTTGATGAAGATTTTCCTTCAGCAGAAAAAGAGCTTGGGCGTTGTCGTTGATGAGTTTGGCGGGACTAGCGGCATCGTCTCACTGGAGGACATCGTGGAAGAAATCTTCGGTGACATTCAAGACGAGCACGACACTGATAACTATGTGGCCAAGAAACTCGATGATGGTGATTATGTGCTTTCTGCCCGTTTGGAGATAGATAAGATCAACGAGATGTTCGGTCTAGACCTTCCTGAAAGTGATGAGTATATGACTTTGGGAGGTCTTATTCTGCATGAATATCGTAGTTTTCCAAAGTTGAACGAGGAAGTGAAAATTGGCAAGTATAGCTTCAAGATAATTAAGAACACAATGACCAAGATTGAACTTGTGCGTTTGCACATTGACAGTTGAGGTCGTCTTACTGTTCGAAATTAGCTAAAGGGCTCATTTTCTTGATAAAAAATTCCCTTGTTTGCTAAATAATTAGTAAATTTGTACGCTTTTTGTTATGCAGAGAGCCGTTAAAAACTTTACGTGAATAAAAATAATAAAACAAAACAATAAAAACAAATGGCAGCATTAGGAAAAATCAGAAGCAGAGGCGTTACGCTGATAGTCATTATCGGCTTGGGCCTTTTTGCTTTTATTGCCGAGGAGGGTTTTCGTTCTTGCGAGTCTACTCGCAATAACCAACGCCAGCAGATCGGTGAAGTTTTAGGTGAAAAAATCAATTATGACGAATTCGCCAAGCTCGTTGACGAGGTCCAGCAGGCTATGAAGATGCAAGGTCAAGAGAACCTCAACGACGACCAGATGAACCAAGTTCGCGATCAGGTCTGGCAGAACTATGTTCAGTACAAGATTGTTGAGAATGAGTGCAAGAAGTTAGGTCTCACGGTTACTGACCAAGAGATGCAGGATGTACTCAACCAGGGCACAAACCAGATGTTGCTCTCAACGCCTTTCGTGAACAGGCAGACGGGGCGTTTCGATGCCAATCAGTTGAAGCAGTTCCTTGCTCAGTACAAGAGCAATCAGTCTAACGTGAATCCTCAGGTGGCCGAACAGATGCAGACCGTTTACAATTACTGGGTGTTCATTGAGAAGTCTTTGCGCCAGCAACTCCTCATTCAGAAGTACAATGGTCTCTTGGCACATTGCTTCCTTTCAAACCCGATCGAGGCTAAGATGAGTTTCAATGAGGAGTCACAGGAAAGTCAAATCCAATTGGCATCTTATCCTTATTCGAAGATTTCTGATGCTCAGGTGAAAATCACTGATAGCGACTTGAAGGCCAAGTATGATGAGTTGAAGCCTCGTTTCCAGCAGTTTGTGGAAACTCGCGACATTCGCTATGTGGATGTGAAAATCAGCGCTTCGGCTGCTGACCGTGCTGCCCTCATGAAGCAGTTCAAGGACTATGAGAAGGAGTTGGCAGGAAGTGAGGATCCCGCAGAGGTTGTTCGCAAGTCTACCTCATCGGTTGCCTACTTGGGTATTCCTCTTGGAAAGGAAGCTTATCCTGTTGACATTGCTACTCGTCTTGACTCTATGAATGTAGGACAGATCAGTGGCCCTGTTGAGAACGCACAAGATAACACCTTGAACTTGATTAAGCTCGTCGCCAAGCAGCAACTTCCCGATTCTGTGCAGTTCCGTGCTATACAGGTGGGTGGTGCAACAGCCGACGAGGCCCATACTCGTGCAGACTCTATCTTTAAGGCTTTGAGTGCTGGTGCCGATTTCGCAACAATCGCTAAGAAGTATGGCCAGGAAGGCAAGGAGCAGTGGATGACCTCTCGTATGTATGAGTTCTCTACTTCTATGGATAAGGATACCAAAAACTATCTCAACACCCTGCTTAATTCGGGAGTCAATGAGCTCAAGAATGTGGAACTGACACAAGGCAACTTGATAGTCCAGGTGCTTGATCGCAAGAACATGGTTGAAAAGTTCACTGCCGCTGTGGTGAAGAAACCTATCGATTATTCTAAGGAGACCCGTGGTGCCATCTTCAATAAGTTCAGCACATTTGCAAGTGAAAATCAGACAGCTGATGCTATTGCAAAGAATGCTGCAAAGAGCGGTTATCGCGTTCAGGAAGCAAAGGATGTCACAACCTCTCAACACAATCTCGTTGGTATTCATTCAACACGTGACGCTTTGAAGTGGGTGTTCAGTGCTGATGAGAACCAGGTCTCTCAGATGTATGAGTGCGGTGACAATGGTGACCACCTCTTGATAGTCATCCTCGACAAGATTCATCCGATTGGATATCGTGGCCTTGATGATGCCCAGGTAAAGGAAATGGTTAAGCAGGAGGTGCTCCGCGACAAGAAAGCTGAGCAGTTGATCGCTAAGGCCAAGAGTGCTACAAGCATCGCTGCGGCTAAAGCTAAGGGCGCACAGATTTCAACGGTCAATCAGGTGACTTTCGCTGCTCCTGTCTTTGTGCAGGCTACAGGTGCAAGTGAGCCTGCTCTGAGTGGTGCTGTTTATGCAACAAAGCAAGGCGCATTCAGTTCACATCCTGTGAAGGGATTGGCTGGTGTCTACCAGTTCCAGGTTGTTAAGCGCTCTAAGAACGCAGCAACTTACAACGAGAAGCAACAGGAGATGAAACTTTGCCAAAAGGCTATGCAGTATGCTGGCAATTTCATGAACGAGCTTTATATCAATGCTAAGGTGGTTGACAATCGTTATCTCTTCTTCTAAAAGGAGAGACTAAATTTCCAAACATAAAAGCGCAAGGTTACGTCAACCTTGCGCTTTTTTTGTTACTTCCGTATGCTCCATCGCTCTTATTTTGTCACTAACAGTTAATAAAACTATAAAAAGAAGAGTTAATAGATAGGGTTAATAGTTTTTTTAGTAATTTAGTGCTTAGATTAACTAAACTAATAGATTATGGCAACTCCTCACAACTCCGCCAGTCAAGGCGACATCGCTCCGACCGTCATAATGTCGGGCGACCCTCTACGAGCCAAATTCATGGCTGAACATTTTCTTGAAAATCCCAAACAGTTTAATGGCGTACGTAATATGTTAGGTTATACAGGAACCTACCATGGTAAACCCGTTAGCGTGATGGGACACGGCATGGGTATCCCCTCCATAGCGATTTATTCCTACGAGTTATATCATTTTTATGGAGTGCAACAGATCATTCGAGTGGGAACGGCAGGTTGCCTCCAAAAAGGCATGGACATTGGTGATGTTGTCGTTGCTCAAGGATCTTGCACAGATTCCAATTATCTTCACCAGTATCATCTCCCTGGTACTTATGCCCCTTTGGCCGATTACGGATTGTTGTCGAAGGCTGTTGAAGAGTGTAAGCGTTTGGGTGTGAAATACTATGTGGGCAACGTGCTTTCGTCAGACATCTTCTACGATGACAACCAGGAATGGCGCAATTGGGCTGCTATGGGTGTCCTGGCAGTAGAGATGGAAAGCGCAGCCCTTTATGCCAATGCGGCGGCATGCGGGCGTAAGGCGCTCACGATTCTCACCGTAAGCGACAGTTTGATTGAGAAAAAGTCGGCTTCTGCCGAAGAACGCCAGCTCGCTTTCACGAATATGATGCGTGTGGCATTCAGTTTATTGTGAAGCTTGATGTGTTGAGTTTGTGGAAACCGTAGACAGTTGGTTTCCACAAACTCATTTTCTTCTGGCTTGCATACTGATGAGCGGTACCATCATTTCTTCCATGGAGATGCCCCCATGTTGGAAAGTGTCTTTGTAATAAGACACATAGTAGTTGTAGTTGTTGGGGTAGGCGAAGAACGAATTTCCTGTGGCAAATACATAACTTGTGCTTACGTTGGGCACAGGCAATTGTGCCATTTGTGGGTTTTTGATTACAAACACCTCCTTCGGATTGTAACTGAGATTTTTTCCCAACTTGTATCTAAGGTTGGTGTTGGTGTTGCGGTCGCCAATGATTTTGATGGGCTTTGATGCTCGGATGGACCCGTGGTCCGTTGTCACGATGATACGGTAGTCTGACTGTGATAATAGCCGGAATAGCTCGGCCATGACAGAATGGCGAAACCATGATAGGGTGATACTGCGGTATGCGCTTTCGTTATTGGCCAGTTCGCGCACCATTTTCGACTCTGTGCGGGCATGAGAAAGCATGTCGATGAAGTTGATGACCACTACGTTCAAGTCGTTCTCCTTAAGGTTGTTGAATTGCTTGAGAAATTTTTCTGCTGCATAAGAATCATTGATCTTGTGATAACTGAATGAGTCATGGCGGCGGAAACGGTCAATCTGTGTTTGTATGAGTGGCTCTTCGTTGAGGTTCTTGCCTTCTTCCTCGTCTTCATCGACCCATAGGTCAGGAAACATCTGCTCGATCTTGTTGGGCATCAGACCACTGAAGATGGCATTTCGCGCATACTGTGTGGCCGTTGGAAGGATGCTCAAGTAGATGTCTTCGTCTATGTCGAATTGGTCACCAATTTGCTTGGCCAAGATTCTCCACTGGTCATAGCGGAAATTGTCAATGACAATCATAAACACCTTTTCACCGGCATTGATGGCCGGAAAAACTTTTTCTTTGAACAGGTCTGGACTCATCAATGGGCGAGGGTAGTGGCTGTTGCCCATTTTGTTGGGAGCAACCCACTCCATGTAGTTGCTCTTGACAAACTTTGCAAAACTATTGTCCGCTTCCTCTTTTTGCATGGCGAGCATGTCGGTCATCTGGCTGTCGGTGTCGCTCAGTTCGAGCTCCCAATGCACCAGTTGCTTATACACATTGGTCCAATCGTTCCAGTTCTTACAGTCCATGATTTTCATGGCAAGTTGTTGGTAGGCCTGTTGGTAGCTGCTTTGCGTCACCTCGGTCACGATTTCGCGACGATGGATGTTCTTCTTGAGAGTCAGCAGGATTTGGCTGGGATTAACTGGCTTGATGAGATAGTCGGCTATCTTGGATCCAATAGCTTGGTCCATGATATTCTCCTCTTCACTCTTGGTGACCATGACAACAGGTGTTTGTGGTTGTATTTCCTTGATTAGTTGAAGCGTGTCAAGGCCAGTGAGCCCTGGCATCATCTCGTCGAGCATGATCAAGTCAAATGTGCGTTGGCGGCACTCCTCGATGGCATCGGCACCATTGCTTACCGTTGTAACGTCATAGCCTTTCTTCTGAAGGAAAATAATGTGCGCCTTCAGCAGTTCTATCTCATCATCCACCCATAGGATGTATCCGTTGTTTGCAGTCATTTTGTTTCTCCCTTCCTTGTTGTCTTAGAAGCCGTCAAGATCGTAGTATTCATCCTCAAGGTCGAACGACTCCTCCTTGTTCTTCTTGTTTTCTTGCTCTTTTTGTGTGTGACTGGTGTCGTTTTTGTCTGTGATATTTTTCTTGTTTTCAGTTTTGTTCTTGCCAGAATTGTTGGCCTCATTTCTTTTAGCCTGGGTATTGCTTATGCTTGGCGGAGCCACCTCTCCATCGTCAAATATGATGTCAGCACCATTGGTGATGGTTGGTTGCGCCTTCACCTCTTGTACAGACTTTTTAACTATTGAGGGTTGTGATGGCTTGCTGGTGCTTGTCTCTTGCTTGTTGGGCTTCAACGTGGGAGTTGTCTCCTTGTTGGGCTTAAGCGTAGGCTCCTTGTTGTCGTCAGTAACGACCGTAGTGCGCTGTGAGGTACCATTCGCCTGGTTGTTCACAGGCACTACTGTGCCCTCGTTTGGTGATATTTCGATGTTGTCTGGTTCCACAACAGTATTATTGGCAGGTCTCGAAGTCGCATTATCCGGATCCACTGGAATAATGGTTTGCTCTTGGCTGGGCTCTGTCAAGCTGTTGTTGTCTGGTACTACCGTTCCTGTTTCCTTTTTAGAGGTCGGTTCTTCATCGGTAGAGACGACTGTGCCCGTTGCTGTTGGGCCCTTTTCGTCAGGTGAGACAAGTGTGCTGTCGAGATAGTCGTCCACCTCCTTCTCCGTTTCCAGTTGTTGGGGTGGAGCCACAGTGGTAATCTCCACAGGCTCTGTGAGCAGTCGGGCCGTCGAGATCTTCAATGGTGCAAAGTGCTTATTGTAGTAAGCATTGTATTCATCATAACTATAAGTGGTGCCCAACAAGGGCAAGTTCTCTTCGCTGATGATGATCGGACGAGACTTTCCGATGAGGCGCAAGATGGCTCCTTGTTTCAGCATTTGGCGCGCATACTGCAATGCTTCGTCATAGCTTCTGAAGCCTGATACGCACATTTGGTTGACGCCCTCGCCTTCATTGATTGATATGTTGAAGTCGCGGACAAGATAGTTGGTGAAGTTGTATCTTGCCAATTCGAAGAGCAACTTGTTCTCATTGACGCTGTCTGGCTGGTAGACAAACATGAACACGAAGTTGGCATTGCGCTCATTGGTAAACTGGCGAGTCTTGATGGAGTCGCTGTCGCTCAACACCACGCTTCGTCGGCTCCACACGTCACCGATGTCGAACTTGCCACCTCGCAGTTTCTTTCCTTCCTTCACGCCGTTGATGATCATGCCTGCCAGTTCCGCCACGTTGCTTTTGGGGTATTTTTCCACTACGGTGTGCATGGCCGCTAAGCACCCCGAGCCATCTCCGTTGTTGAGTTTGCTCAGGCCGTCGATGAAGATAAACTTGTCGCGATTGGCCCCTAATGGGAATCGGCTCTCTGACAGCAGGGTGTTGGCGCTGACCTCGCTGAAGCGGTCTGCTTTGAAAGCATCATACGTGACTGCGTAGAGCGAGTCTTCGATGTGCACGCCTTCGCGGGCGTTTTGCACAAAGTAAGGATCGGTCAGCAGAGTGGTCCATTGGCTCTCTGGGAAGTTGTCTTTCAGCTTCTCCACGTAGCTTTCTGCCGTCTGGTGCTGTCCAAGACGCGAGTAGAGTAGGAAAAGGTGATAGTAGGCCTCATCCATGTGTTCATAGGTGGGGTATTGGTCGGTGAGCCTTAACAATGTTTTCTCGGCCAAGGGTAACTCATCGAGCTTGTCCTTGAATATCACGCCACTGTGGAACAAGCCATCCATGATGATGGTGTTGCTGGCTGCCACTTGGTCCTCGGTGAATGGAATTTGTGCCAAGTAATATTCACGCTTGTGGGGATCGTTCTGCGCACTGTCCATCACCTGTGCTAAGGAATCCTGCTTAGCTTCCGCGCGGTTGATGGAGTCGCGTTGGGCCTCTGTCAGTTCTCCAGAATCGCCCGTGCCCAGTCCGGCCACGACGGTCGTATTGACACGTTGCCAGTTGTCTACATTCTCACGCTTTCCCCATTGGCGCTGGAACAGCTGTTTGCCCTGCTGCACAGCCATGGGGTTGTAGAAATACCATTGTCCGTTGGTCTGTTGGTTTGCTGTTGGTGTGTTGCGGTTTTGGTTTCTGTTGCCCACAGCGTTGTTTCTCTGTTGCGATTGCTGTGCGTTGGCTTCTGCTTGCTTGTTTTTCTCCTCTTTCTCCTTCTTTTTCAAAGCATCAATGACACGGTCAATAGCCTCGTTGCGTTGTTTTTCAGGCATTTGGGCCAATGCTTGCAGTGAGTCTTGTAGGTGTACGGCTTCTGTATAGGGTACCAGTTCATCGAGCACCTTTGAGCGGCTTGACAGTTGCTCATAGTCCTTTCGCTCCTTGTCGAGCAAGCCGATGGCTGCTCCATAGCATCTTTGGGCATCGGCAAACTTCTTCTTGGTCCAATATAGGTCACCCAGCTTCAAGAGCAACACACCCTTCTCTATGCCATTTCGGGTAGCCTTTTCTGCACCCTTTTCGTAGTTGGCAATGGCGTTGGCCGTGTCTTTTTGAGCCAGGTAAATATTGCCGATGGCGTAATACACTTGGTCAAGATAATCCTTGTTATTGTCAGACGCCGCCATGTGTCTCAAGCGTCTTACCATCTGCTTCGATTGGTTGGAGGCCAGCACTTCTGTTTGCGCGATGCGGGCGTTGAATTCCAACTCATACGGTGGATTTTGCCGTATGACCTTTTTAAAAGCCTTGTAGGCTTCAGCCTTTTGGCCTAAGGCAGCTTGCAGTTGCCCCATAAGATACCATTCGCGTGCGCGCTGTTTCTTGCGCATCTCATGTTTGATGACTTTTCTCAAGTAGGGAATGGCCTTGGCGTAATCGCCTGTATGGATGTAATAGTCAGCGTATGTGTAGTCCCACTCCTTGCGAGCCCTCCAGTGAAGGCTGTCTCGTTGCATGTTGCGGATGACATCCTCGGCATCATAGAGAAAGTCGTTCTCAATGTAGCTTTTGGCGAGCCAAGCACGGGCCCGACCGTAGATGGCTGGCTGCGTGGCATAAAGACGACTCATGTAGTTGAATGTTGAGGCAGCGCCATCGAAGTCGCCTTGATAAAATTGCGAACGTCCCATGAGCATCCATGCCTTCCACAGAAAAGGGTTGTATTCTTTTCTGTTGAGCCATTCCACGTCTTTTGCGGTCTTTCTCCGACTCTTGGTCCATTCTGGCTTGCGCTTGATGCTGTGCAACTTGATGGCTTTCTCCGATTTTTCTATAGCCTTGTCAAAGTCGCCCTTGCCCAGTTCACGACTAGCCTTGTTGCCTACGGTGTAGAGAGGTATGATTTCCGTGAAGTTGTCTTTGTTGCCATTCTCCTTGGCCAACGCCCCGTCGATATAGGCCAAGGTACCATTGTAATAGACATTGTAGCGCGTGTTGAAAGCCTGCCACCACCGAGATTTTGCAGTGTTCTTCTCAGTGGAGCATGCTGTGAGGACTATCATGCCAGTGAAAACCAGCAGCAAATGGATGTATCGTTTCATGCTCAATGTATTGATAACGATAAAAGCTTTTCTTTTATTGCTTTCTTTTTGCCTAAATTAGTCGATAAGCGCCGCAAATTCGTCCTTGATGCCGTCGGGCATGTTGATGCCCCTTAATGTCAGGCTCCGTCCCCATGCTTTCACCTCATTGGGCTGCAAGGTCTCGAGCACTTCGGCAAATTGTTCGGTCTCTTCATCGGTGTATTGGTTGGAAGGACGTCCTTCATATTGGTCCAGTTCCTCATCATCATAGTATTCTATGTCTTTAGTGGCGGCCTCCATCATGCACACCTGCTCGCAACGGTCGTCTGTACCGTTGCAAGATGAGCAGTTTCCGTGGGCCATTACGGGTTGTTCGTCGTTGTCTCCCTTGTGATGCGAGATCAGGGTGAGCAGGGCTGTGATGACGCCTAGTGCGATGAGGCCAATGACAAGATAAAGCATTTGCGAGAGATGAGAGGGTGAGTGGGGTGAAGCGAAAAGTTATTCAGCATCCATCTTTTGGATGACAAATCCTGCTGATTGCAGGTCATCCCAAAACGAGGGATACGACTTGGACACCACCTCAGGGTGGTTGATGGCCAGTCCTGGATACTTGATGGCCAGCGGAGCAAAGGCCATGGCCATGCGATGGTCCTCATATGTGTCGATGGGAGCCATGGAAGGTTCGCATCGACTTCCGTCCCAGGTCAGTTCGCTATCGTTGATGCTACGCACGAGATAGCCCACCTTGCGCAACTCTCGTTTCAAGGCCTCGATGCGATCGGTCTCTTTGATTTTCAGGCTTGCCAATCCCTTGAAATGGAAGGGGATGTCGAGTGCGCAACAAGTGACAACGACCGTTTGCGCCAAGTCGGGGCAATTGTTGAAGTCGAAGTCAATGCGATTTACCGATCCCATTTTTGGTGTCAGGGTGACCAGCGTTGGCTTTCCTTCCTCGTGGTCGCCAAAGGCTGTCTTTACCCCCAGGAGCGAGAAGATGTGCTTGATGATGGAGTCGCCTTGTTTCGAGGCGTCCATCAGTCCGCCCAATCTCACTTTGGCCATGTCGCGGTCGTAGAGGGCCGTCATTTCATACCAATAGCTTGCTGCGCTCCAGTCATTCTCGATGAGGAAGCGGCGTTGTCCATAAGGTCTTGGCTTCACAGTGATGGTGTCACCAGCCGTCCAGTCGGCGTCTGCACCATACTCTCTCATAAGCCAAAGGGTGAGGTCGATGTAGGGTCGCGAGATGATGTTGCCTGTCAGTTGCAGTTCCAAACCTTTCTTCAAGGCAGGACCGATAAGCAACAAGGCAGAAACATATTGTGAACTGACATTTCCCGGTATGCACACACGGCCACCGTCCAGTGCGGCACCATGGATGCAGAGGGGTGGAAAGCCATCTTCACCGACATAAGTGATGTCGGCTCCTAAAGTTCGCAACGCTTCGACCAACACCCCAATGGGGCGGTGTTTCATGCGATCGGTACCTGTGATGTCATGCTCGCCAGGCGTGACAGACAGGTAAGCGGTCAGGAAGCGCATGGCCGTTCCGGCAGCCTTGATGTCTATGGTGTGAGGCATGGTTTCCAAGGCTCTCACGACGACACGTGTGTCGTCGCATACCGAGAGGTTGTCGGGCATGATGTTGCCGCCAGACAGTGCGTGAATGATGAGCGCCCGGTTGCTGATGCTTTTGGATGCCGGCAACTTGATGGTTGCTGATAATTGCTGCGGTGCGGTTATCTGATATGTCATGGTGTGATTCTTATATATAATATGGTATTAACCTTGTTTGTTATTGACAAAGATAGCCATTTTATTTCTTCCATCAAAGGATTTTATGCCTCAAAAGGGTAAAATAACACTTTTTTAGCAAAAAGTTGCTGGAAAATTTGGTGGTTTCCTGAAAAGTGCCTACCTTTGCAGTGCAATTAAGGAACGGGATTTAGCGCAGTTGGTAGCGCACGCGTCTGGGGGGCGTGAGGTCGCTGGTTCGAGTCCAGTAATCCCGACCGAAGAAGGAAGTTGATACGTCAACTTCCTTTTTTTATTTTCTTTCATTTGTTGTTGAATGTCCATGAGTTCGGGTCAGCGGATTTTATGAGCTTAAACCTTGTGCGAGGAATAAAATCATGGTGACATTTGTTTTCTTGGGGCAAAATTTATATCTTTGCAAGACTAAGAGCCATCATTATGACAAAAGACAACCCAATTGTGAAACAACGACGAACGTCTTTAAAAGACTTGGCAGCAGAACTTCATGTCAGTATCGCCACTGTGTCCCGTGCGCTGCATGGCAGTCATGAGGTGAGCGAAACTGTGCGTAAGAAGGTCCAGCAACTGGCCAAGAAGCGCAATTATCACCCCAACCCCTTTGCGCAAAGTCTTCGGAAGGATGTGCCCCATATCATCGGAGTTGTGCTTCCCAATCTCGTCACACATTATTATGCGGCTGTGCTTGATGGGATAGAGGATTACGCTTTGCAGCATGGCTTTCTTGTTTTCTCTGCAAATAGCCATGAGAGCCATGTCCGTGAGGAACGGGCTGTGGAGAGCTTCCTGGCAATGCACGTGGACGGCGTGATCTCTTGCTTGGCGCAAGACACCACCGACTATTCGCACTATGAGCAGATGGAACGATTGGATGTGCCTTTGGTGTTTTTTGCGCGAACCTGCTTGTCTGACCGTTTCTCGCAGGTCGTGGCCAATGGTGATGAGGCGGCCTATGAGGCTACCAAGCATCTGTTGTCCACAGGATCCCATCGCATAGCCTTCCTGGGTGGCCCCAATCATCTCGACATGGTGAAGCGCCGTAAGCATGGTTATCTGGAAGCGTTGCGAGAGGCGGCCATTCCCATCGACCGTAGTCTTGTGGTGTGTGGTAAGATTGAGTTTGATGAGGCTCGCGAGAAGACGATAGAGATGTTGCGTTCTCCCAATCCCCCCGATTCCATTCTGGCCTTCAACGACATCATCACTTACGCGGCTTTTGATGCAGTCAAGAGCATGGGACTTCGCATTCCCCAGGATGTGGCTATCATTGGTTTCACAGAATGCGAGAATGCCGCCTTCGTCACGCCTGCTCTCTCGGCCATCATGGACCAAGCCCATGAGCAGGGTGCTGCCGCTTGTGAGTTGCTCCTTCGGCGCATTAGGGGAGACAGAAAAGTCTACAAAAAGATTATCCCAATGATATTGAAAATACGGGATAGCAGTGACAAGCAGGCAAGTAAAGACCGGTAGGGCTTGTGAAAACTAAAAAAGGGTATGCCATCATAGGCATACCCTTTTTTAGTTTTCATGGGTGTGGCTTATTTCTTGCCAATGTTCTTGATCCAGTTCAAGGGGCGTTTGATGAGTTTCTTCAGTCCACTCTCCTGTTCTTGAGGAGCCTTGAAGTCATCGGGTAGGCCATTGTATCTGGTCGTCCGTCCAGTCTTTGGCGCCTCTGTCTCCTGTGGCCGGCGGCGCTTAGGCTTTCTCTGGCGCTGTTTGTTGCCTTCCTTCTTGGGGGCCGTGTTTTTGGCGTTGCCCTCGTTGGCCGTTGCCTGTTGGTTGCCTTTCTTTGGGCTGTTTCTTCTTCTTCTGTTTTGCTTCTGCTCATTGCTTCCATCACGCTGTTCCTTGTTGGCGGCAGCCTGTTGGGGCGTTTGGGCATTTTGTTGACCCTTTTGTTGACCCTTGGCATTTCTGTCAGTGTTGGGTGCTGATTTCTCAGCCTCAACTTTGTTGTTGCGTGGCTTCTTGTTGTCCTTGTCGCCATGCTGCTCGCCTTTGGGTTGTCTCTCTTCGCGTGCGTTGCGTTTGTTGCGCTGTTTGTTGCTTTTGTGTGAGGTGTTGTCGCGGTCCTTGCGTCTGTTGCTCTTTGCCGAAGCCTTTCTTTTGGAAACGACATACTCTGGTCCCTCTCCGCATCCCTCGGGCAGTGGGTTCTTGGTAATCTCCTTGTCCAGGAACTTTTCCACTTGGTGGAAGGCGAACATGTCGTCCTCGTTGACCAGGGTGATGGCACGTCCGTCGCGGTCGGCACGTGCTGTGCGTCCGATGCGATGCACATAGTCCTCGCAGTCGTGAGGCACGTCATAGTTGATGACCATTGCGATGTCGTCGATGTCGATGCCGCGAGCCAAGATGTCTGTTGCCACCAGCACATCGAGCTGTCCGCTTTTGAACTTGAACATCATCTCGTCGCGTTGCGCCTGGTCGAGGTCTGAGTGCATCTCGCCACTGTTGATGTGTAGTCTTGTCAAAGCTTGGTTGATACGCTTCACCTTTTGCTTCGAACCCGAGAAAATGATCACACGTTTCAGGTCACCTGCCTTAAAGATGTCTTTGATGATTTCCAACTTCTGCGTCTCATAGCAGATATATGCGCTTTGCTGGATTTTTTCTGCCGGTTTGCTGACAGCCAACTTGATTTCCACGGGATCCTTGAGCAGGCTTTGCGCCAGTTTCTCGATGTCTTGCGGCATGGTGGCCGAGAACATGATGGTCTGGCAATTCTTGGGCAGGTAGGAGGCAATCTTCATGATGTCCTCAGAGAAGCCCATGTCGAGCATACGGTCGGCTTCGTCGAGGATGAAGAAACTCACCTTCGACAGGTCCACATTGCCCAGCGAGAGGTGTGAGATGAGACGTCCAGGTGTGGCGATGATGACGTCGGCGCCCAGCCGCATGCTTTTCAGTTCCTGGTCGTAGCGGTTGCCATCATTGCCGCCATACACGGCGACACTCGATACGTCTGGGATGTAATAGGAAAAGCCCTGCATGGCCTGGTCGATCTGTTGTGCCAACTCGCGTGTCGGTGACATGATGAGGCAGTTGATGGAGTCCTTTGGATAACCGCCATCGGCGAGTTTCGACAATACGGGCAACAGGTAAGCGGCTGTCTTACCCGTTCCTGTCTGTGCCACGCCGAGCACATCCTTTCCGTTTAAGATTTCCGGGATGCATTTTTCCTGTACGGGGGTACAATCGTCGAAGCGCATGTCGTAGAGCGCGTCGAGGATGTCGTCATTTAAGTCTAAATCTGTAAATTTCATGTTTTCGCTGTTTAGTTTGGTGCCTTGAGGTAGCATACCCATGCCACCACGGCAAAAATGATGTTAGGCATCCACGCCGCAAGCATAGGCGGGAAGCCGGCATTGATGGCAAATGTTGCCGAAACGGTTTGCAGCATGATGTAGGCAAAGCTCAATGCCAGTCCAATGCCCAGATACATGCCCATTCCTCCCTTGCGCTTTCTCGAAGAGAGCGACGCGCCGATGATGGTGAGAATGAATGCCGCAAACGATGAGGCGATGCGTTTGTGGTACTCCACCTGATATTGCACCACATTGCTTGAGCCTCTGTTGATCTGCTTTGAGATGTAGTCGTGCAACTCGGGCGAGGTGAACGTCTCTTGCTGTCCCTTGGAGTAGACGAGGTCTGTGGGCTCCATCATGATGACCGAGTCTTTCTCCATTCCGCCAGTGATATGCTCACGCAGTCCCCTGAGTTGTCTCACCTTCCAGTCGCGCAACTTCCAGTGATACTTGCTGTCTGAGATAGTGTCGTATTGCACCTCCATGGCCGTCAGGTGCGAAACGAGTTTCTTGTTCTCAAACTTGTCCAAGCAGAAGCCATAGCCTTTTTTCAGATTGTTGTCGTAGTGCTGAATGTAAGCTATGACACCCTGTGCTACTTGCAGTTGTACGTTTTCCGCCGATGTGTTCTTCTTCTTGTTCTTATACATCGTCTCAAAGTTCTGCCTGATGACCGTGCCATGTGGGATGACATAGGCCGACAGGTAGTAGGACAGTCCCGCGATAAGCACACATGAGATCATGTAGGGCCTCAGCAGTCGCTTAAAGGAGATGCCAGTGGCCAACATGGCGATGATTTCCGAGTTGCCGGCCAACTTGGAGGTGAAGTAGATGACGGCAATGAATACAAACAACGCCGAGAAGAGGTTGGCGAAGTAGGGCACGAAGTTGGCGTAATAGTCGAACACAATGGCACGCAGGGGCGCATGATACTGTGTGAACTTCGCCAAATTCTCATTGACGTCAAAGACGATGGATATGGAGATGATCAGGATGATGGAGAAGAAGTAGGTGCCGATAAACTTCTTGATGATGTACCAATCGATGCGCTTGATGTATCTCAAGGGATTGAGCAGTCTCAAGAAGCTGAGCCTTCTTCCGGTCCACCTCGCAACCCTCTGCAGCAACAGGGTGTGTGCCACAATCCAGGCGAAGAGCTTGTGGAGCCATGCTGGATGCTGGCTAGCCCATCTCCTGGCCTTGTACACCCTGCGGTGTTTCCTTATCTTGCTAAAGCTTTTCATGCCAATTGTTTAGATGCGCCTGCCCAGCTGGTCGATGATGCCAGCCTTCCAGGTCGTGAAATCACCGTCGATGATGTGTTGCCGTGCGTCGGTCACCAGACGGAGATAGAACGCCAGGTTGTGGATGGATGCGATCTGCATGGCCAACAGTTCGCCTGCCTTGAACAGGTGGTGCAAGTAAGCCTTGGTGTACACTTGGTCGGTGTAGCATCCGTCGGGGTCGATGGGTGAGAAGTCGGTCTCCCATTTCTTGTTTCTCATGTTCATGGTGCCCTGGTAGGTGAAGAGCATGGCGTTACGCCCATTGCGTGTGGGCATGACGCAGTCGAACATGTCCACCCCTCGCTCAATGGCCTCCAGGATGTTTTGTGGTGTGCCCACGCCCATGAGATAGCGTGGCTTGTCCTTCGGGAGGATCTCGTTGACCACCTCGATCATCTCGTACATCACCTCGGTGGGCTCACCGACAGCCAGACCGCCGATCGCATTTCCATCAGCACCCTTGTCGGCGACATATTTGGCCGCCTCCTGCCTCAGGTCCTTGTAGGTGCATCCCTGCACAATGGGGAACAGCGTCTGCTCATAACCATAGAGTGGTTCGGTCTCGTTGAATCGTTTGATGCAACGGTCGAGCCAGCGTTGGGTCATGGCCAGACTCTTTTTGGCGTAGGCATAGTCACTCTTGCCCGGCGGACACTCGTCGAGTGCCATCATGATGTCGGCGCCTATGACACGTTCGGTGTCCATCACGTTTTCCGGCGTGAAGAAATGCTTGGACCCGTCGATGTGTGATCGAAACTCACAGCCCTCTTCCCGCAGTTTGCGGATGCCTGTGAGCGAGAACACTTGAAATCCGCCCGAGTCCGTGAGGATGGGGCGTTCCCAACCATTGAATCCGTGCAGTCCGCCCGCCGCGCGCAGCACGTCGAGACCTGGTCTGAGATAGAGGTGATAGGTGTTGCCCAAGATGATTTGCGCTTTCACCTGCTCACGCAGTTCAGAAAAGTGCACGCCCTTCACCGATCCGCAGGTGCCAACGGGCATGAAGATAGGTGTCTTGATCTGCCCATGGGCTGTGGTGATAAGTCCGGCACGAGCGTCTGAGGCGTTGTCTGTATGTTGTAACTCGAATTTCATGATTTATAAATATATAGGGTGGGGGAATGCTTAGCTGTTGGGCTCAGAATCCTATTCTCTCCTCGTTCTTTCTGATGAACTCCAAGGGTTTGGCCACCAGTTCGTCGGTGAGCGCGAAGTCCCACACTTCCTGGATGTTCTCCACATAGTGAAAAGACATTCCATTACGGTAGTTCTCGGGGATTTCCTCGATGTCTTTACGGTTTTCCTTGCAGATGACGATGTCTGTCATGCCAGCCCGCTTGGCGGCCAGTATCTTTTCTTTGATGCCACCCACGGGCAGCACCTTGCCGCGCAATGTGATTTCACCTGTCATGGCGGTGTTCTTGCGCACCTTGCGCTGTGTGATGGCCGAGGCGATGGAAGTGGCGATGGTGATGCCTGCCGATGGCCCGTCCTTGGGCGTGGCGCCCTCGGGCACATGGATGTGGATGTCCCAGTTGTCGAAGATGCGGTAGTCGATGCCCAGTTGGTCCACATGGGCCTTAACATACTGCAAGGCGATCATGGCCGACTCCTTCATCACTTCGCCAAGGTTGCCTGTCAGCGTCAGTCGGCTCCCATGTCCCTTGTTGAGGCTGGTCTCGATGAATAATATCTCACCGCCAACGCTAGTCCAGGCCAGACCTGTCACCACGCCTGCGTCATCGTTGCCCTGATAGACGTCGCGGTAGAAAGGAGGCTTGCCGAGAAGTCCTTCCACCTGGCTTGGCAAGATTTTCTCATAGGGAAGCGTGCCCTCGCTGGCATACATGAGCGCCATCTTGCGCAGGGCCTTGTTGATCTGCTTCTCCAGTTGGCGTACGCCACTCTCACGCGTGTATTGCTCAATGATCTTTTCAAGAGTGGCCTTTGTGAATGACGGCTTGACGTCCAACTTGTCAAAACCTGTGTTTGCCAATTCGCGTGGGATGAGATGACGCTTGCTGATCTCCACCTTCTCCTCTGTGACATAGCCTGGCACCTCGATGATCTCCATGCGGTCGAGCAGAGGGGCGGGCAGGGTGCTCAAGTCATTGGCAGTTGCGATGAAAAGCACCTTCGACAGGTCGTAGTCGACGTCGAGAAAATTGTCGTGGAAAGCATTGTTCTGCTCTGGGTCGAGCACTTCGAGTAAAGCCGAAGAAGGGTCACCGTTGATGGCATTCTGGGTCACCTTGTCGATCTCGTCGAGAATGAAGACAGGGTTTGACGAGCCCGCTTTTTGGATGCTCTTGATGATACGACCAGGCATGGCTCCCACATAGGTGCGCCGATGGCCGCGGATCTCGCTTTCGTCGTGCAGGCCGCCAAGCGACATGCGCACATACTTGCGCTTCATGGCGGCGGCGATGCTCTTGCCAAGTGAGGTCTTGCCCACTCCAGGAGGGCCATAGAGGCAGATGATGGGCGACTTGAGGTCCCCACGTAACTGCAACACAGCCAAGTACTCCAGTATGCGTTCCTTCACCTTTTCCATGCCGTAGTGGTCACGGTCGAGGATGCGCTTGGCGCGCTTGATGTCGAGGTTGTCTGCGGTGTATTCATTCCACGGTAGTGCCAACATCTGTTGCAGGTAGTTGAGCTGTACACTGTACTCGGGGCTTTGCGGGTTGAACATGTCCAACTTGTCGAGTTCCTTGTTGAAGACCTTGGCGATGTCTTCTGGCCACTTTTTGTCTTTCGACTTCTCCAGCAGTTCCTTCTTTTCAGGCGATCTCTCGTCGCCTCCCAGCTCTTCCTTGATGTTTTTCATCTGTTGCTGTAGGAAGTACTCTCGCTGTTGCTCGTCCAGGTCCTCGTGTGTCTTTTGGCGTATCTGGTTCTTGAGTTCTTGCAGTTGTATGTCGCGGTTCTCAAGTTTAAGCAGTCCGATGGCACGTTCCTCGATGTCATCCTTCATGAGCAGTTCCATCTTGTCCTTCGAACTGAAGGGCAGGGTGGTGCAGAGGAAGTTGATGAGCAACATGTCGTTGGTGATGTTCTTCAGCGTCATCATCGTCTCGTTGGGGATGTCCTCGCTTCGCTTGATGAGGTCGGACGTGGTGGTTCTCACGTCGTCGATGATGGCCTGTAGTTCCTTGCTGATAGTTTGGGGTATCACGTCTTCCACTTTCGACACCTTGGCCTTGAGGTATGGTCGTGTGGCTACGATCTTGTCGAGCTGGCAGCGGCCATGGGCCTGAAAGATGGCGGTCATGTTTTCGCTTCCAGGCATATCAATAATGCGCACCAGGTGGGCGTAGACGCCCATGCGGTAGAGGTCCTTGCTCTTCGGCGTGTCGATTTCAGCGTCCTTCTGTGAGAAGATGGCGCAGATGGAATCGTCGGATTTTGACAGCTTGCGGATGAGGCTGACACTCTCCTTCCTTCCGATGAAAATGGGTACGAGCACACCAGGGAAAACCACCATGTTGCGCGTGGCCAACACAGGGAGCTCTTCTGGGGCGTCGGATTGAAGAAGGTTGGTGATGTCGCCTTCGTAGTCGGCAAACATTTGTATGGACGTATTTGGCATGTTACTCATGGACTTATCCTAAAATTGCTTTCTTATTCTCCTGTCTTATGATTAGCGTGCAAAGTTACTAAAAATCTTCGACAATCCTTGTCGCGTGGCGCGAAAATTAGTGTCTTTTGGCTTCTTTGCGTAATAAATGATGCAAAATGTCGTTTTTATCCCAAACAATTGTATGGCAAAAAACATGACGAAAGATATTTTTTCATTCCGGCAGTTTGATGTTCGACAGGATCGCTGTGCCATGAAGGTGGGCACTGATGGCGTCATCTTGGGCGCCTGGGCCGAGGGCGGCAAGCACATTTTGGACATCGGGACGGGGACGGGCGTTATCGCCCTCATGATGGCTCAACGGTTTCCCGACAGTCAGATAGATGGGGTGGAGGCTGACGCTGGTGCGGCCAGCCAAGCCGCCGACAATGCGAAACCTTTTCCTCAGGTGCGCATCCACGCCGTGAGATTGCAAGACTGGAAACCTAGCGAGCCATATGATAGCATTGTGAGCAATCCTCCGTTTTTTATTGACAGTCTGAAAAACCCATCTCGGCAACGTTCGTTGGCCCGCCATGATGTGGACCTGTCGTTTGCGGACATTCTGTCGTTCGCCAAACAATGGTTGACTGATGACGGAAAATTAAGCGTTGTCCTTCCTACAGAAGTAGTCGAACGATTTGTAGAAACAGCCTATCTGTCAGGATTTAGAATGTGTAGACAAGCCCTAATTAAGACTACCGAACGAAAGCCTTTTAAGCGTCAGTTGCTTGTGTTCACCCATAACATGAACAGCCCTTTCGTGCATACCGAACACTGCTTGATGAATGCTGATGGGAGTCGTAGCGAATGGTATGCAGAACTGACGAAAGATTTTTATATTCGATGATGTTTTGATATGGAAAAGGTTCACATGCTATTCCATTCTTGTTTACCTGTAATGAGAAGATGGAATTGTCATTATTATTCTGAAAAAACAGGCCTCTCCGGAGTTGACCTTCTAGAGAAAAATAAATAGGTTTTGTTCGATTAAATTTCGTTAAAAGCCTTAATGATGGTTAATTTGTGTGAAATTGTTCGGCGAAAGATATCTAATGGAGTTCCGATAGATATCGAATCGAGACTCGATAGATATCTTATCGAGACTCGATAGATGCTTAACGGAGACTCGATAAGATATCTATCGCAAAACCCTGAGCGTGCGCAAAGTTTTCTGAAAGGCTCATTTTTGCATAAAGCTCTGATCATTAGCTATTTACACAAAACCCTCTCAGAATCGCGTATTTGCGAGCAAAAGTAGTCGTGATTGATTTCAAGCGATTCTCAGAAGGGCTTTTGTCGTGTTTTTTTGCAACTCTAATTATTAGTTGAGCCCTGGCAAGTTTCGCTCGATAGTGCGCTGGATGAGTTTGGCCAATCGCACGCCTCTCTTCGTCTGCGTGAAGAAGTCTTGCCTGATGGCGCTGAGGTCGTTAAACAGTTCGCATGCTGCCGTCTGCAACACGTTGGGCTGTCGCTGGCGCTTGTCACCATCGGGATTCACAATGATGTTGATGCCTTTTGGTTCAATGCGCACGTCGATGTCCGCTCCGGTCATGACGGGGTCTCCGTCGTAGTGGATCACGCCTGGGTGTGAGCGTCGTATATGGAGGTGCCGCGTGCGGAAACTCTTGATCTTCGAACTCATGTCGAGCGTTTTGCTGAACATGTCAATGGCAATCTGGGGTGCGTCGAGGATGTCGAAAGGCTCCATGATCACCACGTCAAGCAGTCCGTCGCTCATCGACGCCTGTGGGGCGATGTAGGCGTTGTTGCCATACTGCGACGCGTTGGCGCAAGAGATGAGGAAGGCCTTGTAGCTGGTGCTGATGCCATCGGCATCGACTTCGTAGGTCTCGGGTTTATACTTCGTCCCTTCCTCCAATATTTTTTGGGCATAGGTGATCGGGCCGCGCTTTCCTGCCTCGGCAAACTTCTGGCTGACGAAGGCGTCGAAACCCATGCCACAGGTGCAGAAAAATGGATACTCATTGATGATGCCGTAGTCGAGGGCGTGTACCTCGCAGCGGTTGATGATCTCTATGCATTTGCGCACGTTGAGCGGCAGCAACAGGTGGCGGGCCAAGCCGTTGCCCGAACCGCATGGGATGATGCCCAGGGCCGTGGTGGTGTGCACAATGCCGCGCGCCACCTCATTGACAGTGCCGTCGCCACCGATGGCCACCACCACGTCCACGCCTTCCACGCTGGCGTCTCGAGCCAGCGAAGCGGCGTGTCCAGCGTATTTCGTCTCCACAATGCGGTACTCATAGAGGTCATGGTCGAGGTAAGACTCGATCGCCTCAGGTATGCCCGCCTTACTGGCTGCACCCGACATGGGGTTGATGATGAAGAGAATGCGTTTTTTCATACCGCAAAATTAATGCAAATATTTATGATTTGGCGATCTTTGTGAACAATTTTTGATGTTACAAAGCGATTTCTCCATTTTTTGTTCCCTATGTGGAAAAAAATGATTAACTTTGCAGCCTAAACATATAACAGTAGATTTTCTACACCTATTATTAATGATGGGACAGTTACAAGAAAGATACAAAAATTACCGCGAGCCTCAGAAGTACATGAAGGCCGGTGTTTATCCTTATTTCAGAGCTATCACCAGCAAGCAGGGGCCTGTGGTGACCATGGGCGGTCACAGGGTCTTGATGTTTGGTAGCAACGCTTACACAGGTTTGACTGGTGATGACCGTGTCATCGAGGCAGGCAAGAAAGCCCTTGACAAGTATGGCTCAGGATGTGCTGGTAGCCGTTTTCTCAATGGTACGCTTGACATCCATGTGCAGTTGGAGAAAGAATTGGCAGAGTTCGAACATAAGGACGACGCATTATGCTTTTCAACAGGATTCTTCGTTAATTCGGGAGTAATTCCTGCAGTAGTGGGCCGTGGCGATTATCTCATTTGTGATGATCGTGACCATGCTTCCATCGTGGACGGACGCCGTCTGAGTTTTGCCACACAGCTCCATTACAAGCACAACGATATGGCCGACTTGGAGCGCGTGCTTGCCAAGTTGCCTCACGAGGCTGTCAAGCTGATCGTGGTCGATGGTGTGTTCTCCATGGAGGGTGATTTGGCCAACCTGCCTGCTATTGTTGAACTGAAGCACAAGTACAACTGCTCCATCATGGTTGATGAGGCTCATGGCTTGGGCGTGTTTGGCAAGCAGGGTCGTGGTGTTTGCGATCACTTCGGACTCACTGATGAGGTCGACCTCATCATGGGTACGTTCTCCAAGAGCTTGGCCTCCATTGGTGGCTTTATCGCTTCTGACAAAGACACTATCAATTACCTGCGCCATACAGCACGCACCTATATCTTCTCTGCCAGCGACACGCCGGCTGCCACGGCTGCAGCTCTCGAGGCTCTTCACATCATCCAGAATGAGCCAGAGCGAATCCAGCACTTGTGGGATGTCACCCATTACGCTCTTGATCGCTTCCGTGAGGAGGGCTTCGAGATCGGTGAGACTGAGAGCCCGATCATTCCGCTCTATGTTCGAGACATTGAGAAGACCTTCCTGGTTACGAAGCTCGCCTTCGATGCTGGCGTGTTCATCAACCCTGTCATCCCGCCAGCTTGCGCACCGCAGGACACGTTGGTACGCTTTGCTTTAATGGCTACTCATTCCAAGGAACAAGTGGAAGAGGGTGTGCAGAAGCTCAAGAAGATTTTTGTTGAGCAAGGCATTATCAAATAAATAACAAGTCCGCCGCCGAAGTCCTTCGGTTGGCGGTTTTTTTTCATTCTGCCACTGTTAACGAGAAAAGCCGCATCACAACTTCGTGATGCGGCTTTCTGTATGTGAGCGGTCAGCGTTCGCTTTCCGCTCCTGATGTTTGTGTTGTTCGTGTTGATCAGACGATGCCCTGGGCCATCATGGCCTTGGCAACCTTCAGGAAGCCAGCCACGTTAGCGCCCTTCACATAGTTGATGTAGCCATCGGGTTGTGTGCCATACTTGACACACTCGGCGTGGATCTCGTTCATAATGCTGTGAAGCTTGGCGTCAACCTCCTCGCGCGTCCACTTCAGACGCTCTGAGTTTTGTGTCATCTCCAGGCCAGATACGGCTACACCACCAGCGTTGCTGGCCTTACCGGGGCAGTAGAGAATCTTGGCGTCTTGGAACACCTTGATGGCCTCTGGTGTAGAAGGCATGTTGGCACCCTCGCTGACGGCGATGACTCCGTTCTTCACCAATGCCTCAGCGGCCTCGCCGTTGATCTCGTTCTGCGTGGCGCAAGGTGTGGCGATGTCGGCCTTTTCAAACCAAGGCTTGGCGCCTGCCACATATTTGGCATTGGGATATTCCTCAGCGTATTCCTTGATGCGTCCGCGCTCCACGTTCTTCAGCTCCATGATGTAGGCCAGCTTCTTCTCGTCGATGCCATCCGGATCATAGATGTAGCCATCAGAGTCTGAGCAGGTCAAAGGCTTAGCACCCAGTTGCAGGAGTTTCTCCAAAGTGTATTGGGCAACATTGCCAGCACCTGACACAAGAACTGTCTTGCCCTTGAGGTCGATGCCACGAGTCTTGAGCATGTTCTCCAGGAAGTAGACATTGCCGTAACCAGTGGCCTCGGGACGAATAAGCGAACCGCCAAACTCCTGACCCTTGCCTGTGAGGATACCAACAAACTGGTGGGTCAAAGCCTTGTACTGGCCAAACATGTAGCCTACCTCGCGGCCACCCACGCCGATGTCACCTGCGGGAACATCACAGTCGGGGCCAATATAGTGCCACAGTTCCTTCATGAAAGCTTGGCAGAAACGCATCACCTCAGCGTTTGATTTGCCACGGGGAGAAAAGTCGGAACCACCTTTGGCACCTCCCATCGGCAATGTGGTCAGCGAGTTCTTGAAAGTCTGCTCGAAGGCCAAGAACTTCAGGATGCTCTCATTCACTGAAGCGTGAAAACGGATGCCGCCCTTATATGGGCCAATGGCGTTGTTGTGCTGCACGCGGTAACCGTTGTTGGTCTGCACGTTGCCCTTGTCGTCCACCCAGTTCACGCGGAACTTGATGATGCGGTCGGGGATGCACAAGCGGTCAATGAGATTTTCGCGGTCAAACTCAGGGTGCTTGTTGTACTCATCTTCGATGGTGCTCAACACCTGACTCACAGCCTGGATGTACTCTGGCTGGCCAGGATACCGCTGCTGCAATTTCTCTACTACTTCAGTTGCTTTCATAATTTTTGTTATTGGTTGTTGTTGTGTTGGTATTCAGTCTTTGGGCAACGACCTTTATGTGTCTTGCCAAGTCTTTGTCTATCTCTTTTGTCTGTTTTTGATTGCAAAGGTAAACGTTTTATCGCAAAAACGCAACAAAAAGACATATTTTTTTGTGTAAAACATATAAAACGTAAGTTTTTCTGTGTCTTGTATGGGTGACCTTGTGTGCGAGAACAAGGCCCGAGGGAATTTCACCTTATTATATTAGGGGGCGTATGCCCATTAACTTTTGTATATTATATGGCATTGGATATGTTATTAAAATGAAAAAGTTACAAATATCCTTGGCGGAACCAAAACTAATGCTTACCTTTGCATCTGTAAACGAAAAGATAGCTAATGGTAGAATTGTTGGAAAAGAGACAGGAGGCCCACGATAGGCTTGTGGAATGCGGCTTGCGCCCATCGGTGCAACGCGTGGCCATCATGGCTTATTTGCAAGCACATCGCACCCACCCGACAGTGGATGAGGTATACCAGGGCATCGTGAAGATTATCCCGACACTGAGTCGCACCACTGTCTATAACACACTTCGGCTCTTCTCTGAGCATCATGCGGCACAGATGATCACAATCGACGACCACCGCGTTTGCTATGATGGTGACATTCATCCCCATGTGCATTTCTACTGCCGTCAGTGTGGCAAGGTGTATGACCTGATGGATGAGAAGGCCCCCGCGATAGAGGCTCCGCAACTATTGGATGGTCATTTGGTTGATGAAGCCCAGCTATATTACAAAGGAATTTGCAGGGAATGTGCATCGCACAAGAACTGATAACTTGTTATACAAAAACTAAATCATTATGAAAAAGAAGTTTATTTGCACCGTTTGCGGTTACATCTATGAGGGCGAGACCGCTCCTGAGAAGTGTCCTATCTGTGGAGCTCCCAGTAGTAAGTTTACAGAGTTGACTGAGGATACCCTTCCTGAGTTTGCTGCCGAGCACAAGTTGGGCGTCGCTATGGAGGAAGACGTGCCCGCAGAGTTGCTGAAGCATTGCCGTGCCACATTCGCTGGTGAGTGTGCTGAGGTGGGCATGTACTTGGCCATGGCACGTCAGGCCGACCGTGAGGGCTATCCCGAGATTGCGCGCGCTTTCGAGCGTTACGCTATGGATGAGGCAGGCCACGCTGCTCGCTATGCCGAGTTCCTTGGTCAAAGCATCCTGCACGACACAAAGACCAACGTGGAGGTGCGCATGGCCGCTGAGAAGGGAGCTACTGCTGACAAGTTTGAGGCCGCTAAGTTGGCTAAGGCCCACAACCTCGACGCTCTGCACGACAGCATCCATGAGATGGCACGCGACGAAGCTCGCCATTCTGCTGGCTTCATGGGTCTCTACAAGCGTTACTTCCAGAAGTAAGATCTTTGCGCGAAGCCTCGATGAGAGGCATGGCTATGACAAGGGAAAGCGGCTAGCTTTCCCTTTGTCATTTTGTGGAGCGTGAGGAATTGTGCTACCCGTTTGTCATATGGATTGGGATCTTTGCAGAAGACGCCAATGAGCGTTTAAAAAAAATGATGTGCGTCTCCTTCATCTCCTCTTCAAATTTTCTTCAGATTTGCTCGTTAACTTTGCATGCAAAAATATTAAGCGTGAGACAGTCTGTGAAAAACCATTTGTGGCTCATAGGTTTTGTTGTTGCCCTTTTGCCTCTCTTGTTGATGCGCGACTTCACACCAGCCAACGAATTGCGATACCTCAGCATTGCTGATGAGGCCTTGCGTAATCATGCGTTCTTTGCATTCACCAATCATGGTGTGCCTTATGCTGACAAACCACCGCTCTACTTGTGGCTTGTCATGTTGTTGCGCTCTGTGTTTGGAGGTCATTACATGTTGGTGTTATCGGCATTGTCGATGGTGCCCGCTGTGTTGATTATGTCAGTTATGAACGACTGGGGCAAGCAAGAGATGGATGCTGGCACTCGCTTGACTACGAACATGATGTTGCTCACAAGTGGCATCTTCATTGGTGCGGCCATCATGGTGAGGATGGACATGTTGATGGCTCTTTTCATCGTGCTCGCCCTGCGATCGTTTTGGAGGATGTACGTGGATGAGAATGCAGGGAAGGCTGAGAGATGGCGTTTCCCGCTCTATGTGTTTCTCGCTCTTTTCACCAAGGGAGCCTTGGGACTTCTCATTCCGCTGTTTGCCACTGTCGTGTTTTTGGTCATCAGTCATAAATCTCAATGCGTTTGGAGGTATTGGGGATGGCGCATGTGGAGCGTGTTGATAGGATGTTGTGCCTTGTGGTGGTGCATGGCCTATGTGGAAGGCGGCTATAGTTATGTGTATGACTTGCTCTTTCATCAGACAATCGGGCGGACATTTCATTCCTTTCACCATGCACACTCGTTCTATTATTACTTCATATGCATTTGGTACAACTTGGCGCCGTGGTCGTTGCTCGTTTTATGTTCCCTTGTGAGTGCTTTTAGGAAAAAGGAGGTGAAGAGTGACTTACACAAGTTTTTCTTGACGGTATCAGTGACAACAATGGTCTTGCTCTCATGCATCAGTGGCAAATTGCAAGTTTATATGCTGCCAGCCGTTCCGTTCATGGTCTATGCTACTGGCTTGTATCTGCCTCGGATTATGCAGCGATGGTGGTTCCGCCCTAGTCTGGTGGTTCCGGCTTGTATTTTCACTTTGGCTCTTCCCGTTCTGGTTCTTGCAGAATGTGTGGGGAGTGTTGCTTCATTTGCCTTGCCCAAGATGGCGCATCTTGCGGCGTATGTGTCGGCGACGATACTGACAATTAGCGGTGTTTATGCTGTTTGCCATGTGCGAAAGTCTGTCCGTTCACTTAGCATAGGAATGATGGCGGCAGCGTTTGTTGCCATTCCCATTATTCCTGTAATCAATCATTATAGTGGTTATGCTTCGGTTTGCGCTTCGGCGAGGCGCATGAGTCAAGAGGCTGACGGACTGCCAATTGTCACATGGAAGATGAAAAACGCTGAGGACATGGATGTGTATTTGGGACAAGTGCCAGGCTTGATACCCGATGATGCCACACCTGACAAATATCTCACCACATCAGCAGTGGTCATAGAGCGTGACAAGAGTAAGGGCGGATGGAAAGTTGTCCTCATTAAAAAGGAGTGATGTCGAAGGGATAGTGAATGTGATTGTAGATGTCAATTTCTTTGGAAATTTGAGTTGCTGAGGTCACGGAGATGATGCCTTCTTGCTCAGTCTTTAAGAACCTTTATCATTCTTCTTTTTTATTTCTCAACTATTTGATGTATCTTTGCAAATTAAAAGTTGAAGAACATGAAAGAGGTAATAGTCAAGGATACGGACTTGCAAAAGGCCGCTGGCGAAGGGATGGATGCTTTTCTCCAGGTGTTTACAGATGCCATACACAATGCCATCGGTGGCGAACTGGATGCGAGCAACATGCAAGAGTTGAATGCTGAGCAAATCACCTTGCTGGCGTATGTCACCTTGCGTGACGAGGTGATGGATGGGGGCTTTGTGCAACTCATTCACAATGGGTATGGCCCCTTCTTTTTCAAAAATCCATTCGACAAGGCCATGCGCAATTGGGGACTGCGCGACCTATACAAGCTTGTCAGCAAGTGTCACCGCTATTATAATCTTTATCATGAGGAGATAGAGGCCGACTGCACGCAGGAGGAGTTTGACGCACTTTATGAGCGCTATCCGTGCTTCGACGATTTTGACGATGCCTTCGTGGAATATGAGGAGAATTTCACCTCGGCGGTCGCACATTATGTAGATGAGCACATTGACCATTTTGCACGCATAGAGAAATGAACAAGGAACAACAGGAAATCAGGAAAAAAAGTCCTGTACAGATAAGAAATAAAAAAGCCTCGTTTGAGTACTATTTTGTAGACACTTACACGGCTGGCATCGTTTTGACTGGTACAGAAATAAAGTCGATACGCAACGGAAAAGCGTCGTTGGTGGATAGCTTCTGCTTCATCAACAACGGTGAGATATGGGTGAAAGGAATGAACATCAGCCCATATTTCTATGGTTCCTATGCCAATCATGAGGCTAAGAGAGACCGTAAATTGTTGCTCAACAAGCGTGAGATCAGAAGACTGGTTGAAGACACAAAAGCTGTGGGATTTACCATAGTACCAACACTCTTGTTTATCGACAAGAACGGACGGGCAAAACTTGACATCGCTTTGGCACGAGGTAAAAAGGAGTATGACAAGCGACAGACATTGAAGGAGAAGGAAGACCGCCGCGAGATGGATCGTGCCATCAAGCATTTCTAAGTCAGTAAAGTATGAAGACCATTCATGACGTTGTAAGGGAGAGAATTCTTATCCTGGATGGTGCCATGGGCACAATGATACAGGGGTATCATCTGACGGAGGAGGATTTTCGTGGTGACCGCTATGTGGATATTCCAGGGCAGATGAAGGGCAACAATGAC
This sequence comes from Prevotella sp., assembly GCA_050875105.1. Lineage (GTDB taxonomy): Bacteria > Bacteroidota > Bacteroidia > Bacteroidales > Bacteroidaceae > Prevotella. Next base: position 4,763 of record JBNMMB010000020.1, on the reverse strand, counting down.
ATGTTGAACTTGACTAGACCTGATGTGATACGCGATATTCACCGAAGGTATCTCGAGGCGGGTGCCGACATGATTGAGACCAACACATTCTCATCACAACGTATCTCACAGGCCGATTATCATTTGCAGGCCGACAGCGCTGAGATGGCTCGCATCGGAGCGAGGCTTGCTCGCGAGGAAGCCGACAAGTTCTCTTCGGAAGAGAAACCGCGTTTTGTGGCGGGATCGGTTGGCCCGACCAACAAAACCTGTTCGATAAGTCCCGACGTGAGCGATCCTGCTGCACGTGACATGACATACGATGACCTCTACAATGCTTATTACGAACAGATATATCCCCTCATTGATGAAGGGGTGGACGCGATATTAATAGAGACCATCTTCGACACGCTGAACGCGAAGTGCGCCATCGACGCCTCCAACAAGGTAATGGAAGACATGGGACGTAGGGTGCCTATCATGCTGAGCGTCACGGTCAGTGACTTGGCTGGTCGCACGCTGAGTGGGCAGACGCTTGACGCTTTCTTGGCCAGTGTTAGCGAGTATGACATTTTCTCAGTTGGCCTCAACTGTTCTTTTGGTGCCAGGCAGATGAAGCCGTTCTTGGCAGAATTGGCAGCCAAGGCTCCTTATTATGTTTCAGCTTACCCCAATGCTGGTCTTCCCAATTCAATGGGACTATATGACGAGACTGCCGAGAGCATGTCGCCACAGATAGAAGAGCTGATGGATGAAGGACTGGTCAACATCGTAGGTGGCTGTTGTGGTACCGATGATGAGTTTATCAGGCGGTACGACCAGCTTGCGAAAGGAAAGAAACCACGGGTGCCCCAGCCGCGTCCCACAACTATGTGGCTTTCTGGCTTGGAACTGTTGGATGTCACGCCAGAGGTGCGTTTTGTCAATGTGGGCGAGCGATGCAATGTTGCTGGCTCTCGGAAGTTCTTGAGGTTGATCAAGGAGAAGAACTATGATGAAGCTTTGACCATTGCCAGAAAACAAGTGGAAAATGGTGCACTGGTTGTCGACGTGAACATGGATGATGGCTTGCTTGACGCAAAAGCGGAAATGGTGAACTTCCTTAATCTTGTTGCCTCAGAACCTGATATAGCCAAGGTGCCAGTGATGATCGACTCGTCCAATTGGGAGGTCGTGGTAGCCGGGTTGAAATGTGTGCAGGGAAAATGTATCGTCAACTCCATTTCTTTGAAAGAAGGAGAAGATGTGTTTTTGCAGCACGCCCGTGATGTCAAACGCTTTGGCGCAGCTGTGGTGGTCATGTGCTTTGACGAGCAAGGCCAAGCCACTTCGTATGAGCGACGCATCGAAATTGCGGAACGCGCTTATCGGTTGCTGACTCAAGAGGTCGGCATGAATCCCCTGGATATTATCTTTGACCCGAATGTGCTGGCTATTGCAACGGGAATGGATGAACACGACAATTATGCAGTCGATTTCATACGCGCCACAGGATGGATCAAACGCCATCTGCCTGGTGCTCATGTCAGTGGAGGAGTGAGCAACTTGAGCTTTTCTTTCCGAGGAAACAACTTCATTAGAGAGGCCATGCATGCCGTGTTCCTTTATCATGCCATCCAGCAAGGCATGGATTTCGGCATCGTCAATCCTGCCACAAAGGTCACATATGATGATATCCCTGCGGACCAACTGGCTATTATAGAAGATGTGGTGCTGAACCGTCGAAAGGGTGCGGCAGAAGATTTGATAGAATTGGCGCAACGCATTAAAGAAGAACAAGATGCGCGTAAAGCTGCGGCTGTAGGTCCTATGGGTGTTGCCTCACCTTTGGCGAAGCCTCAGCAAGAAGCATGGAGGACACAGACCGTAGAGGAACGGTTGAAGTATGCCTTACGTAAGGGTGTGGCTGACTATTTGGAGCTAGACTTACATGAGGCATTGAAAAAGTATGCGCATGCCGTTAGCATCATCGAAGAGCCTCTCATGGATGGCATGAATGAGGTGGGTACGCTCTTTGGTGAAGGCAAGATGTTTTTGCCACAGGTGGTGAAGACGGCCCGTACGATGAAACAAGCCGTATCAATCTTGCAACCTTACATCGAAGCTGAAAAAAAAGAAGGAACGGCCAAGGCTGGCAAGGTGATACTTGCCACGGTGAAGGGTGACGTTCATGATATTGGCAAGAATATCGTAGGAGTCATCATGGCTTGTAACAATTATGAGGTTATTGACTTGGGGGTGATGGTTCCCGCCGAACAGATTGTCAAGAAAGTGATAGATGAAAAAGCCGACATTGTGGGTCTTAGTGGCCTTATCACGCCTTCCTTGGATGAGATGGTGCATGTGGCGGAGGAGCTAGGCAAGGCGGGACTGAATGTGCCCATCATGATCGGTGGCGCGACGACATCGGAACTCCATGTGGCATTGAAAATAGCTCCTGTCTATGACGGCATCGTAGCCTGGATGAAAGATGCGTCGCAAAATGTGCTGGCTGCTGCTCGCATGCTTAGCAAGCAAGATGAGTCTACTTATAAAGAAGAACTCAATGATAAATACGCCCGTTTGCGTGAAGAATATAAACAAGAGCAGCAACGCATCGTCTCGTTGGAAGAGGCACGCAAAAACAAGCTGAATTTGTTTGGTGAAAAGAACGGATAAGCTATTGTGACGAAGACACTACGACAGGTTATGGACTAAACAGAGATCACTATATAATTTTCGGTTATGTGATTTCGTCATTCAGGTGAAAAGTATTAACTTTGTAAGCAGAATTTAAATAGGAAGAAGATGTTGAATAAGAAGAAAAGATGGCACGCCATTAGTGGACAGCCATTGACTGAACTTGATGAAAAGGTCATGTATTGGGAAAGCAAAGGCAAGTTGGTTCCCACACGTGATATGATAAGAACCCCGGAACAAATTGAGGGTATTCGTGCTGCGGGCAAAATGAACACAGGTTGCCTCGACGCTGTTGCCGCGGCTATTCATCCCGGCATGAACACACAAGAGATTGATGACATCTGCATGAAATATTGCGAGGAGAACCATTGCCATCCCTCGTGCCTCAATTACGAGGGCTTCCCCAAGAGTGTTTGCACCAGTATCAATGAGGTGGTCTGCCACGGCATTCCAAAAGAAGAGGATGTGCTCCAGGTAGGCGATATTGTGAATGTGGACATGACGCTCGACTATAATGGATATTACGGTGACGCTTCCCGCATGTTTGTCATTGGTGGAAAAACAACGCCAGAGAAGGAACAACTGGTGCGCGTGACAAAGGAATGCCTTGAGATTGGTGCTGAGGCGGCCAAGCCTTATTGCTTTGTCGGTGATATTGGTCATGCCATTCAAAAGCACGCTGAGAAGTATGGTTATGGTGTGGTGCGTGACCTTTGTGGTCATGGTGTTGGTCTTGCCATGCATGAGGAACCAGAGATCCTGCATTATGGACATAAGGGAACCGGAATGTTATTGGTTCCAGGAATGGTGTTTACCATTGAACCTATGATCAACATGGGTACATGGAAGGTATACATCGATGCCGACGATCCCTATGGTTGGGAAGTAATCAGTGGCGATGAGAAGCCCAGCGCTCAGTGGGAACACACGTTCTTGATGACTGAGACAGGCGTCGAGGTGCTTTCTGAATAATAAAGAGGTGCTTCTTGTGAGATTGGGAAACACTTACGAAATGATTAAATCGTTAGTCGTATGAATGACATTTACATTTTGGGAATAGAGAGTAGCTGTGATGATACCTCAGCTGCTGTGTTGCGTAACGGCGTTTTGCTGAGCAACGTGACTGCTTCCCAGGAAGTTCATCGTGCTTATGGTGGCGTGGTGCCAGAATTGGCCAGTCGTGCCCATCAGCAAAATGTGGTTCCTGTTGTGGACCAAGCCATCAAAAGGGCTGGTATTACAAAAGAGCAATTATCGGCTGTAGCGTTTACGCGAGGACCAGGATTGATGGGATCGCTGCTTGTTGGCGTGAGTTTCGCCAAGGGCTTTGCACGGAGCTTGGACATCCCATTGATAGATGTGAACCACTTGCAGGGCCACGTTATGGCCCACTTCATCAAGGAAAGTGATGATGACAATCACATGCCACCTTTTCCTTTCATCTGCCTTCTTGTTTCTGGAGGCAACTCGCAGATCGTCAAGGTGAATGCCTACAATGATATGGAAGTGCTTGGTCAAACTATTGATGATGCAGCTGGTGAGGCCATAGACAAGTGCTCGAAAGTGATGGGGTTAGGTTATCCTGGCGGACCGATTATCGACCGATTGGGCAAGAATGGCAATCCCAAAGCATACAAATTCTCAGAACCTAATATTCCAGGGCTTAACTATAGTTTCTCTGGCTTAAAGACGTCTTTTCTTTATAATTTGCGTAAGTGGGTGGCTGATGATCCTGACTTCGTAGAGCACCACAAGGAAGATTTGGCTGCAAGCTTGGAGTACACGATCGTTGACATCTTGATGAAAAAATTGAGAATGGCAGTTAAGCAGACTGGCATTAAGCACGTAGCTGTGGCTGGAGGCGTTTCGGCAAATTCTGTTTTGCGCCAAGCTTTCAAGGATCATGCAGATCGATTCGGTTGGACCATCTATATCCCCAAGTTTAGCTACACCACTGACAATGCTGCCATGATTGGCATTGTTGGTTATTGCAAATACAAGGATAAGGATTTCTGTCCCATTGATGCCCCCGCATTCTCAAAGGTAACATTCAAATAATCATTAAAAAAAGGCTGTAAGGGCTATGCCCTTATTGCCCAGTAATT
>JBNMMB010000019.1:0-42106 GCA_050875105.1 Prevotella sp. | reverse complement strand
CCAATGTGTAGACTAGCGTATTGACATTTCCAAACAAAGGCTTCAAGAAAGACGTGATGCCCGTCTTGTCACCCAATCCTGAGAGATTGACTACCATGGCCATCTTCTGTCCTTCGATCCTTTCTTGTATCTTCTTCGAGATGGGATTGGCTGAAGCCTTGATGCTTTGCAAGGCTGCCTGTTCGTTGGCTCCACTCATGTATTGCCAATCAGGCGTGACTCCAAAGTAATAAGATGTTTTGCTATCGCGATAGTAATAACAGTCGCGTCCCCAGTCATCAATGCGTCCGCCAGCGGGAACGCTCTGCTTCCAGTAATCCACATCGGCCAACCAGTCGGCGTTTTTCAACTTTGCGGCCATCATGATCTGAAAAGAAGTCTGACCCATGGAAGGTGTGATGATTGCCAAGTCTCCGTTGACACTTTTAATGATGCTGTTCATGTCAATGGCCGTGTTAATGCCCGAGAGCATTGCTTGAATGCCTCGATTACCAGTCATCAACTTGATAAACTGCGTGCCATCAACATTGACGAAAAGTCCAGCAGCATCTTGTTGCGACATGGATGCCACATACTTGCCTTCGATAGGACGATATGTAGCTTGTGCTTTCTGCAGGGCTTCGTTGATGCGCTTGACAAACGAAAAAGTTTGGCCGTTAATCCATAGACATCCATCCTTCACTTCCATGTTGGCGGCAATGACCACTTGCGATGGGTCAGTGTCCTGTGGGGTGCCCAGCGTAAATGGTGCGATGAGGTATTCGGGAAGGGCCTTGGCTTGGCATACCATAGACATTGGCGCATCGACAGAGTCGAGTTTGTCATACATGGGGGTTCCGATGATGCCATCGTCTTCCTTAGCTTTGAGATATCGGGCCATCAATTGCTTCATCTCTGACTGGGCCGCTGGCAAGACTGGCCCCATCATGAGGGTCGACTCGTCAGAATACCCAATCATCCACTGGTTAGGCAGAACTGCAAAGTGAAAACCTTGTGACTCTTGAACCTCGGCACCCATCTTTCCTAACAATGCTGCCAATTGCTTCTCACTATCGGTCTTGGCGCATACGCCTAGGTTGCCTTGTGCATCTTCAAAGAGCACGACAGGTTTCGATATGTCAATACCCGTGTTGTTCATGTTGGTAGCATGGAGAAAAGCCTTAAGTAAAGTCTGGCTACCTGCACCCGTCATTTTCGCCGTGTTCATGGATATGAGCATGGTGCTCTCTGCTGGTATGGCATTGAGATAATCGTGGTTGGAGCATGAAGTCATGGCTCCCAGCCATAACAATGCTATCAGATATGCTAATTTTTTCATCATTTCCTTTTTATGATTTGTGCCATCGTCACTGCCATCAATCCCGCAGTCTCAGTGCGTAATCGGCTATTCCCCAATGAGATTGATTGATAACCTTGCTCGATGGCAAGCTTCACTTCGTCTGAAGAGAAATCGCCCTCGGGCCCTACCAAGATGGTGACGTCATCTTTGGGATCGATCGTTCCGAGTGCCTCAAAAAGATCACCGCGCTCAATCTCTGGATAGCAATGGGCGATAAACTTAGCACCCGGTTTAGAAGCTCTTATAAAATCTTTGAAATCAGTCATGCCATTGACCATGGGTTTCCATGCCTTTCTGCTTTGTTTCATGGCTGAAACAACAATTTTCTCCACACGGTCAGTACGTATCTGTTGGCGTTCAGAAAACTTGCAGTCAAGAAAGGTGATTTCATCAAAGCCAACCTCTGTAGCCTTTTCCACCATCCATTCCATGCGATCCATCATCTTTGTGGGGGCAATGGCCAAGTGGATCCGTCCTCGCCATGTCTTCTCCTGTGGCAAAACTTCCTGGATGTGATAAAAACACTTCTTGTTGGTTGTCATGCCAACTTCAGCATGATAGAAGGTACCCGAACCATCCATCAAGTACATCTCGTCGCCTGTCTTCATGCGCAAGACCCTCAATGCGTGAGTCGCCTCTTCGGTCGGCAGCTCTTGGGCTTGCTGAGCTTCGGGCACATAGAAAAACCTAATTTCCTTCATGGTCTAAATTCGTATTGTCCTTCTCCATATTGCGCAGTTCATTTCTGCGCTTCATCTCGTCGCGAAGATGCCCAGCCATCTCATAATTTTCGTTTTGGATAGCTTTTTGTAAGGCCACTTCCAACATTTTGCCTGTAATCGTGTTAATAGGCAGCGATAGTCCCGCGCTGTCTTTACTGTAGGGGGTGCTCTGTCTGCGGAAGAGCGTTTCCTCCACTTTCACTGGTACTTTGCCTTTACTGATGAGTGAGAGCAGTATGCCGTCAGTTGCCCGAATAGGCAATTGCATGCCCAGTTCAGGAGCTGTAAGCATCGCCTCATACCGTCCTTCGTTGACCCTTGCGATGACCACCTCCATTGGACGCCCTAAAAACCATCGTGTGGCTTGCCATAACACCTCTGGTAACATTGTCTTGGAGACGGGAGCCTTGGTCAGCCTAAGCTTGAAGGCCACCAGTTGTTGCTTGTCACAAGGCACGGCTATTTGTCGCTCACAGGCCTTGTCGGTCAAGATGAGCAGGCCCATGTCGTCTACTCCGGCAATCTCGGATATGTTTTTAAATATGAGCTCAATGGTAGTCATTGATTAATTAGCCTTTTCTTTCTTGGGGCGGAAAATCAGCGCAAACGAAGCGCCAACCAGCAATGCATAACCAGCAAAGATAAACCAACAAGACTGCCAGTCGCCTACAATCAAGATGTCGCCACCCAACGGCTGAGCGTGTGTGTAGTGGTTTACGACTGCTTGGGCAGCCAGAGTTCCGATGGTGGCGCCCACTCCATTGGTCATCAGCATGAAGAGCCCCTGAGCCGATGAACGTATGTTGGAGTCTGTGGTTTGGTCCACAAACAGTGAACCAGATATGTTGAAGAAGTCGAATGCAACGCCATAAACAATCATCGAGAGCACAAAGAGCAAGACGCCCGGAATTCCAGGATTGCCAAAGCCGAATAAGCCAAAGCGTAACACCCATGCGCACATTGCAATGAGCATGACATTCTTAATGCCATAGCGTTTCATAAAGAAAGGTATAAGCAAGATGCAACATGTCTCACTGACTTGCGAGAGAGAGATCAGTATGTTGGCATGTTGTACGCCGAAAGTGTTTGCATATTCGGGAAAGGCCTTGAAACTAAACAGGAAAGAGTTGGCGTAGCCATTGGTAATCTGAAGGCTGACGCCCAATAACATTGAGAAAACAAAGAAGATAGCCATGCGTTTTTGCTTGAACAGGGCGAATGCTCGCAAGCCAAGAGCGTCAATGACACTCTTCTGCTCATGCTTGTCGCTGGTGGTGCAATGTGGTAAGGTGAATGTATAGAGAAACAAGATGATACTCATTACACCGGATGTAACAAATTGATTTTGGTTAGCTTGGAAGCCCAGCAGGTCGACAAGCCACATGGTCAGGATAAAGCCGATGGTTCCGAAAACACGAATGGGTGGAAAGTCTTTCACCGTGTCCATGCCTGCTTGGTTGAGTGAGAAATATGCTACAGAGTTACTCAAGGCCAGTGTTGGCATGTAGAACGCCACCGAAACGGAATAAAGAAGGAAAATAGTGGAGAACGACACGTGTTCACCAGCGGAGACGCCATAATAGGCTGTGGCAAACATGAATACGCCAGCCAACAAGTGGCAGAAGCCCAGGAGCCTCTGTGCAGGCACCCATCGGTCTGCCACAATGCCCATCAGGGCTGGCATGAAGATGGAGACTATGCCTTGCATGGAATAGAACCACCCGATATCAGAACCGATACCGATATTACCCAAATAACGGCCCATAGAGGTAAGGTAAGCTCCCCACACAGCAAATTGCAGGAAGTTCATCAGCGACAAGCGTACTTTCAGATTCATCTTTCTAATTTTTAATTTGTTGCAAAGATAACAATTTTATGGGAAATAGATCGAAATGGGCAAAAATAGTTATCAGCAAATATGCGTCTTTGTTTGCGAGAGCACCTTTTTCGTCCATGTAGAGAGTTCTCCTGCCGTCAAGAAAGGTGGCGTGCAAAGAGCATTTTCCTGAAGCGTCCTACCCTACTTTCTGAAACCCGATACCATTCCACGACAAGACGACTTCGTGCATAATACTCTCCACAGCCGTCTTGTCGTCGCCCGAGAGCAAAGGTAGGGCCAAGCGCACCTTCAATTGGTTGTTGGAAGGGGACAGATGAGCGCCAACTATCACAGGGTCGATCATCGAGCGCAATTCCGAAAATCGCTTCTCATCCATCGTGTCGGGCTTCTGTGTCAAGTTGTCGGCCAAGTTTGCAAAATTCTTTCCGTTGAAAGCATTTGGCAAGTTGATTGCTTTCCAATCTTGTGAATAAAACCGCACGGTACTCTCCTCTGCCGGTCCTTTCCACGTTGTCACCACACACAGGAGTGAGTCACTATCGTTCCATGGTAACTTTTTCAATTCCATGATCGCAGATTCGTTGAGCGTCAGATGAATATAGTCGGCCGTTAGGGTGTCTATAACGCTTTTCCCTGCCAATGAATTGTCTACATCCCCCTTGAGGCCCATTCTGATATATTCCGTCATCTGCACACGATGAGCTCGGTCGATGTAGGGGATGATAGAATCAGGTATGCAGCCCCATATCTCTTCCATTGATTTAGCATGTGCACCCAATGAGAGGATCACACAAATAGCAGTGATTATCAATCGTTTCATCATAATTCGTTGTTTTTAAATTTGAAGGGTCCAAATCTCAATTGGTCAGACCACTGGCCATTGTGAGGCGCCACAAACGCAGTGAACAATCGTCCAATACCCATGGGCGACTGGCCGCCAGCATAGAAGCGGCTACCATCTTCCTCATAGTCCTGCGACAAGGTGTGCTTCTTACCCAGGCTCTTGACGATGCTCTCCAGTTCAGCCTTGGCCTTTCCCTTGCTCTTGTGGTCTTGATAGAAACGCGCCTCACAGAGGCGCCCCTCTTGAAATCGGAAGGTCACCTGATTCCAATGAAATCCCTCAAACAACATGTTGGCATATACTACCTCATCGTTCGAAGTCTTAACCGGTGTGCCAAACGTTTCCTTGATACGCATCATGGCGTCATCATACGAGGCGCCAAAACGGATATTACCAATGCCTTGGGCAAATCCCTGTGAAGCTAATAGGAAAAATAGACCCAACAGAAGGGCTTTTGGTTTAGAAATCATTATTTTATTTTTTAAGCGCAAAGTTAATGTTATTATGTGATATAACAAACAACTTTTTGGTTTTGTTTGCTCAAAAAGTACATCTCGTCCCCCACTGCGAAGGCCTCGGCCACTAAAGGTCTCGAAAAGAACGAAAAGAAATGAAAAAAACAAGATTCGAACTGCTAGATACGGATTAATTTTCGTAAGTTTGCAATATCATATACAATCCGAACAATTATGCCTGAACCCAAACCCCTTACCATTTATAAGGCAAGCGCAGGAAGTGGAAAGACATTCACTCTGGCAGTGGAATACATCAAGCTGCTCATCCGCGACCCGCAAAACTATCGATACATACTCGCCGTGACCTTTACCAACAAGGCCACGGAAGAGATGAAAACACGCATCCTTGGCAAGCTATATGGCATTGCCCACGGCCTTCCCGATGCCGATGACTACCTGGAGCAGGTGAGTCGTGCCTTTCCAGAGAAAAGTGAACGTCTGATCCGTTCATCTGCCGATTTGGCCTTGCAACTTCTCATTCACAACTATCACTATTTTCGCGTAGAGACCATTGACAGTTTTTTCCAGAGTGTTTTGCGTAATTTGGCCCGCGAGCTCGGGTTGGCCGCTAATCTCAATGTGGGATTGAACAATAAGGAAGTGGAAGGCGAAGCCGTGGACAATATCATTGCCAACATCCAGCACGACGAAGACCCCCTACTCAATTGGATTATGGGCTTCATCAATGAGAAGATACAGGACAACAAAAGCTGGAATGTTATTGCCGGCATTAAAGAATTCGGTCTTTCCATCTTCAAAGAGTTCTATAAGACCCATCAGGATCGTATGCGTCAACTAATGGATGACCCGGATTTTTTTGCGACTTACAAGTCCGGGCTTCAAGTCAAGCGTGCTGAGGCCTTCAAGGCCATTACCGCCCTTGCTGCCCAGTATCAGAGGTTGCTCGATGAGAATGGCTTAACCGACAAGTGCTTTTACCAGGGTAGCAAGAGCGCTTCCGCATATTTCAAACGGTTGGAGACGGAAGCCTTCAAGGATGGTAAAGGCCCCAACGCCTATGTGAAACCCGCACTCGACGACCCATCGGCCTTGGTTGGGAAGAATGCCACCGCCGCCCAAGCTCACGCCATAGAGACACGCGTGGTGCCGCTCATCCGCAAGGCTGAGGAACTGCGTGTCAGCAGTTTGGTTACAATCAATTCCATTGACCTCACGTTGAGAAACATCAATGAGTTGCGCCTTTTGGGTCGCATTGAACAAGAGGTCAACACCATCAACGAGGCAACGAGCAACTTTCTATTGAGTAACACCCAGCAGTTGCTCCACAAACTTATCGATGGACAAGACTCGCCTTTCATCTATGAGAAGATAGGCGGACAGGTGCGCTACATTATGATTGACGAGTTCCAGGACACGAGCATGGTGCAGTGGCAAAATTTCAAGGTGCTTCTTGACGACTGCATAGCTCATGACAACGGCAGTTTGATCGTGGGCGATGTTAAGCAGAGCATTTATCGCTGGCGCAATGGTGATTGGCGACTGCTCCAAGGGCTGAGTGATCATAAGAGCGACAGAGTTGATGTGAAACCTTTGGCAGTCAACTATCGTTCGCAGCGCAATATCATTAACTTCAACAACACTTTTTTTGAACTTGCCGCCAGGACGACCACTCAGCAACTCCAGGACGAATTGCAACAACAGGGTGCCAGTGAAGCCATTATGAGCCAGGCCTTGGATGTGGAGAAGGCCTATGCCGACGTGCAGCAAGAGGTGCCCGAAAAGCGTGCCGACCAAGGGCAAGTCATTGTCACACTACTGCCTCGCGATGACTATGAAGAGCAGATGATCATGCAGGTCAAAGGCGTCATAGAACAGTTGCTTGCCTGTGGCACCCCACCTGGAAAAATAGCTGTCCTGGTGCGCAAGAATAAGCATATCACCCTGTTGGCCGAATGGTTTCAACAACACCCCATCACTGTTGACGGTCAAGAGCAGATGGCTCCCATGGTGTCTGATGAAGCTTTTCGCCTCGACGCCTCTTTGGCAGTCAATACCATCATCACCGCTATGCACGTTTTGTCCAACCCGTCAGATAACTTGGCGCTGGCCACCCTGGTCAAATCCTATCGCAAGGTGTGCTTGGGCAACGACCAATTGTCGGACACCGAAATATTCATCACTCCCCAAGACTTGCGATCGCAACTACCGACCGACATGACGGAGCATTGGGATGAACTGCTCTCCATGCCTCTCATTGACCTCACTGAACGTCTTTACAAGGACTTTGAACTTACCCGGCTCGACGGACAGAGTGCCTACATGTGCGCCTTTTTTGATCAACTGGCCAAGTACCTGCAACGACATGTGGCAGGCATCAGCGAATTTCTTGATGAATGGGAAGCCAACCTGTGCAGCAAGTCCATCCACAGCGATGAGCAAAACGGCATCCGACTGCTCACTATCCACAAGAGTAAGGGACTCGAGTTCGACCATGTCATCATTCCTTGGTGTGATTGGGAGGTGGAAAAGAACGACGACACTCTGTGGGTTGAGCCTCAAGTGGCGCCCTATAATGACCTGCCCATAGCCCCACTCAATCTTTCGAAGAGTAAATTGCTAGGTTCCATCTACAAGGAGGATTACCAAAGTGAACACATCAAAAACATCGTCGACAACCTCAATGTGCTGTACGTGGCTTTCACGCGTGCCTCGCGCAACTTATTTATTGTGGGTAGAAAAGAAGCCCCTCAGTATCCCTCCCGACTGTTGGCCACGGTCTTGGACCAATTGTCAGGCGGATCACAGGATAGCTCGAAGGAGCCATCTGTTGAAGTAGCAAAGGAAGAGGCTGTCGACGGCCCGACCACATACGCCTACGGAGTATTCTGCCCCTCATCCGTCAAGAAGGAAGAAACTACAGCCAACATTTTCGAACAGGGTGAACAAGGCACCTCCATCCACATTCGAAACTATGAGGCTCATGCCCACTTCGTGCAAAGCTACGACAGCGACAACTTCATCATGAGCGACGAAGAACGAGAGGAAGAGGCTGCCCGTCGCACATACATCGATGCTGGAAACATCCTTCATACGCTTTTCGCTTCAATTTTCAGCCTAGACGACCTAGACAACGCCATCAACCAATTGGAGTTCCAAGGAGTGCTCTACGACAAATCCATGACACGTGAAGAGCTCAAGGCGACGCTGGCCAACCGTCTCCGTTTGCCTCAGGTGCGTCAGTGGTTTGATGCCCATTGGAAGGTGTTCAACGAGTGTTCCATCCTGACCTACGACGATGAGCGCCAGTGTCTGGTCGAGAAAAGACCCGACCGCGTAATCTACGATGGCCAACAGATGATAGTGATTGACTTCAAAACTGGTGCGGAGCGTGTTGAGCATCAACGTCAGGTGGGCGAATACATGACGCTGCTGAAAGACATGGGCTACCACAATGTGTCTGGATATCTGTGGTATATTCTCACCAATCACGTCTTACCCGTAAAATAACCGAACATGACATTTTTACAATATGTGGCCAAGGATCTCTTGGCAAAGCATGGCCATGAGCTGACCGATGTGGCCGTGGTTTTCCCAAACAAGCGTGCGTCTATCTTTCTCAACCAAGCGCTCTACGAGGAAGCTGGTCACCCCATCTGGAGCCCTACCTATCTCACTATCAGTGATCTTTTTCGTAACCACACAGACCTACAAGTGCCCGACAACATTCTGTTGACCTTCAAGCTGTACAATGTGTATTGCGACTTGGTGCAAACGGATGAGTCGCTCGATCATTTCTATTCCTGGGGGCAACTGTTGCTTTCCGACTTCGACGACCTTGACAAGAACATGGCCGACGCCGACAAACTCTTCGTCAACCTGGAAGCGTTGAAAGACATGGAAGATTTCTCCTTCCTCTCCGAGCAGCAACGTACCAGTCTGGAGGCATTCTTCGGCCATGTGGTGGGCGACACCGTGTTGCAAACCCAATTCCGCAAGATTTGGGAACACCTGGCCGACATTTATCATATATATAAAAAGGTGTTGCGACAGGAGGGCCTTGCCTATGAGGGAATGCTCTATCGTGAAGTCGTGGAGCAGAAGGAAATTGCCTTTCGCCATAAGCATTACGTTTTTGTGGGCTTTAACTTGCTGCAAAAGGTGGAGCAGAGATTGTTCTCTACTCTCAAGGAACAAGGTAAGGCAGAATTCTACTGGGACTATGACCGATACTACATGCCACCATCACACCAGGAGGCAGGACGTTACATCTCACGCTACCTCGACAAGTTTCCCAACGAGTTGTCGGCAGAGCGCATATCCGACGGTCTTGACCCCGACTGCATTTACGACAACCTGTCGAAGGACAAGGACGTGACCTATGTCTCCGCTCCAACAGAAAACATCCAAGCTCGGTATGTCAGCCATTGGCTCGAAGAGCACCAACGCTCCAACGACGGAAGCCGGACGGCTATCGTCCTGTCCGATGAGAGCTTGTTGCAGACTGTGGTCCATTGTCTTCCCGAGAACATCAAGGATGTCAATATCACCACAGGATTTCCTTTGGCTGCCAGCCAAGTGAGCACTCTTGTCATGGTTCTTCTCGACCTGCAACTCAATGGAAAGATTGATCACGGCGAACGGTTCCGGTTGAAACAGGTCAACCAAGTGCTCCGCCATCCCTATGCAAAATACATTTCGGAAGAGTGTCAGGTGCTATGCAAGGATCTCAACGACCACAAGCAGTTCTACCCCAAGCGTGAATATCTCACCAACGGACGTGATGAGGCAGTCCAAGTAGTATTTGAAAACGTCACGGAGAAGAACGGATACCTTCCGCTTCTTGATTGGCTAGCCCGGATTTTGAAGCGTGTGGGGGTAGGCTCTGCACAATATGATGACCCATTAATGCACGAGTCTGTTTTCCGTATGTACACGCTTATCAATCGACTCGACGCCATCATGACCATTTCTGCTGTGGGCACCGAGAACGCCACGCTGACACGCATTGACCCAGCGACGGGCCGCCAGGTTGTCAACGTGTCTATCTTGCTGAAACTCATGGGGCAACTGGTGAAGGCCACATCGATTCCGTTTCATGGCGAACCGGCCAAGGGCATACAGATCATGGGCGTCCTGGAGACGCGCAACCTTGATTTCGACCATGTGCTTGTGTTGTCATGCAATGAGGGCAAACTCCCCAAAGGCATCAACGATGCCTCCTTCATCCCCCATTCACTTCGTGCGGCTTATGAGCTCACCACAGTGGAGAACAAGGTGGCCATATATGCTTATTACTTCTATTCTCTGTTGCAACGGGCACGAGACATCACCTTGACCTACAACAACGCCACTGATGACGGACAGAAGGGCGAGATGAGCCGCTTCATGCTTCAGTTCATGGTAGAAGACAATGGCACCCATCATTTGCGCCGGTTGGCCTTGCAGGCAGGCCAAAGTGCTACGCTTGTTGTGCGCAAGCGAATAGAAAAAGACGAGGCGGTCATGCGTCGCTTGGATGCACAGGAGCGTCTGTCGCCCACGGCCATCTATCGTTACTTGCGCTGTCCTTTGCAATTCTATTACCACACCGTGTGCAAACTCTACGAGGAGGACAACGATGATGAGAATGAAATCGATAACATGACCTTCGGAAATATCTTCCACCGCACGGCCGAGCTTATCTACCATCGTCTCTCGCAAGACACTGAGCGTATCATCACGGCCGATGAGATCCGCCACATCTACAACAGTAGCGACACACTCTATGCCCTCATCGATGAGGCATTCCGTGAGAAGCTGTTCAAGGTTGAGGATCCTCATTTTCGTCCAAGATACAACGGCCTGCAACTGCTCAACCGCAAGGTGATTTACACCTATATACGCATGTTGCTTGAGATCGACATGCGCGAAGCACCCTTCTCCATTGTGGCTCTTGAAAAGGACTATTACGACGACATGACGTTCACCGTCAATGGCCAGCAACGCACCATCCAAGTGGGAGGACAAATTGACCGACTCGACAGAAAGGAAGGGGCGCTCCGTTTCCTGAGGGTCATCGATTACAAAACAGGCAAGCCTCTCAAGACGCCGCCTTCGTCGGTCAGCGACATCTTCGACTCAGCGCTTGTGGAGAGCAAGCACACCGATTATTACCTGCAAGCGTTCCTCTATGCATCGCTCATCAGGCATGGAAAGACATCGGCCAGCCAGACAAACAAAGACAACCTGCCTGTGGCTCCAGCCTTGCTTTTCATTCGAGAGGCAAGAAAGGAAGGCTACAATCCCATCCTAGCTTTTGCCGGAGAAAAACGAGGGTCAAGGCAACTGGTAGAGGACATTGATGCCTATTTTGCCGACTTCGAGGAGGGGTTGAAGAGCCTGCTCGCCGAAATCTACAATCCAGACATGCCTTTCATTCCCACGCAACAGACCGAACGATGCCAAACGTGCCCTTACAACAAAATTTGTGGCGTGTGAACAAATCTTGGCACATTCCTTGCTGATTAGAAAGAAAAATCACTAATTTTGCATTGAATTATAAAAAGAAAGGTAAGAAGATATGACCAGTCAGTTTTCACCCAAAGTGTCAGAGATCCTTGCTTTTAGCAGGGAGGAGGCAACTCGCCTGGCCAGCAATTCCGTTGGTCCGGAGCATCTGTTGCTTGGCATCCTGAGAGGGAAGAGCGGACCCGTGATAGATCTTTTCCGCCGAATGGACATCAACATCCAGACAGTCAAGGCGGAACTGGAACAACGCGTTAAGGAAGAAATCGCACAAGAACCCACCCACACGAGTGATCTCGTGTTGAATACCCAGGCCAACAACATCTTGAAATTGGCCGTTTTGGAGGCGCGCATACAGCACACGCAACTCGTAGACGTGCAACACTTGCTCTTGGCCATTCTGCATGACCAGACTGCCAATGGGGCTAAACAAGTCTTGGAGATGAACCAACTCGACTATGAGACGGCCTTGCAGATGTTGCAGAAGAAGCCTACGACCGATGGCCTCGGTCTTCCTGACGAGGATGAAGAGTATGAAGATGACACTGCAGGCAGTCAACGACCCAACAGTGCACACACCTCATCGGCCACCGCCAAGAAGCAAGGTGCTTCGAAGACTCCTGTGCTTGACAATTTCTCCATCGACTTGACGCAAGCTGCTGTGGAGGGCAAGCTCGATCCCGTGGTGGGAAGAGAGAAAGAGATACAGCGCGTGATTGAAATCTTGTGCCGCCGCAAGAAAAACAATCCGATTCTCATCGGCGAGCCCGGAGTGGGCAAAAGCGCCATAGTGGAAGGGCTGGCACAGCTCATAGCCAAGCACATGACCTCGCCGTTGCTGTTCAACCGTCGTTTGGTCAGCCTGGACATGACAGCCATCGTCGCAGGAACCAAGTACCGCGGCCAGTTTGAAGAGCGCATCCGAGCCTTACTGAAGGAACTTGAGGCCAACCCGGACGTCATCATCTTCATCGATGAGATACACACCATCATCGGCGCCGGTTCAACACCAGGAAGCATGGATGCCGCCAACATCATGAAGCCAGCCTTGGCCCGTGGCACCATACAATGTATCGGAGCCACTACGCTCGACGAATATCGCAACTCCATCGAGAAAGACGGAGCTCTTGAGCGCCGTTTCCAAAAAGTGTTGGTGGAGCCAACGACCACCGATGAGACCTTGCAAATCCTGCAAAACATCAAGGATCGCTATGAGGAGCATCATCATGTGACCTACACCAACGAGGCACTCCAGGCCTGTGTGAAGCTGACTGACCGCTATGTCACCGATCGCTTCTTCCCCGACAAGGCCATCGACGTGCTCGACGAGGTGGGATCACGCACCCACCTGCAACACACGGACGTGCCCTCGGAACTCACCGATAAGGAGAAGGAAATCGAAGATGTGAAACACAAGAAGGAACTGGCCGTCAGCAACCAGAACTTCGAATTGGCCGCTAGCTTCCGCGACAAGCAGACCCAAATGGAGGAAGAGTATGCGGAGATGCAGCGCAAATGGCAAGAAGGCGACCTCTCCACTCGCCATGAGGTGACCGATGAAGACGTGGCCAACGTCGTGTCAATGATGACCGGCATCCCTGTGCAACGCATGGCTGAGGCTGAGGGCGTGCGCTTGAGAAACATGGCCTCGGCGTTGAAAGACAGTGTCATCGCGCAAGATGCCGCCATCGACAAGATGGTGAAGGCCATCCAGCGCAACCGCGTCGGCTTGAAGGAGGCCAACCATCCCATAGGCGTGTTCATGTTTCTCGGCCCGACGGGAGTCGGCAAGACCTACCTGGCCAAGAAATTGGCAGAGCAGATGTTTGGCTCACGCGACGCCTTGATTCGCATCGACATGAGCGAGTACACCGAGAGCTTTAATGTGTCGAGACTCATCGGTGCGCCTCCTGGATATGTGGGATATGAGGAGGGCGGACAGCTCACGGAGCAGGTGCGCCGCCACCCCTACTCCATTGTCTTGCTCGATGAGATTGAGAAAGCTCATGGCAACGTGTTCAACATGTTGTTGCAAGTGCTCGATGAAGGCCGATTGACAGATGGAAACGGGCGACTTGTTGACTTCCGCAACACGGTCATCATCATGACCTCCAATGCTGGCACACGCCAACTGAAGGAGTTCTCACATGGTGTGGGCTTCAATGCAGGAGGCTTGTCAAGCACGTCAAACCTCAATGAGAACGACAAGCTCTATGCTCGTTCCATCATCCAGAAGAGTCTCAGCAAGCAGTTTGCACCCGAATTCCTCAATCGTCTCGACGAGATCATCACCTTCGACCAACTGGACCTGTCAGCCATCAAGCGCATCATCGACATCGAATTGAGAGATCTCCACAAGAGAGTGACTGAGTTGGGATACACCTTGGACATCACGGATGCCGCCAAGGAGTTTGTGGCCACCAAGGGCTATGATGTGCAATATGGTGCACGTCCTCTGAAACGTGCCATCCAGACATACATTGAAGATGGGCTGTGCGAGCGTATCTTGTCGGGCGAACTGCATGAAGGTGCCATCATCCGGATAGACAAAGCGCCCGAAAAGGACAAACTCGTCTTCAGTTAATGATTTCAATCCAGACGCAGTAGGCTATGATTGACCTGGCAACCCACTACGTGCTTTCGATTACGTCGTCGACCATCATTGGAACGGCGGCCATCTTCTTGGCCTTCATCTATCTGCCTAAGCATGCGGAATGGTCCAAGATATCCAAGGCACGGTGGGCATTGGTTGCCACCTTTGTCATCCTGTGCGTTTCGGGATATTTTAAGGTTTCCGATGAGGACACTGCCTTGTTGTCACTCACAACACTTGGCGTGGCCTCTTATCAGGCATTATTGTTCACCTACACCTGCTCGGTGCTTATCTCTCCAAGCAGGGTGTCAAACAAGCGATATTTGTGCGCCTTCGGGCTCATCACGCTGTTTGTCACCCTGCTTGGGTTGTTTAAGGCCATTTCTTCTTCTGTTTTTGCCATCGTTTGGCCACTGGCATTGGCCGCCTATTGCGTGCAGCTCAGTGTTCACACCCAGTCGTTTTGCCATTTGCTCAGGCAAGGGCAGAAACATCTTGAGAATTTCTACGATGAGAATGTCGACCACTATCTCCGTCCCATCAGACGCTTGTTTTTCAGTGCACTCGCCGTAGGCATTTTCGCCTTCATTGTTGCGCTTTTGCCAATGAGCAACTTGACTTACAATATCTTTGTGCTGTTCTACGCCATCTACTACCTTTGGGTGGCCACTACGCTTATCAACTATCATGTCATTGGGCACTTTTTCTTGCAGGCAGACACGACGAACGATGAGAATAATATGGTGAAAGTGGAGGAAGAGAATGCCAACAAGCAGGAGACTTACATGCCCAACTTGAAGGTGAAATTGCAAGAATGGGTGAAAAAACGGGAATTTCTAAAAAAAGACACCAACACAGAAGACATAGCGCTTAGCCTTGGGGTCACGCGCCCGCAATTGGCTGCCTACTGCAAGCATGTGCACCATATGTCGTTTCGCTCATGGCGATTGATGCTGAGGTTGCACTATGCCCAAGAACTTCTGCACACAGAACAAGACCTGAAGTTGTCTCAGCTCTATGAGCGTGCGGGGTTTAATGACCGCAGCAACTTCCACAACGAGTTTCGCAAATCCTTCGGCATGTCGCCCAAGGAATATCGGGAGAAATATGGTCCTGCTAGAGGCCATGAATAGAAAACACATTTATAGCTCTTCCCTACGCTCTTTGAGGGTGTAGGCCCGTCCCCGTTCCGACTCAATTATCAGTTTGTTGCTTTCAATAATAGGCTTGATACGCCGTATCAAGGTGTACAAGGTCTCACTGGCATCGGGCTTCTTGGGCCAAAGCGTGGCGCATATTTCTTGTTTTGAGAGTTGATGCAGTTTGCTGTCAAAGAACATCCTCATCAACTTGTGCTGCATAGGGGTGAACCTAACAGCCTGTCTGTTCGCGCTGTTGTAAAATCGGTCGTCTGCGTTGGAGTAGTATAAGGCTCCCATCACTTTGGAGGCACACCCCATCTCTTCGGTCCCCTGGGCGATGAGCGCCATGCCTGCCAGCCGTTGCCCTTTCTCCATCATGCCCCTCCTATGCAGGATTGTCGTGACAACCGCCCAAAGCATGGCCATGAGTGTCAGGCAAAGGGGCGTGCGCTGGTCGCTCATGCCAAACACGTCTGCAAAAGAGCAATTGGCATAACCTTTAATCGCTTGGCTGTTGAGCATCATGGTCTTGCTTGCCAACGGGTGACCGTTGTCGCTTTTTACTTTTGCAAGTTTTTCGCCACGCCTGTCGTCCACAACATAGCAAAGCAAACTCGACGACCTCAGGAATTCTATCTTCAGATGCGAACGATAGTCCTGTATGGTGTCGGGCGTCAGATACAGGTCTTGCCGTTCGTGCAGGGTCAGCACAAGGGCTTGGTCCATGTCGCTCACGATGTCACTTTGCATGCGGTTGTAGCTGTGGATGCTGGTCGCTATGGCGGACACAACGAAAGCTGCAAACACGATTATGGAATGATAAGGTTTCATCTTTGCCATGATAACTGTTGTGATTGTCATTACAAAGTTAACCATTTCTGCCATAAACTGTGTGCCAAAATAATAAAAAGTAATGGCCACTGGTATAAATAATGGTCATATGGCAGATGTCAGTCTAATGTCAGACAAAATATTTCTATGGGGAAACCGCTTTTTATACTTTTGTCGGCAAAAAGTAGAAGTATGAAAAGATTATTGTTTGCGTTTTTTATGTTGTCCCTGTTTGGACTTGCCACGCAGGCTCAAGAGGCTAAAGACACTGTAGCCCTGGGCGAGGTGGTTGTGAAAGCATCGCGCGTGGTTCACCGAGTAGATGGTCAGACCATTTATCCGAGCGATATTCAGAAAAAGAGTTCACTCACCGGCTATTCGTTGTTGCAGAAGCTGATGCTTCCAGGCATTCGCGTCGACGAGATGTCGCGGTCGATCCAGTCGATGACCAACCGTGGTGAGGTGCAAGTGAGAATCAACGGCATCGTGGCCAACACCAACGATATGCAAGCTCTTGATGTGTCCAATATTACTTCCGTTGACTTTATTGACAATCCTGGCGTGCGCTATGGCATGGGCGTTGGCTATGTCATCAACATCCACATGAGCCGCTCGACCATCGGTTACGCCGTTGGCGCACAGGACATGAACAGGCTCACGGCCGCAAATGGATACAACAACGTTTACGCCTCGGTCAACAATGAGAAGAGTATGTTTCGCGTGTTCTACGAACAAGGCTACAGTGACACGAAAGGAAGCCGAACCGAAGAAACGGCCAACTACCTGTTGACCGACGGCACTTGGCACAGCATCAGCCGCTACATGCTGGACAATCGTGTGCGGTCATATGACAATTCCTTCGAACTGCGATACAACCTTGCCGACAGCAACACCTATGTGTTTCAGGCCTCCTTCTCGACCGACCTGAGCAACAGTCCGCGCACTTTCTCCCACAAACAAATCACAGAGACAGGTAAGGCTGACTACATAGCCACGCAGAGTGACAAAAGCCGAAGTGCCACTCCGGTACTGGACCTGTATTATTATCACAAACTGGGTGATCATCAGAACATAACTGCCAATGCAGTAGGAACCTATACGCATACGCTCAACAATAGCTTCTATGATGAAGGGAGCCCCTATTCCTATGATGTGGATGGCAAGGCCTATTCCTTCATTGGCGAGGCTATTTATGAAAACAGGCTCAAGCCCTTTACACTCTCTGCCGGTATGAACGTGAATTGGAAGTTCATGGACAACAATTATCGAGGGGATGTGAACAGTGTGAATGGCATTCACAGACTTGACGCCTATGCGCACACGCAGATCAGTGGCACCCTGCGCAACGTCGCTTATCTGGCAGGTATCGGATTAAGCCATGAGCGCTACCGCCAAGGAAGTGAGCAATACACCTACTGGCTATGGAGGCCCAAGGCACAGTTGTCCTACCAACTGTTCTCGGGTATGAACCTTGTCTACAGCATCGAACTCTCGCAACATATCTCTAACATCGCCATGATCTCTGACACACGCATCCGGCAAAACAGCATGGAGTGGACAGTGGGTAACCCCCTTCTGAAGCCCAACAGCCAATGGGAGCACAACCTGACACTCTCCTACAGTTGTCCGAGGCTTTACACCCAACTGGCTGCGATGTATCGAGTCAACAAAAATTGTAATTTGGGGAAATATGAACGCACTGACGACAACCAGTTTCTCTACAGCATGGCCAATCAGCCCCACTGCAACATGCTTTACGTGAGCAACTACACTCGTGTGGAAATCCTGCCCAATCATCTCTCATTATCACTCACGGGAGGTGTCAACCGCTTCTTCAACCGGGGTGATGACTACAACCACTGCTACACGTCGTTTTCATCAGGATGCATGCTCACTAGCTATTTGGGCAAATGGACCTTGCAGTTTTCGGCTGACAGCGGTTGGCGTTTCATGGAAGCGGAAATGAAGGGATTTAGTGCCGGTATGCTGGTGGGTGCCGTTGGCTATCGCCTGGGTAACTGCGAGATAACGGCCTATTGGATCAACCCCTTCCAACGCAATCCCATGAGAAACCGGTCTCAAATCGTGAACGAACTTGTCGAAAAGTGCACAAAACAATTCTCCAAGGATATGGGTAACGCCTTGCAACTCAAAGTCGTGTGGCGATTGACCGGCGGAAAGAACTTTAAGGAGGTGGAAAAGCGACTGAACAATGAAGACAAGACGACCGGAATTCTCTGATGATGGCCGTGCCTAAGCAGAGTGTCCACTAGCTACAATGCCCCCACCCTACTCTCGGCATGACTGCTTGTCGCCGAATGGTGGAATCATTAATGGATGAAAATTTAGGAAGAAAAGTCTCTGGAGAATCGCTTGAAATCAATCACGACTACTTTTGCTCGCAAATACGCGATTCTCAGAGGCTTTTACTTAATTAGTTGACATTCAAAGCTTTATGCGAAAATGAGTCTTTCGGAAAACTCTGTACATGCTCAGGGTTTTGCGATAGATATCTTATCGACTCTCGATTCGATATCTATCGACTCTCGATAAGATATCTATCGAGTCTCGATTCGATATCTATCGCGACTCCATTAGGCCTCTTTTGTCGAACAATTTCATACAAATTAATCAACATTAAGACTTTTAACGAAATTTAATCGGACAAAAGCTCTGAATTCTTTTCTAGAAGGTGCAGTCGCCAAGTGCCTGTTTTTTCAGAATTTTCAAGACAAACACAGGTTTTGCCCGTTACTCGTCACTAGGGTCTCACCACATAGTTGACTACAGGCAACACCTGATTGCCAATCTTATACTTGTACCAACACAGGTTCCAGTCGAAATAACTTCGATTGGGGTTGCGGTCGCCAGAGGCAAGTCCCGGGGCACAACCGGCAACCACATCAGGGTGGAGAAGATACAGGGTGTCTTGTCCGCTTAGCGTCAGATGCGAGACTTTCGTTAGGTTTTCCACTGTCACCTGGTCGGCAGTTTGGCTGTCACCCCTGCCAACAAAGGTGATTTTGTAGATCTTGCCCTTATTGTCGGCCATAGACCTTGCGGGCAACGCAAAGGCACAAGCCAGCACCAGTGCGAGAAGAGATAATAGTTGTCTCATAATCTTTGTGATAATAATATTGGTAATTGGTTGCCACAAATTTATGAGTAGTCATGCGTCTTCGTGTTGTTTTTGGTGTTGTATTCCGATCAAATGGCGAAAAACAACAGAAAACAACACGAAAGACAACAGGAAGGATCGTTTTTGTCGTGCTTAAAGGTGCCAACGGTATTTTCGCTGGGCACGTTCGGGCGTTGTCACAAATCCCGATCCCATCGTTCCGCCTACGGCGACACCTCGATACTGGGCCCAGCGGGCTCTGATCTTGTCCACATAGTCCACCGTCTCATAGCCACGCATGTAGCCATATTTCACCACAGGGTCATTATAATAAGGTGAAGCGCTCAACTTCAGCACAAACTCGCGCACGTCGGCCCAATTGTGAGCGTTGCGCCCATGCTTGCTCGCCAGCGACATGGCGTCGCGAATGTGCTGGTAGCCGCCATTGTAACTGGCCAGCACGAATAGCGTGCGCTCGCCAGAAGGCACATCTTGGAAATGGGAATCCAATTCGCGAATGTATTTTGCAGCGGCTGCGATGTTCTGTTCTGGGTCATAGATGTTGTCGCGCGACAATCCCAAGTGGTCGGCGGTGGACGGCATGATCTGCATCAGGCCGCAGGCGCCTGCCCATGAGTGGGCCTTGGGATCAAACGTTGACTCCTGATAACACTGTGCTGCGAGCAAACGCCAATCCCAACGAGCCAAGGGCGCATAACGACGGAAGTGATGGTCAAAATGAGAAATGACACCACCCGAACGGTCGAGCATGGGAGAATAGACATGGCGAACGATGCTGCGGGTGGACAACAAGAAGTTCTCCTCTTTTTTCATCTTCTCTATCATGCTGGGCTTAAACCAACTGTCGAGGCTATCTGCAAGTTCGGAACTAGCCATCTGAACGGCCCACTGAACCTTATGAGAGGCATCGCTGGCACCGGCATATCGGATGCCATGGAAGGTCTTTGGCAAAGGGAAGGCGATGACGTCGGCGTCACCGTTCTTGAGACGGGTGATCATCTCAGCGGTGTCCTTGCATACCTCCACACGGAGAGACACGCCCAACTTCTGGGCAAATTTCTCACAAAGCAGATATTGCAAACCCATGCCATGACCATGATAGTCATAATAGGTCTCAGGCCCCGACAGGGTGAGCATGATCAATTCTCCATTGTTCTGAATGTCGTTCATGCCAAACGAAGCATTGGCGGGGATGGAATCTTCACCCACAGACGTGCCCCACGGGGTCATGGCCTGTTTCTTCGTCTCGGTGCATGAGACGAACAATAAAAAGAGGATAAATATGTAAAAACAGTTATCTTTCATTGTTATACGCCACAAAATTAATATATTTATTGCACAAATGATAGGAAATGACTATATTTGCCGTGATTTTTAAGTAATTATAGGTATTTCGATAACATAAACACATAAAAATGGGCACAATACGAATAGCCGTCCAATCCAAGGGACGTCTCTACGAAGACACGATGAACTTGCTCAATGAAGCAGACATTCAGGTGAAAGAGAGCAAGCGCACATTGCTGATCAAGAGTTCCAATTTTCCGCTCGAAGTGCTGTTCCTGCGCGACGACGACATACCTCAGAGTGTGGCGAGCGGCGTGGCAGACATCGGCATTGTCGGTGAGAACGAATTCATGGAGAAACATGAGGATGCGCAGATCATCCTCAGATTGGGCTTCTCCAAATGCAGACTCTCTTTGGCTATTCCCAATGCTGTCAACTACCCTGGCCTGCAATGGTTCAATGGCCGCAAGATAGCGACATCGTACCCCAACATCTTGCGCAACTTCATGAATAGTCACAACATTAAGGCCGACATTCATGTGATCACAGGTTCGGTGGAGATCAGCACAGGCATAGGCTTGGCCGACGCCATCTTCGATATCGTCTCGTCGGGCTCGACATTGGTTCACAACAACCTGAAGGAAGTGGAAACGGTGATGAACAGCGAAGCGCTGCTCATCGGCAACTGGCACATGGACGAGGAAAAACATAACATCCTCAACGAGATGCTGTTCCGTTTCCAGGCCGTCAGGGCTGCGCAAAACAAGAAATACGTGATGATGAATGTGCCCCAAGACCAAATTGCAGCCATCACGGAGGTGCTTCCTGGCATCAAGAGCCCAACCATCATCCCCCTGTCGGATCCGAAATGGTGTGCCGTCCACACGGTGATCGACGAAAAACGCTTTTGGGAGATCATCGGCCAACTGAAGGAACTGGGCGCGCAAGGCATCCTGGTCACTCCCATTGAGAAAATGATTCTGTAAACGTCAAGACATCCAGAACGCATCATGAACATCATTAAGTATCCATCACGCGAATTGTGGCCCGACATCATTGTGCGCCCACAAATAGACAACACCAAGCTCCATGCCACGGTCACCAACATCTTAAACGAGGTGAAGGCGCATGGGGATGAGGCAGTGAGACAATTTGAAGAGCAATTTGACCATGCTCATCTGCACTCACTTGCTGTCACAGAGGCGGAGATGGAAGAGGCACAGTCGTTGGTGACGGACGACTTGCGGAAATCCATCGAGCTTGCACACAGAAACATTGCCAAATTCCACGAAGCTCAACAATTCGAAGGAAAAAAGATTGAAACGGCTGAAGGGGTTTGGTGCTGGCAAAAGAGTGTCGCCATAGAGAAAGTGGGTCTCTATATTCCTGGTGGGACAGCACCACTTTTCTCTACCGTGTTGATGCTCGCTACGCCTGCCAAAATTGCAGGTTGCAAGCAAATCGTGCTCTGCACCCCACCCAACCGAGAGGGTAAGGTGAATCCCGCGATTCTTGTGGCCGCCAAAATTGCAGGAGTCAGCCATGTGTTCAAGGCGGGTGGTGTGCAGGCCATTGGAGCCATGGCGTACGGAACAGAGAGCGTTCCACGCGTCTACAAGATCTTTGGGCCTGGCAACCAATATGTGATGGCTGCCAAGCAACTGGTCAGCCTCCACGACACGGCCATCGACATGCCTGCCGGTCCCAGCGAGGTGTGTATCATAGCCGATGAAACAAGCAGTCCCGAGTTTGTGGCTGCCGACCTGCTTTCACAAGCCGAGCATGGCATCGACTCACAAGTGTTTCTCATCACCACATCTGGGCAAATGCTTAAGGATGTGATTGATCAAGTGGACGTGCAACTGAAATCCTTGCCACGTAGGGAAATAGCGCAGCAATCTCTGGCCAATTCGAGATTTGTCTTGGTTCATGATAAAACTGAAGCCATGGAGTTGAGCAACGCCTATGCGCCGGAGCATCTGATCATATCGACCTCTGACTATGAGACGCTGGCTCAGCAAGTGGTCAATGCTGGCAGTGTGTTCTTAGGCCGTTGGGCCTGTGAGAGTGCAGGCGACTATGCCAGTGGAACCAACCACACTTTGCCCACACATCAGTATGCGTTGGCTTACAATGGTGTCAACCTCGATAGCTTTAACAGAAAAATCACTTTCCAGCACCTGTCGGAAGAGGGCATTCGTAGCATCGGCCACGCCGTGGTGTGCATGGCTGAAAACGAGCAGTTGGAAGCTCATGCCCAAGCCATGCGCCTGAGGATGGACAACCTAGACCAAAACATCTCTGATAGAAAGGAAAACAACAGATGAGGACACTGCAAGAGTTGGTTAGACCCAACATTTGGAAATTAGCACCTTACAGTTCTGCAAGAAACGAATACGCGGGTAAGGAAGCTCATGTGTTTCTTGACGCCAACGAAAACCCATACAACGCTCCATACAACCGATATCCTGACCCACTTCAAAAGAGCTTGAAGGGTAAACTGAGCAAAATCAAGAATGTGAAGCCTGAAAACATATTCTTGGGGAATGGATCGGATGAGGCCATAGACCTGGTGTATCGCGTGTTTTGCCGACCGGGAATGGACAACGTGGTGGCCATAGAGCCTACCTACGGCATGTATAAAGTGTGTGCTGACATCAATGACGTGGCATATCGCCCCGTCAACCTCGACGAGCATTTTGCTATGCATGCAAACGAGTTGCTACATCATTGTGACAAGCACACAAAGGCAATCTGGATTTGCACTCCCAACAATCCGACTGGAAACAACATGGATGTGGAGGAGATTGAAAAAGTGCTAAGACAGTTTTCGGGCATTGTGGTCATCGACGAGGCTTATGGTGACTTCTCGTCGGCTCCCATGTTTCGCACGCGCTTGGCCGAGTTCCCCAACTTGATCGTGCTCAACACGATGAGCAAGGCGTGGGGCTGTGCCGCATTACGTCTCGGCATGGCCTTTGCCAGCAAGGAAATCATAGACCTTTTCAACAAGGTCAAATACCCCTACAACATCAACCTGCTTACACAACAGCAAGCCCTTGAGATGCTTGATGAGCGTGAGGACGTAGAGAAATGGGTCATCCTCTTACTGCAAGAACGAACAAAGCTCATGCGTTCCTTCCAAGAGTTGCCCATCTGTGAGAAGGTCTACCCTTCTGACGCCAACTTCTTTTTGGCCAAGATGACCGATGCGCAAGCCATCTATGATTATCTCGTGAATAAGGGAATCATTGTGCGTAACCGCACTCGCGTGACCCTCTGCCACGACTGTCTGCGGGTGACCATCGGCACCAAGACTGAAAACTCTGAATTGCTAGGAGCCTTACGCCAATACGCATAAGGCCTCAAATTAACAGCACACTTTGCAAAGCAACCCTGGGATAGAGTCAAAAAAATATCACTCTATTCCAGGGTTGTTGCATGATTGATTCTATTCATCGTTGGTACTGATAATAGAACCAATAGGTATTTCCATACTTTTCGCGTAACGCTGTGTAACGTTCACGCTTGTTGGCGTACTTTTTCTGTAGGTCTTGATAATCATCAAAATCCGCATCTCCTACACTGTTACGGAAAAGAACGAACGGGTGGCTGGTCATGTGGTTGTAAAGTATCAACGCCTCCTGGTAGTGCTTTGGCAGGCTGTCATTGATGGTGTAGTACTTGGGTAATGTGCATGCGAACTGCTTCAGGTTTCGATCGAGCAAATAGGCACACAACAACCAGTCATGGGCAGCCGTGGTTGCCCTATGGCGACGATGCAAAATTTCAAGGTATGCTAGTGGGCTCAACTTCTCTTTAAACACCACACCCAGGTGCGCATAAAGGTAACGCTCGTCTGCCATCATGAGTTTCACAGAACTTCCATTGGGTAACATCGCGTTGGAACCGCCTACCAAAGTATAGGTGAATAGCTTATCGCCCAACTGATGTTCTTCAGAGAGTGACCACACACGGAGCATTGTGAGACTGCTGTCGGTCTTAGCCTCATCCGTCCCGACCTGCAAGGCTGATGCATACGCACCTTTGGACAAGTCTGCTTCCATCCGCATGCGATAATGGAAGATAGGATCGGTATTACCCAACAGGCATACAACAAAGCCCATCACTGTCATCGCGAGCATGTTCTGCCATGTTAAACTAGAGAACACTCCACTTTCTCCTGTAGATTGTTCGAGCGATTCCAATTGCCTACAGATCCACACCACTCCAGCATAAATCACCATTAGCAGTGGATAGCCCCACAGCCAATTGCCAAGATAGGACTCGTGGTCAATATTGGATGAGACATCTGTCAGCACGCCCAATAGCAACAAAGACGGCAGATAGGTGAGCGCATGGAAACGTTGATTCAATCCACTTAGACCATAGACCAAAAGTTGCAATGCCCACAAAACTACGGTCAACAAGATGGCTCCGATGACGCGGTTGTAGTGGGTCGCGCCATGCGCTAGCACATGCTGTGTTACTGCCAAGATGTCTGCCTGGTAGTCGAAAAGATATAAAAATGTGAACAACAAGAAAAAAATGGCACACATCACCCTCATGATGATGGTGCCATTTTTTGTATTATCAATCATTGTGAAAACGATTATTTGTTTTTCTTAAGCACCACTGCCGAACGGGCTGGTAGGTAGAGCTTCAACCAGCCCTTTTGGTCTTTCTCATAGACAGGATCGTAGTTGGTGAGGTGCACCACCGTGTCGTCGGCAAAGCCATTGCCTCCGAAATCCTTGGCATCGCTGTTGAGCACCACGCCATAGGATCCCGCTGGAACGAGAAAACCGTAGTCTGTATAGGAATGTGTCGGTGAGAAATTGAACACGAACACCAAATCACCACGCGTGAATGCCAGCACCTGGTCGCCATCGTTGTGCCAAACTTCCTGGACGGGTGTCTTGATGAAGTTGCGCTCGCTTTTTACCACCTTGAGCATTTCCTGGTCGAAATCTCCCAAATAGTGATAGTCCAAATCAGTGTTGTCCACCAGGTTCCACTGACGGCGCGCATACTTGTAGCTCCAACCGTTGCCCTCGCGGGGGAAGTCAATCCATTCTGGATGGCCGAACTCATTACCCATGAAGTTCAAGTAGCCTCCATTGATGGTGCCAAGTGTGACTAGACGTATCATCTTGTGCAGAGCGATGCCACGATGCACCATCTCATTCTCATCACCATGCTTGAAATGCCAATACATGTCGGCGTCTATCAAGCGGAAAATGATGGTCTTGTCGCCTACCAACGCTTGGTCGTGACTCTCACAATAAGAGATGGTCTTCTCATCGGCACGACGGTTCTTGACCTCCCAGAAGATACTACTGGGCTTCCAGTCTTCATCGCGACGCTCCTTGATGGTCTTGATCCAATAGTCGGGGATGTTCATGGCCATACGATAGTTGAACCCATAACCACCATCCTCAAACTTGGCAGCCAAGCCAGGCATGCCACTCACTTCCTCGGCAATCGTGATGGCATGAGGATTGACCTCATGGATTAGCTTGTTGGCAAGGGTCAGGTAGCAAATGGCGTTGTCGTCCTCATGTCCATTGAAGTAATCGGCATAATTGGTAAATGCCTCGCCAAGTCCATGACTGTAATAGAGCATGGAAGTGACACCATCGAAACGGAAACCATCAAAATGGAATTCTTCCAACCAATACTTGCAGTTGCTCAGCAAGAAGTGTATCACATCATCCTTGCCATAATCGAAACACAAGCTATCCCAAGCAGGATGCTCATGGCGCTCGCCTGGATAGAAGTATTGGTTGGGGTCGCCTGCAAGGTTGCCCAGGCCTTCCACCTCGTTCTTCACGGCATGAGAGTGGACAATGTCCATGATGACGGCAACACCTTGCTTGTGAGCCGCATCAATGAGCGCCTTGAGTTCCTCGGGAGTGCCAAAACGGCTGGAGGGAGCAAAGAACGAACTGACATGGTAGCCGAAACTGCCATAGTAGGGATGCTCCTGGATGGCCATAATTTGAATGCAATTATAGCCGTCCTTGATGATTCGGGGCAACACATTGTCCTTAAACTCAGTATAGGTACCCACCTTCTCTGCGTCTTGCGCCATGCCCACATGGCATTCGTAGATGAGCAGGGGATTAGTATTTGGCTTGAAATTTTTCTTCTTCCACTGGTAGGGGGCTTTTGGGGCCCATACTTGAGCGGAGAAAATCTTGGTTTTCTCGTCTTGTACGGCGCGCTGGCACCAAGCTGGTATCCGTTCGCCTTGTCCGCCATTCCACTTGACATGCATCTTGTAGAGGTCACCATGCTTCATGGCTTTGGCTGGCAATTTCAACTCCCAATTACCAGTACCCTCAATCCGGTGGCAGCGGTATTTCTCGTCCTCCTTCCAATTGTTGAAGTCGCCTACCAAGTAGATGTCGGTGGCATTGGGTGCCCACTCACGAAAGATCCATCCACCGTGTGGTATCTTGTGCAACCCAAAATACTCATAGCCGTTGGCGAAGTCGGAAAGAGTAGACTTGCCATTGTGGGTCAGTTGGCCTATCTTCCAAAGTGCATGCTCATGTCGGCCGCGTATGGCGTCCTCGTAAGGCTCAAGATAAGCGTCGCTGGCCACTAGGCCAATGTGCTTGGGCGTAGCCTTGGCTGTTGTTTTCTTTGCTGTCATAGTTTGATAATGTATGATGATTTAAGCTTTGATCTTAAAAATGGCTTTCTTAAAGACTTGATGGTCTGAAATGCACGGGGCATGCCCATCCTGGGGCGTAAAGATCACAAACTGCCCTTTCTTGAGCAGGAACACAGTCTGCGGGCGTATGCCTGGCAGAACGGCATAATCGTTCTCCACGTCAAAATTGCCCTCTGGAAGATCAACCAAAGGTGTGTAACCATAGCGCTCTTCAAACTCTAGGGGGACCTGGATGTCAATCATCTTGTGGTGATACTCGATGACAGCTTCTTCTTCCGTCTTGCCTGTTGCCATCTGGATATTGACGTAAGCGTCATCCCCAGCGATGGGATGCTTTCCGGCAGAAAGGTCATTCAGGTCATGCTCTTTCATAAAAGCCACAACCTTTGCAATGAGCCGATTGAGCGCTTCATAATGTTCCAAATTGTCAAGTGTGTCGATTATCATAGTTCTGCGTTGCTTATTGTTTGGTTCTTGTGTTATTAGCTTACTGGTCGTTGAATCGACGTCCGTTCTCATAATGGCCTGTGAATATCACCGTTCCGTTGCGATCTTTCTCCACAAACTTTCCATCACGGCGATCATTGACGTATGAGCCCTCAAAACGTTTCCCCTCTTTCGATTCTTCAATGGCCTTCCCATTGCGCATGCCGTTTTTGTAGGTTCCTTTGAAGCGGGTGCCATTGGCATAGTGTATAATCACTTGGCCGTCAATTTTTCCTTTGACAAAGTCGCCTTCGAAAATGTCTCCATTCTTTTTTGTCAGCTTGCCATGACCATTCAGCAGGTCGTTTTTCCACATTCCCTCATAGCGATCGCCATTTGCCCAAACGAAGGAGCCTAATCCATCACGCTCGCCCTCACTGAAATGGCCAGTGTAGCGGTCACCATTGGCATACTTGAAAATGCCCTCGCCTGTGCGCTCTCCCTGGTCGTAGTCGCCCTCATATTCGTCACCATTCTGAAATTGGTAGATGCCACGACCTTGTTGAATGTCGTCTTTCCATTCTCCTTTGTATACATCGCCGTCGGCATAACGGTTGGTGCCATAGCCACAACGCTGGTTGTTGGCCCATTCGCCCTCATAAGTCGTGCCGTCACCCCAGTCAAAGAAACCTTTGCCTTCCTTCTTGTCGTTTTTCCACTGGCCATTGTAGTAGGCGCCATTAGCGTACGTGTATTTGCCCTTCCCGTGGCGCATGTCATGAAACCAGTTGCCGTCATACTTGTCTCCGTTGAAATAGTACATGACGCCGTGGCCTTCTTGGTAATCGCGATACCACAACCCCACATATTTGTTGTTGTTGCTGAAGTAATAGGTTCCTTGTCCATTCTGCTGTCCGAGAACCCATTCACCTTCATATTTCTCTCCATCCGAAAAGGTAAACACGCCGTAGCCTTGGCGCTTTCCCTTGACGAATTGCCCCTCGTAGTTGTTGCCGTTCTCATAGAGCGCGCTTCCTTTGCCGTATGGCTTTCCGCCAGACATTTCACCTTTGTAAACTCCTTTCACACCCTGTTCTTCAATGTTGCAAGAACCCAACGATATTTTTTGGGCCCGCATCATCACCGGGGTGAAGGTGAGCAGTAATGAAATTATATAGGTCTTCACTGTTGTTTTCATATTTTATTCAATGAATGTTCAAAGATAGCAAGAATAATTGGAAAGGGGGCGAAGCATTTCTTTTTTTAATTCATTCTCCTATCATTTTAACATTCTTAAATACTTGCGGTTTCTAGTTGACGACACTCCACTTGGCATAAGCCAAATTGTAACACAACTGTAACGCAAATGTGATGAAAATGAAAATTAAAGTGTGTTACTTTGCATCACTAAAAAGAAAAAAGAATTACCTTTGTAGACATATGGAAGAAGAAAAGAAAACTTGTATTTTGGTGGTCGACGACGAGGAAGACCTGTGTGAAATCTTGAAGTTCAACCTTGAGACCCAAGGATATGAGGTGACGACGGCCTACTCTGGCGAAGAGGCCCTTGAGAAAAACATCTCTGATTTTAGTCTCATCTTGCTCGATGTGATGATGGGCGGCATGAATGGCTTCGATGTGGCACGCTGCCTGCGGACAAGTGAGGAGACTCGTGATATTCCCATCATTTTTCTCACGGCAAAAGGAACGGAGAACGACAAGATTATGGGGTTCAATGCTGGTGCCGATGATTATATCTCAAAACCGTTCTCAATCCGAGAGGTGTTGCTGCGCATCAAGGCTGTGCTACGCAGAACCCACAAACCTGTCAACCAGGAGAAGGAGCATCATCAGATGGCCTTCAAAAATCTGATAGTGGATCTCGATCGCAAAACTGTCAGCGTGGATGGAAATGATGTAGACTTCACGAAGACTGAATTTGGCATCCTTTGCACCTTGCTGGAACAACCAGGGCGCGTTTTCTCGCGCCATGATCTCATTCGGCAAATTTGGCCAATGGATGTGATCGTCTCTGATCGTACTGTCGACGTGAACATAACCCGGCTACGCAAAAAGCTTGGCCCTTATGCCGACAACCTCGTGACACGATTGGGGTTCGGATATTATTTTGACGCGTAAGACTTCATGTGGCATGAGAAGAAAGTTAACCATAGGAACGCGGCTTTACCTGAGTGTGCTCTCCTTGTTTCTGTTGTTTGCCGTGGCATTCATGGTGTTTCAACAGTATCGAGAAAAGCAATACAAGGTGGACACACTCAACTTGAGGCTGCAAGACTACAACAATCAGATGCATGAGGCTTTGGTCGGCAGTCCGAAAGCCAATCAGAAGGCATGGCTCAACCAATATTTGAACCATCACCCCATCCGCGACTTGCGTGTGACGATTATCAATAAAGATGGACAAGTGCTCTATGATAACGTCAACCATGATGTGAGAAGCATGGGCAATCATGCTCATAGGCCAGAAGTCGCACAAGCGTTGAGAAGTGGCAGTGGTTCAGCTGTTGACCGAAACAGCACCACCATGGGCCAAGAGTACTTCTACAGCGCCAGCTATTTCCCACGAGACAAGTATGTCATTCGCTCTGCCCTACCCTACAACATGGACTTGGCAAAGAACTTACAGACGGACCAACACTATCTTTGGTTCGCCTTAGCCATCATGTTGCTGCTGGTCATTGTGCTCTATCGGTTTATCCACCGGCTAGGAAGCAACATTACAAAGCTTAATGAGTTCGCTGCCAAGGCCGACCATGACGGCAAACTGAAAGCCGATGATCTGGTGGATTTTTCTGACGACGAATTGGGCGAGACGGCCGAGCGCATCGTCAAACTTTACCTTAAGTTACAGCGCACACAACAGGAGCAGGACGTATTGAAACGTCAATTGACGCAAAACGCTGCGCACGAGCTGAAAACGCCAGTGGCCAGCATACAAGGGTATTTAGAGACCATTTTGGAGAATCCAAAAGTGAACGAAGACACTCGGCAGTTGTTCCTGCAACGTTGCTATGCGCAAAGTAAGCGGCTCACCTCATTGCTATCGGATATGTCAATGCTCAACCGAATGGACGACGGGGCTCAAATGTTGTCAATAGAAAATGTGGACGTAGCAGAACTGATCCAAACCGTGGAAAAAGAGTCGCAGTGGGCACTGCAACAACGCCACATGATTATGACTTGTCACATTCCGAGTAGCATCATCATTCATGGAAACCGAAGCTTGCTTTATAGCATCTTCCGAAACCTGACCGATAACGCTATAGCCTATGCCGGCGTGGGAAAGAGTATAACGCTCACGGCACACAAAGATAAAGATATGTGGCACTTTACGTTCAGTGATAATGGTGTGGGCGTTGCCCCAGAACATTTGCCACGCCTCTTCGAGCGTTTCTATCGTGTAGACAAGGGACGAAGCCGCAAAATGGGAGGAACAGGCCTGGGACTGGCCATTGTCAAGAACGCGGTCATCGTACACAGTGGCAACATCACAGTGAATATCAATCCAGGCGGAGGACTGAGGTTTGACTTTACAATCAAACCATGACCGTCAACGAGAAAGAGCCACTTGCACAAAGCGCAAGTGGCTCTTTCTCGTTCAATAGAAACTTATAAATCATCAAAATTCACAGGCACCTCAACAGGCGTCACCTTGACGGTCTTGTTTTCCCATCGGCTGGCTTTTTTCTCGGATGCCTCGGATAATTTCCCTGTGATGTATTGTTCCATGATCAAGGAGGCAAGAGGGGCTGCCAAGTCAGCTCCAAAACCACCATTCTCCACATATACGCTCACGGCGATCTTCGGACGTTCCATGGGTGCAAACCCCATAAAGATCGAATGGTCATGGCCTTCGTTTTCAGCCGTTCCAGTCTTACCACATATGGCATAGGCTGACGTGTTGATACTGGCGGCTGTCCCGTTCACTACGCAAGCCCTCATGCCTTGCACGACCAAGCGCATAGCCTCGTCGGTGACTAATGCACGATGGGGGACGAGATACTTAGGGTCAAGAGGTCGATGGGCCGTCGAGTCATGGATATGCGGAATGAAGTAATAGCCCCTATTGGCTATGAGAGCTGCCAAGTTGCAGAGTTGAAGGGACGTGGTCTTCACTTCTCCTTGCCCCATACCCACCCACATGATTGTGGTGCCGTTCCAATTGCCATGGTGGGCGTTGAGCGAGGCCGAGTCAGGAATGACTCCACTGGCCTCATTGGGCAAGTCCACACCAAGCTTGTGCCCTAGTCCAAAGCTGTGCATGTAACGCGCCCAACGATTGATTGCACGATACTTGGTGAGATAAGCCTTGCGATTGTCAATCATCTCTTGGAAAGCTTTGCAGAAATAGGAGTTGCACGACTGACCAATGGCCTGCACCAATGGCAAGGGAGCGCGGTGGGCATGACAGCCTATGTGGATGCGGTTGAAATAAAATCCTTTGTTGCAAGGATAGGTCTTGTCCGCATTGAGTGTCCCCTCAGAACACATCTCCATGGCTTGCGCCACTTTGAATGTGGAGCCTGGAGAATAAACAGCGGAAATAGCACGGTCAATGCCAGTATCCACACGGTCATGGCTGACCATGGCTAATATTCGCCCTGTCGATGGTTGGATGGCTATAATGCTTCCCTGCTTGTTGCGCATGAGTCGAGTGGCCAGTTGTTGCAACTGGTCATCAATTGTCAGTGCGCTGTCCGCTTGGATAATAGAAGCAACAGTTTTTTCACTTTCCAAAGTCTGCGCTGACACAAAATTCGCTGACACACAAAGCATGCCAACAACCAGCAGGTTGACTTTCATACATAAATTCATTCCGATCAAATCATAATTTGAGTGCAAAATTACACAAATTCTATGAGTTATCCTGTGTCCATGATAAGAAATCCAAGAAAGTC
Source organism: Prevotella sp. (assembly GCA_050875105.1). Lineage (GTDB taxonomy): Bacteria > Bacteroidota > Bacteroidia > Bacteroidales > Bacteroidaceae > Prevotella. The sequence continues at coordinate 9,362 of JBNMMB010000019.1, read as the reverse complement.
AGGAAAGTCTTCATTTGCTTTCTCAATCCCTATCAATAAAAAACTATATAATAAAAAAACTAAAGACCGTCCAAGAAAAAACTTTCCCAATAATTTGCACATGTCAACAAATTAAAGTAACTTTGCAGTCGGATTTGGAAATAGGGTAAACTAAAGTCCGATAGACAAAAGAAATTGCTAGAATTTCTAAAGTCTAAAGACCCGCTAGCTCAGTTGGTAGAGCACAACACTTTTAATGTTGGGGTCATGGGTTCGAGCCCCATGCGGGTCACTAAGACATTCAATCAAGACATTTGAAAAGAAGAGGATTTTACTTAGGTAAAGTCCTCTTTTTCATTATATTAAGCTATACTTACAGCGGTAAGTGCCACAAAATCAAGAGGTTATTTAGAGGTTTAATACAATGTCTAACTTCTCGGTGGGGGCATATCCTAGGTGACAGAAGAGGACACAACAGTACAGAAGAATACCAAAAGGTGTTACACATGGTGTTACACATTCGGGGCAAAGGTGTTACACGCTGAGCCAAACCCCTTCTTTTTGCATATTATGACAGAGCGGACCTCCATTTCGTAGAGTATGGAAATGTTTTTTGTATTAGGCTGAATGTTTTTTCTGTTTTTTATGATCATTTGATAAGAATAGTTGTATCTTTGCATACAAATTTATAAAATTAGAAATGAAGAAACTAACAAACCTATTAATGTTGGCCTTCGTCGGCGTTGCACTTCTTTCGTGTCAAAAGGCTGTGTTTGATGACGAAGACGGAGACATCAAAGGCGATGGCGCTAAACTCCGATTCCGCGTCACTCAGTTTGAACAAATCCCTTTTGGTGTAACTGATGCCACGCGCGGGACTAATATCGGAATGGCTTGTAATCGGCTTAACTTTGCCGTCTACCAAAATGGAGAAAGGCTGCAACAAATCAACCAGCTTGCCACAGATGCAAACTTTGGAACATTCAACTTGTCACTAAAGCCCGGAGAATACCAGTTGGTAGTATTGGCACACAGCAGTGAAAGCAACCCAACAATGACAGATCCCAATAAAGTAACTTTTACCAATAAGGACAAGGTTACTGACACGTTTTGGTATGGTGGCAATGTCGTAGTCAACAATGATAGCACTTACCAAATCAAACTAAAACGTGTTGTAGCAATGGTGCGCTTGCAAACAACCGACACAGTGACAAGTAATGTGAAGTTGGTGCGTTTCTATTATAAAGGAGGAAGTTCCACCTTAGATGCTATAAACGGTGTAGGCTGTGTCAATTCTTCTCAATATGCTAATTTCGACATTACCTCCGACATGATTGGCAAGCAAAAGAGCTTCGACATATACACCTTTCCAAAAGCAGACAATAAAGGCTTGAACCTGCAAATAACCACACATGACAAAGGTAACAATGTGCTAGTGGAGGAAAACATTTCCAACGTTCCTATCCAGCGCAATGTGATCACCCTCTACAAGGGCCGACTGTTTAACCGCAATGCTGACAGCAAAGGCGACGTTTATGTTGACCTCAATTCGGACGACGAGTGGACGACAGATGAACATCCATTCTAATCTTATATATTGACATGGAAAAAACGAGCAGGAGGTAAACACTGATAGTGGTGTTTGCCTCCTGCTCTCTTTTTCTTAAACTACTTGTCGGACATAAGCACCATTCACATAGTGGTTGTCGTCAAGTAATGGATGTTGTCCAACAAAAAACATCCACGTAATGTTTGGGAAAGCCCAAACAAACTTCGTTTAATACACTAATGTGCCAATCTCTTCGCCATCGAGCACTTTCTTTAAGTTGCCGACCACATCCATGTTGAAGACATAGATAGGCAAATGATTGTCCTGGCACATGCAGATGGCTGTAAGGTCCATTACCTTCAGCCCACGCTTCAGCACCTCCTGGTATGTGATTTTTGTGAATTTTTCGGCAGATGGGTCTTTTTCTGGATCAGCGGTGTAAACGCCATCCACACGTGTGCCCTTAAGCATCACGTCCGCCTCGATTTCGATGCCTCGGAGCGAACTGCCAGTATCTGTTGTAAAGTAAGGGTTGCCAGTCCCGGCTGAGAAGATGCAGACATATCCATTTTCCAAAGCCTCAACGGCCTTCCACTTATTATAGAACTCGCCGATGGGCTCCATGCGGATAGCCGTCATAACCTTGGCTTTCACACCAATGGCTCCCAATGCCGAACTGAGTGCCAACGAGTTAATCACAGTTGCGCACATGCCCATTTGGTCGCCCTTGACGCGGTCGAAACCTTTCTGCGATCCTGATAGGCCTCGGAAGATGTTGCCACCGCCGATGACGATGCCAATCTGGATGCCCATCTCATGAATTTCCTTAATCTGGCGAGCATAGTCGGCTAAGCGCTCGGGGTCTATGCCATAACTCTGTTTACCCATCAGGCTCTCACCTGACAACTTAAGAAGTATGCGATTAAATCTTGCCATTGTGGTTTATTTAATGATAAAATTACAATCTATAATATTGTTGACTAAATAATGAACTGCACATCCTTGAGCGCATATTCGCGTATATGTCCCTCGCGATCACGCAACACCAAGTGGCCACAGTCTTCTACCTCGACTATTGCGCCCTCAAAGGTCCCATTCTGGTCTTGATAGGCGAAAAAGCCGTGCTTGCGGTACAACGCTTCGTGATAGAGTGCTGATATGTCGGCATATCCACCCTCTCCCATCAACTTGTAATACTTGACGAATGACTTCATGACACAGTCCAACAGTTCCTTACGGTCCACATCATGACCCATAATTTGGCATAAGGAGACTGGATTAGGCAAAGCTGTGGAAAATGAAGTCTGATTCACATTGAGTCCCACTCCAAAGACACAGTCCTTGATATGTCCTCGGGAAAGCGACGTCTCAATAAGCGTACCGCTGATTTTTTTGTTTTTCCAATAGATGTCATTCGGCCACTTAAGCGTAATGTCCTCACTCACATAGGCCTCCAAGGCCTCCTTAAGCGCCAATGCTCCCATCATCGAGAGCAGAAATTGACGCTGCACAGGAACCATCGTCGGATGGATCAGAACTGAGAACAGCAGGTTCTTTCCTTGTTCGCTTTCCCACGAGTTGGTGCCTTGTCCTCTTCCCGCCGTCTGATAATCGGTCGACAACACCACTACGGGGGCGACAGAATGGCCATTTGCGGTTTCCTCTAATTGTGCCATCTCACGCACATGTAAGTTGGTGCTGTCAGTCTTGTCAACCTCTAACAGCAAATAATCTTTTGGTCTGTCTTTCGTGACAAGCTTATTATACAAGGAGTGGATTGAAAGCATGTTCTATGTGGTTGATTTTAATAGTGCTGCTGTTTTGATAACCGATGATGGTAAAGATATCGAAGCGCAATTCCTCTACGATATTGTACATCTTCACATAATGGTCGGCTGCGCGCCCAATTCGACGTACTTTCTGTACGTTAACTGCATCTTCGGGTGCCATAATCTCCTCATGCGAACGTGTCTTCACCTCCACAAACACCACTGTTCTCATGTCGGGTGTCTTGCAGATGATGTCAATGTCGCTTTTGCTGCGACCATATCTCCAGTCGCGGTCCATGATAATGTACCCTTGTTTTTGCAAGTATGTGGCGGCATATTCCTCACCCCATTTGCCTAAGTCGTTGTGTGCGGCCATATCGTCAATGTTGATTTTCGTGCAAAAATAGCAAAAAGCAATTACTCATCAAAATAAAATTCGTACTTTTGCTAAAAATTATCATCATGCCACTCTCAGCTCAACAACAGACAGACGAACATTTCATGCATTTGGCCTTACAAGAAGCAAGGCAATCCTTATCGGACGGGGAAATACCCATTGGCGCTGTCATCGTGTCTCACGGGAGGGTTATCGCCCGTGCCCACAACCTCACCGAGACCTTGCACGACGTGACCGCTCATGCCGAGATGCAGGCCATCACGGCTGCCGCCAATCTGCTAGGCGGCAAATACTTGACAGATTGCACATTGTATGTCACCGTGGAACCATGCGTCATGTGCGCCGGTGCCATCGGATGGGCGCAGATAAGGAGAGTGGTGTTTGGAACACCTGACGAGAAACGGGGATACCAACGGTTGGCCCCACATGCACTTCACCCTAAGTGTGCCGTAACTCCGGGTGTGCTCGAAGATGACTGCAGGCGCATGATGCAACAATTCTTCCAATCAAAGAGATAATCGACATTGGCTCTTACTTGACCAACATGACCAAATATTTGCTTGTGCTCCAGAACTGTTGAGGATTGGTGATACGCAACTCATATTGCTGTGTGGCGTCTCGCTGCAATGTATAGCTGCCCACAGGATGGCTTGTCAACAGGGTGACCGATTTGGAATAGAGTTTGATTTCTTTAGTCACTCTAATATCAATCTTTGTGAAGTAATTGTGGTTGAAGCTTGACTGCAACACCTTTCCGTCCACTATTATCCGTTGGTCTTTCAGCTCCTTTTTCGTGCCAAATACAAACCATGCCGTGTTGAGTATCTTGTCCTGTGTGTTGATAGTCTGCGCCTTCTCCTCGGTCTCGGTCTTCAAGTCTGACACATTGCTGTTGAGGTTGTTGATGGTCTCGTCCAGTTCAGCAATATGGATATCTTTGGCATCTAGTTCCTCGCGCAGTTGTTGCAATTGTTTATCCTTGTCGTTGAGTTGCACCAACATGTTGTTGATGATTTTTTTCATCTCGTCGCCCTTAAATCCGCTAGTTCGCAATTGATCTTGCAATTTCTTGATTAGTGCTCGATTTTCCTCCATTCGGCTCGAGATAAACTTAATGTTTTCGCGTATCAGTTGCGTCTTGTCTGCCCCTTCCCCATCTTTGGCCAAATTCACTTTATCCTCCGCCTCATTGATTTCCCTGAAACAAAGCTGGATGTCATTGAGCGTGGCTATCATATCGTTGATTTCATCATCACGCTGAGCAATGATTTGTTCCAACGAATCGTTTGGTGTCACACGTTGGGCAATAGTCTGTTGCGGGCGCTTCTCTCCACAACTGACCATGCATGCACACAACAGAACAACAACTGTCATCAACCAAGTTCTCATACTGATTCCTTTTAGGTGGGGCTGAGGTTTCTAACATTTCTTTTTCCCATAGAGCATCTCATGCAAGAGCTCCTCATTAGTTTTCATAGGTTTTTCCTTGCCACTATATGAGGCCTTACCACCAATTGCATCAGGTTCATCGTTGCCAGCTAGCACGATGACAATCTCGCCCTTGGGTTCATGCTCTTCAAAGTGGCTTATCACCTCCTCAAGCGTGCCACGCACATGTTCTTCGTGCACCTTCGACACCTCACGAGCCACACTAACCTGACGATCACTACCAAAAGTTTCTGCAAACTGCTTGAGCGTTTTCACCAACCGATAAGGTGACTCATAGAAGATCATGGTGCGCGGCTCACCCTTCAAGCTTTCGAGACATGTCTGTCGCCCCTTCTTTTGTGGCAAAAAGCCTTCAAAACAGAACCGGTCACACGGCAGTCCCGACGATACCAGGGCAGGGATACAAGCTGTGGCGCCTGGCAAGGTCTGGACGGTGACACCTGCCTTGACAGCCTCGCGTGCCAGGTAGAAACCAGGGTCACTGATTCCTGGCGTTCCTGCATCGCTGACCAATGCTATCGTCTCGCCGGCCAGCAACCTGTTCACGATAGCAGGCGATGTGCCATGCTCATTGAACTTATGATGCGACATCAGATGATTGTGGATGTCGAAATGATTGAGAAGGACACTAGATGTACGTGTGTCCTCTGCCAACACCAAATCGGCCTCCTTCAAGATGCGGATGGCCCGAAGCGTCATGTCTTCCATGTTTCCCACGGGTGTGGGTACTATATATAATATGCCCATAATTAGTGACAAATATAATGAAATAACTCAGGTCTTCAAAGGAAACGTCGATTTCTTTGCAATTTTTAATTGTCTGTCAGGCTGTGTCGTCTACTATGGCATTCCTTAAATAGCCCTATTCCTGTTTGACGTTGCGCTTAATCACTGAGCCACTAGCCTGGTGAGTGGCCAACACCAATACTTCAGCAATCTGCACGTGTGGCGGCGCTGCAGCGGCATAGAAGCACACGTCGGCAATGTCGTCACCCGTCAGGGGCTCTATGCCATCGTACACGTGGTTGGCACGCTGCTCGTCGCCATGGAAACGGACGTTGGAGAAGTTGGTTTCCACCAAACCAGGTTTCACGTTTGTGACACGCACGCGACTCTCGGCCACATCGATACGCAGACCGTCGGTGATAGTCTTCACCGCAGCCTTGGTGGCGCAATATACATTGCCGCCGGCGTAAGCAGCGTCGCCGGCCACTGATCCGATGTTGATCACATGGCCCCGGTTGCGCTCTACCATGCCTGGCACCACTAGACGAATCATCGTCAGCAACCCCTTAATATTTGTATCAATCATTTGGTCCCAATCGCAAGAGTCGCCTTCGTAGGCGGGTTCTAGCCCACGGGCTAAACCGGCGTTATTCACCAGTACATCTATTTCTCGCCAGTCATCCGGTAGATTCTCTATGGCAGTACGTGCTGCCTCTCGGTCACGCACGTCAAAAGCCAACGCAAGGACCCTTGCGCCATCTTTCACCAACTGGTTAGCCACCAGCTTCAGTTTATCCTCGCGGCGAGCGGTAAGGATGACATCATAACCGCCTTGGGCAAAACGACAGGCGCACGCCTCTCCTATTCCACTTGTGGCACCTGTAATCAAAGCAATCTTTCCCATTCGAATTTATTTTTCTTGTTAAGATATGACCTTTATAAAAGGTTAACCTCAAATTCCCCTGTCCCGTTGTATTCCTCTCACACCCTCGCTCTTGGGGCGACGTTTTTGTGCGTATCGGATTCCTCATTGTGCAAAGTTAACAATTTTTTGTTAGTTCCTTTTCTCTGCATCTTTAATTTTTCATAACTTTGCATGGAAAGAGACTGAGAATATGCACTAATAAGCAAAATGCCCATGGAAGAGAAATTCACATTCACACCAGAGGAGGCCCGGACATCTGTCCTGATCGTCCAGCATCTGCGTAAGGCCATTGGCAATTCTTTGGAAGAACATGACGAGCAGAACATCCGTCAATACATCCACCAAGCTATGCTTGGCGGACACGTCCATCGCGACGTGTTCGGCCTCAACCCCATTCTTACTGCCTTGCAGACGGCACTCATCGCTGTCGACGAGATTGGGCTGCGACGCGATGGCGTTATTGCTACATTGCTCTATGGCAGTGTAGCCGATGAAAGCGATCACGAGGAAATCGAAAAGCTGTTTGGCGACAGTGTGGCCCGCATCGTTAAGGGGCTGGTTAAGATACAACGACTATATGAGAAGAATCCAGTTATCGAAAGCGAAAATTTCCGCAACCTGTTGTTGAGTTTTGCCGAGGACATGCGCGTTATTCTCATCATGATAGCAGACCGCGTGAACATTATGCGGCAGATCCGCGATGTCAAGCAAGAAGCCGCACGCCACGAAGTGTCGGAAGAGGCTAGCTATCTTTATGCGCCTTTGGCTCACAAGCTTGGCCTCTACACACTGAAAAGTGAGCTGGAAGACTTGTCACTCAAATACTTGGAGCACGATGCTTACTATATGATCAAGGACAAGCTAAACGCTACCAAACGATCACGCGACGCTTATATCGAGCGGTTCATCGGCCCTATCCAAGAGAAGTTAATAGCCGCTGGACTGAAATTCCACATGAAAGGGCGCACCAAGTCCATCCATTCTATCTGGCAAAAGATGAAGAAGCAGAAGTGTGGATTTGAGGGAATCTATGACCTCTTTGCCATACGCATCATACTCGACTCTCCACTCGAAATGGAGAAACAACAATGTTGGCAGGTCTACTCCATTGTCACTGACATGTATCAACCCAACCCCAAGAGGTTGCGCGACTGGCTGTCGGTGCCCAAGTCCAACGGCTACGAGAGCCTTCACATCACTGTGCTAGGCCCGGAGAACAAGTGGGTGGAGGTTCAGATTCGCACAGAACGTATGGACGACATCGCAGAGCACGGATTAGCTGCCCACTGGCGCTACAAAGGCATCAAGAGCGGTGGGCAGATGGATGAGTGGTTGGCCAACATCAGGTCGGCCTTGGAGGCTGGCGACAATCTGGAGGTTATGGACCGCTTCAAAATGTCGCTTGCGCCTGAAGAGGTGTACGTTTTCACTCCAAAGGGTGACCTTTTCAAGTTTCCTGCTGGCGCAACGGTTCTCGATTTCGCCTATCGCATCCACTCCAAGATTGGTAACAAGTGTGTGGGTGGACGCGTCAATGGTAAGGTGGTGCCCATGCGCGAGGAACTCCATTCGGGCGACAGTGTGGAGGTCATCACGCAGAGCAACCAAACACCCAAGCGCGATTGGCTTAACATTGCAACCACGACCAAGGCACGCTCAAAAATCAGATTGGCCCTCAAGGAAACGCAAGCCAAGGACGGATTGTTCGCCAAGGAGTTGCTAGAGCGCCGGTTCAAAAACAAGAAAATCGACATCGATGAGAGCATCATGGGGCATCTCATCAAGAAGATGGGCTATAAGGAGGTATCCGACTTCTACAAGCAGGTGGCAGACGGAAAGCTCGACCCCAACGACATCATCGATAAATATGTGGAGGTGCGTACCCACCAGGAGGGTCACGGCAAGGATCATGAAGCTCGTTCGGCTGAGGAGTTTGAATATGAGAATCCTGAAGAGGAGCTCGCGCACCAAAGCGATGATGTACTCACCATAGACCGCAACCTAAAGGGTATCGACTACCAGTTAGCACCCTGTTGTCACCCCATCTATGGTGATAAGATCTTTGGCTTCGTCACAGCTGGTGGCGGTATCAAGATACATCGTATCGATTGTCCCAATGCACCAGAGATGCGTAGGCGTTTCGGCTACAGGGTTGTGCGCGCTCGCTGGAGCGGAAAGGGAACATCTCAGTATGCCATCACGTTGCGGGTAATAGGAAACGATGACATCGGAATCATCTCCAACATCTCCAATATTATCTCTAAAGATGAGAAAATTCTCATGCGCGCTATCAACATTGACAGCCATGACGGATTATTCTCTGGCAATCTAGTGGTGCAACTGGAAGACACAACGCGTCTGCAATCGCTCATCAAGAAACTGAAAACAGTGAAAGGCGTTAAACAAGTACAACGCATCTGATGCCAAAGATACCACGAAAAAAGCCGGACTTTTCTAAAATAGAAAAGTCCGGCTTTTTTCGTGGTACCTCTTGGAGTTGAACCAAGGACACATGGATTTTCAGTCCATTGCTCTACCACCTGAGCTAAGGTACCCTAAGATTAACTT
>JBNMMB010000018.1:0-43620 GCA_050875105.1 Prevotella sp. | reverse complement strand
GGCCTACAGAAGGCATTAACAACAAGATAAAAGTGCTGAAAAGACAAATGTACGGGTTCAGAAACGACGAGTTCTTCACGCTAAAGCTATACGCCCTACACGACAAGCGTCTACGCATTTAACGGAAGAACCTTTTTTATACTTTATACTTGCCTAATTCGAAGGTTGGCTTTGCCATCATAAACTCAACGTTATAGTGGCCATTTGACAAAAGAGCAAGGCAAAATTACACTTGACATATGTCAACAAGTGTAAAAATAACCCTTTTACAAAAAAAACAAGCGAAAAATGATACAACTTTCGTGAAAAAGTCGTATCTTTACCCGCAAATAACAAGAACCAATCAACTAACAACACTTTCGTATGGAAAACTTAAGGAATCTGATGTTTGGAGCAGGGCTGGCTGTCATCGCTTTGACATCGTGCGCTGGTGGAGATAAAGCTACCGGCGAAACCGTATCAGGTCTAAATCCTGCCAACTTCGACACTACACTGAATGGCAAGAAGACAGAGCTGGTTACAATCAAGAACAACAACGGCATGGAGGTTTGCCTCACCAATTATGGAGGACGCGTGGTCAGCATCTGCGTACCCGACAAGGACGGCAAGCCTACTGATGTGGTATTGGGTTATGACAACATCAAGCAATATGCCGACACACTCAACAGTCCCTCAGACTATGGATCAAGTGTAGGACGCTACGCCAACCGCATCAAAGATTCTAAGATTACCGTAGAAGGCAAGGAGTACAAGCTGCGTGCCAACGACAATGGCAACTGCCTCCATGGCGGAGGAAACACAGGCTGGCTGAACAAGGTTTATGACATCCAGACGAAGACCGACAGTTCAGTGACCTTCGCCATCACAGCTCCCGATGGCGAGAATGGGTTCCCTGGAACTGTGAAGGCTACAGCCACTTATGTAGTGAAGAGTGACAACACCCTTGACATCACCTTCGGAGCCACAACAGACAAGGAAACCGTCATCAACATGACCAATCACTCTTACTTCAACTTGAATGGCGATCCTTCTAAGGAGGGCGTTGACCAAGTGATGTACATTAATGCCGACAAGTTCACTCCGTCTGACGCCAAGTACATTCCAACTGGCGAAATCAAGGATGTGGCGGGTACACCCATGGACTTCCGCAAGGCTCATGCCATCGGAGAGACCATTGTCGACACCACTTATGACCAGATTCGCAACGCCACAGGCTACGACCACAACTGGTGTTTGAACACATTCAAGAACGGTAAGGGTGACGACACACAAGTAGCCGCAAGTCTCTACTCGCCAAAGACCGGTATTCTGCTTGAGGTGTTCACAAACGAGCCGGGCATCCAAGTCTACACAGGTAACTTCCAGGGCACAGGCATAGCCTGCAAGCATGGCACAAAATATCCTAAGCACGTGAGCGTTTGTTTCGAGAGCCAGAAGTATCCCGACAGCCCCACAAAAATCACTGCCAAGACAAAGGGTTGGGAAATCTCAAATCCTTACCTGAAACCAGGTGAGAAATACTATAGCCACTTGGTTTACAAGTTCTCTGTTAAGTAACAACTAAACATTAACAATATCTTAATCTAACCAACAAGAACAATGAACTGGAATTCACATGAATTCGTATGGCTTGACTGGGCTGTACTCGCCATTGGCATCATCGGCGTGATATGGGCTGTTTGGCATGCGATTATCAAAGACAGAAGAGCACAAAAAGGTGAAAACTCTTCTGCTTATCTCTTTGGCAAGGGCGAGCCTTGGTATGTCATTGGTATGGCCATCTTCGCCGCAAATATCGGGTCGGAACACCTCGTAGGATTGGCTGGCACCGGCGCAAAGAGTGGCGTGGGCATGGCTCACTGGGAGATGCAAGGCTGGATGATTCTTATCTTGGGATGGTTGTTTGTACCGTTCTACCAGTTGCTTATCAACAAGATGGGTAAGATCATCACGATGCCCGACTTTTTGAAATTCCGCTATACTAAACGCACAGGATCGTGGCTTTCCATCATCACTCTCGTAGCCTATATACTCACCAAGGTCAGTGTCACGGCATTGACTGGAGGTATTTTCTTTGAGTTCCTTTGGGGCCTGAACTTCTGGGTCGGCGCCATCGGCTTAATAATTCTTACCACCATATTTACAGTATTTGGCGGCATGAAAGGCGTAATGACGCTTTCCACCATCCAAACCCCTATTCTTGTTATTGGTTCATTCTTGGTTCTTTTCCTAGGTTTGGCCACCCTTGGCGGAGGCAGCATTTCCGCTGGTTGGACTGACATGATGGACTATTGCAGCAAATTGAACAATGGATACGGAACAACCCACATGTTCCACTGGGAACAAGGCGACTCCATGTATCAAGAGTATCCAGGCTTCGTTGTATTCCTGGGTGCTACCATCATAGGATTTTGGTATTGGTGCACAGACCAGCATATTGTCCAGCGTGTACTTGGACAGGTTCCCGGTGAGAAAAACGAGGATGTCATGAGACGTGCACGTCGCGGTACTATTGCTGCTGGTTTCTTTAAAGTGCTCCCTTGCTTCATGTTCCTCATCCCAGGAATGATTGCCGCCGCTTTGGCCCAGAAGGGTGTCATCCACATGACCAACACAGATGCTGCTTTTGCACTCATGGTAAAGCAAGTGCTTCCTGCAGGTATCAAAGGCATTGTAACAATCGGTTTCATCTGTGCCCTTGTAGCCTCCTTGGCAGCTTTCTTCAACAGTTGCGCCACCCTCTTCACCGAGGATTTCTATAAGCCTTTGAAGAAGGGCATGAGCGAAGCTCACTACGTTCTCGTCGGCCGTATAGCCACGGTGGTTGTTGTTATACTCGGCTTTGCGTGGCTACCAATTATGATGAAGATGGACACGTTGTACAATTACCTCCAGGGTATTCAGTCACTCTTGGCTCCAGCAATGGTAGCTGTGTTTGCCATGGGCATCTTCTTTAAGAAAATCACTCCGAAGGCAGGTGAATACACCATGATCGTAGGCTTCCTCATCGGTATGCTCCGCCTTGTCACTAACGTTATAACCGACACTGGAAAAGCAACAATGGATGGCGCCTTTTGGAATGCAACAACATGGTTCTGGCAGACGAATTGGTTGGTGTTTGAGTGCTGGTTGCTCGTATTCCTCATCATCTTCATGATTGTGGTAAGTTGCTTCACTCCTGCACCAAGCAAGGAACAAGTGGAGGCTATCACCTTTACCGCAGATTTCAAGAAGTCTATTCGTGAGAGTTGGAGTGCATTCGATATCATTGGCTCACTTATCGTAATTGGCCTCTGCGCTGCATTCTACTGGTACTTCTGGTAAACAACGTTTAACGCAAATATGATCATTACAAGTCTCTTCAGAGAAACACTCCGAAGAGCTTGTAATGATTATAACAGACAACATTCATCAAACAGTTAATAACACTCACAAACTTATATGACTGGATATTACAACGAACATACAAGATTTTTCGTTTCCGTAGACTGCATAGTCTTCGGTTTCGATGGGGTTCAACTTGAGGTTCTGATCGGAAAAAGAAAAATGGACCCAGGGCGTGGACAATGGTCTCTGTATGGTGGCTTTGTAAATTCCAACGAAAACATAGATGAAGCAGCACACAGAGTGCTGTTTGAACTAACCGGCCTTGACCATCTATACATGAAACAGGCCGGAACTTATGGTGCCATTGACCGTGACCCAGGTGAACGCGTTATCTCTGTCGCCTATTGTGCGCTCATCAACGTAAAAGACTATGATGACAAACGCCTCCACCAATACGGACTTGAATGGGTACCATTCGAAAAACTTCCGCACATGTACTCAGACCACAATAAAATGGTACATGATGCGGTACAAATGTTGCGACAACGCATCAAAACAGAACCATTAAGTTTTAATCTCTTGCCGGACCTGTTCACACTGACACAACTACAACATGTCTATGAAGCCATACTTGGACACGAGATAGACAAGCGCAATTTCAGAAAACGCATCAAACAAATTGATGTCATAGAAAAAACGGAGCATATTGACAAGATGACGTCCAAAAGAGGCGCAGCCTTGTACCGCTTCAACCAGCAAGCATACAATGACGCACCCAGCTTTAGGTTATAATAAACACTGGGAGCACACGATATTATAACAGAACGAACCATAAAACAACAAACGATATGTTAGAGGAATTAAAAGAAAAAGTTTTCCAAGCCAATCTTGACTTGGTGAAGCACAATTTGGTGCTCTTCACATGGGGCAATGTGTCGGGCATTGACCGCGAGAAAGGTCTTGTCGTCATCAAACCTTCAGGGGTGAGTTATGACACGATGAAAGCTAGCGACATGGTCGTGGTCGACCTGGAGACTGGCAAAGTAGTGGAAGGAGATCTCAATCCTTCAAGCGACACACCTACGCACTTGGTGCTCTACCGCAATTTCCCGGAAATCGGTGGCGTGGTCCATACCCACTCCACTTATGCAACAGCATGGGCACAAGCCGGCCTTGACATCCCCAGCATCGGCACCACTCATGCCGACTATTTCCACGACGCTATTCCCTGCACCGACGACATGACAGCAGACATGATGGCTGAGTACGAGTACAATACAGGCGTGGTGATTGTAAACAAGTTCCAGAAAGACAACATCAACTACGTGCACACGCCTGGTGTACTCGTCAAGAACCACGGTCCTTTCACGTGGGGGAAAAATCCAGATGAGGCCGTTTATCACGCTGTAGTCGCTGAGCAAGTTGCCAAGATGGCTTTCGTCTCTTTCTCCGTCAACCCTAAGACGACCATGAACCCTCTGCTCGTCGAGAAGCACTTCAGCCGCAAGCATGGCCCCAACGCTTATTACGGACAAAAGAAGAAAAAATAATCATGCAGTCTTTCGAAGAGAGTAGACTTCATTTCGGATTTCATTAGATTTCAAAATCAACCAATAATTAAAACTAAACAACTATGATCAAAGCATTCGAAAATTTTGAAGTGTGGTTTGTCACAGGCGCCCAGCTCCTTTATGGAGGCGACGCAGTCAAGCAAGTTGACGGTCATTCCAAGGAGATGGTTGACGGTCTGAACAACTCAGGTCGCTTGCCCATCAAGGTGGTCTACAAAGGTACAGCAAACTCCAGCAAAGAGGTTGCCGACGTAATGAGCCGCGCCAACGTTGACGAGAAGTGCGTAGGCGTCATCTGCTGGATGCACACTTTCTCACCAGCTAAGATGTGGATCAAGGGCATGCAAATCCTGCGTAAGCCATTGCTGCACCTCCACACACAATACAATGAGAAGATCCCGTATGACACCATGGACATGGACTTCATGAACCTCAACCAGAGTGCACATGGTGACCGCGAGTATGCACACATTCTCTCTCGTCTGCGCAAGCCGCGCAAGACAGTCATCGGCTATTGGAAAGACCAAAAGACACAAGACCACATCGCAGTGTGGGAGCGTGTCTGCGCTGGTGTGGCCGACGCTCAAGACTGCTTGATTATCCGCTTCGGTGACCAGATGAACAATGTGGCCGTGACCGATGGCGACAAGGTCGCTTTTGAGCAAGTCTTTGGCTACCATGTGGACTATGTGCAGTTCTCCACTGTTCTCGATTTCTTCGATAAGGTGAAGGATGAAGACGTCACAGCTCTTGTTCACGACGTCTATTTCAAGGAGTATGTCGTAGCCGACGAACTCAAGGACGAGAAATCTTTGGGCTACAAGAAGATTTGGAACGCAGCCAAGGCAGAACTCACCCTCCGTGCCGTTCTGAAGGCTTATGGAGCAAAGGGCTTCACCACTAACTTCGACGACTTGGGCGACGTGAATGTCGAGGAGACAGGCCATGGCTTCGACCAAATTCCGGGATTGGCTTCTCAGCGCCTTATGCACGATGGCTACGGTTTCGGTGCCGAGGGCGACTGGAAGAGCGCTTGCCTCTATCGCACAACATGGTTCATGAGCCAAGGCTTGGAGAATGCTGGCACGTCGTTCCTGGAGGACTACACACTGAACTTCGATGGAGACAACACTTCCATCCTCGAGAGCCACATGCTGGAGATTAACCCTGACATCGCAGAGGAGAAGCCTCGCCTGGAGGTGCACTTCCTGGGTATTGGTGTGCGCAAGAGCGAGACCGCTCGTTTGGTGTTCACCACCAAGCAAGGACATGGTGTCACCACTACAGTTGTTGACATGGGCAACCGCTTCCGCCTCATCGCCAATGACGTCAACCTCATCAAGTCTAAGCCTCTGCCAAAGCTCCCCGTGGCTTCAGCCCTGTGGATTCCCGAGCCCACCTTCGAAGTGGGTGTTGGTTGCTGGATGAACGCAGGCGGCACACACCACAGCTGCTTCTCATTTGGCTTGACCGACGAGTATTGGCGCGACTTCGCAGAGATCTTCGATGTAGAGGCATGCATCATCAATAAGGACACCGACTACGAACAGTTCCGCAAGGAGCTCCGTTGGAACGAGATGTATTACATGCTCAACAAGGCTCTCCGCTAATCCATAATGGGCTTTGAGTTTTAACCAAAACACTTGAATCAAAATCAGTCTCAGCAGAAAGAAAGAAGAGAATGAAAGATTCTAGTATAAAAATGGTTAAGACTCAAAGCCCATTTTTTCTAACCAGGCTCCTGTCATGACTTGACTGAGCAATTTTGATGATTCACCGTGGTCTCATGGAAACATCTCAAGCTCAAGAAAGGCCAAACGGAGCTTTAACCTAAAGAAATCATGACGGCAAAAGAAACTATTCAGCAAGGCAAAGCTATTCTTGGTATCGAGTTTGGCTCCACAAGAATCAAGGCTGTGCTTATTGATGGTGGAAACAACCCCATCGCACAAGGTTCACATACATGGGAAAATCAACTGGAGAATGGTCTGTGGACTTACAGCATCAAGTCTATCTGGGAAGGCCTACAAGATTGTTACGCCACCCTTCGCGAAGACGTCAACAAACAATATGGTATAGAACTGGAAAACCTTGCAGCCATTGGCATTAGTGCCATGATGCATGGTTACATGGCATTCAACAAAAACCAGGAAATTCTTGTACCTTTCCGCACATGGAGAAACACGAATACTGGCAAAGCCGCCGCTCGCCTCTCCGAGCTCTTTGACTTCAACATTCCTCTTCGTTGGAGTATCTCCCACCTCTATGAGTGCATCATCGATGGTGAAAGCCATGTGAAGGATATCGACTATCTTGCAACTCTCGACGCCTACATTCATTGGCAATTAACAGGAGAGCGCGTAACGGGTATTGGTGACGCATCGGGCATGTTGCCCATAGATCCGGACACCAAGGACTACGATGAAAAGATGGTCAAAAAATTCGATGCGCTCATCGCACCTAAGGGCTATTCCTGGAAACTCCGCGACATTCTGCCTAAGGTGCTTGTTGCCGGACAAGATGCAGGCCGTCTGACTGAGAAAGGCGCTAAGTTGCTTGATCCAACAGGTCACTTGAAAGCAGGCATTCCTATGTGTCCGCCAGAGGGTGATGCAGGTACAGGCATGGCTGCCACTAATGCAGTGCGCCAGCGTACAGGAAATGTCAGTTGTGGCACTTCTTCATTCTCCATGATTGTATTGGAGAAAAACCTTAGCAAACCTTACAAGAGCATCGACATCGTCACCACACCAGACGGCGCTCCCGTTGCCATGGTACACTGCAACAACTGTACAAGCGACATCAACGCTTGGGTGAACATTTTCCGTCAGTTCCAAGAATTGACTGGACAGAAGGTTGACATGAACCAACTGTTCACAAAGCTCTTCCAGGTAAGCCTGCAAGGCGACCCCAACTGTGGCGGGTTAATGGCTTACAACTATTTCTCTGGCGAGCCTGTCACTGGTCTTGATGAAGGACGTCCCATGATAGTACGCTCACCCAACGATGTGTTCTCCTTGGCTAACTTCATGCGTGCCAACCTCTATGGTGCCGTGGCAGTGCTAAAGATTGGCAATGACATTTTGTTTAAGGATGAGAATGTACAGGTAGACCGTATCACAGGACATGGTGGTTTCTTCACCACGCCTGAGGTTGGCCAGCGCATTTTGGCAGCAGCCCTCAACCTCCCCATCTCCGTCATGAAGACAGCAGGAGAAGGAGGTCCATGGGGCATGGCTTTATTGGCATCTTATCTTGTTAACAGCGACAAGCATCAGCCCCTCGCCGACTTCCTCGACCAACAGGTCTTCGCCGGCAACAAGGGCACAGAAGTGAAACCTTCTTCAGAAGAAGTGGAAGGATTCAACGCTTACATCGAGAGTTACAAGAAAGGACTTGCCATCGAGCAAGCTGCCGTTCAGAACAAAGATTAAGATTTAGCATGAAGGATAATCCGTAACATTCTCTTAGGGTATCAGACATGGCTTATTCGCAAATACTTAAAGGCAAGCTCCTTGAAGTTTGAGACGAATGGCCATAACACTCCAATAACAGAATTTACGGATTATCTTCATCAAATCTGATGACCGGCATATCTACCCCCACCCTATCATCACCATCAACACTATGATCCTAAAAAAAATAACATCCTTTGCAGTAACACTCGCATTTGCCAGCGCCCTATCCGCACAGGATGCATCTTTCACCATCCATGCTGACCAGGGCAAGTACAAGATCAACAAAGAAATCTATGGTCAATTTGCTGAGCATTTAGGAAGTTGCATCTATGGCGGTCTTTGGGTCGGCCCCAACTCCAGCATTCCCAACACAGACGGTTACAGAAGTGACGTGTTACAAGCTCTGAAAGATCTCCAGGTCCCTGTGCTTCGTTGGCCAGGCGGCTGTTTTGCAGATGAGTACCATTGGACCGACGGAATCGGACCAAGAGAGCAACGTCCCAAGATGCAAAATAACAATTGGGGCGGAACGATTGAAGACAACTCCTTTGGAACACATGAGTTTCTGAACCTATGCGAACTGCTGGGCGCTGAGCCATACATCAGCGGAAACGTTGGTTCAGGAACAGTTGAAGAACTGGCAAAATGGGTAGAGTACATGACTTCGGATGGCGATACCCCCATGGCAAACTTACGAAGGAAAAATGGGCGAGAAAAATCATGGAATGTCAAATATCTCGGTGTAGGAAACGAGAGTTGGGGATGCGGAGGAAACATGCGCCCCGAATACTATGCCGACCTATTCCGCAGATATGCCACCTATTGCCGCAACTACGACAACCACAAGCTTTACAAGATTGCTTCGGGCGCCAGTGACTATGACTACAACTGGACCAAAGTGCTAATGGACAATGTGGGCGGAAGGATGAATGGTCTTTCCTTACACTATTACACGGTAAAGGACTGGAGCGACCACAAGGGTTCTGCGCTCAATTTTAACGACCAAGAGTACTATTGGACCATAGGAAAAGCCTTGCAAATTGAGAATGTCATCGAAAAGCATGAAGCCATCATGGACAAGAAAGACCCTCAGAAAAAGATAGGTCTTTTGGTTGACGAATGGGGCACGTGGTGGGATGAAGAACCTGGCACCATCAAGGGACATCTTTATCAGCAAAACTCCATGCGGGACGCAATGGTAGCTGCCTTGACGCTCAACATTTTCCAACGCCACACAGACCGCATTCACATGGCCAACATTGCACAAGTGGTCAATGTACTTCAGTCAATGATCCTTACTGACACCAAAGGCTCAGGCCATATGGTGCTTACACCTACCTATTATGTCTTCAAAATGTATCGTGGCTTCCAAGAGGCCACATACCTTCCCATGGACGTTAAGGTAGACTCCATTGATGTCGATGGTGGTCACATGTATCGCATGACACAAGGAAAAATCCCCGCAGTGTCAGTCTCTGCCGCTAAAAAGCAAAACGGAGAGATCATCATTTCTTTAGCCAACACCAGCTTGGAAAAAGCACAGAGTGTGTCCATCAATCTTGAAAAATGCAAAGTAACTTCAGTCGATGGAGAAATCCTGACATCCAAGAAAATCATGGACTACAACGATTTTGAACATCCCAATATGGTAAAAACATGCAATTTCAAAGATGCTAAATTAAAGAAAAACACTTTGAGCGCTAAAATACCTGCAAAATCAATCGTTGTTCTTAATTTAAAATAGTAATTTTGCAACTAAGGGTACTTAGAAATAATAAACAAACAAAACATAAATATCACAACAATGAATGACATTCGAGTAATGAACCATGCAGCCGATAATATCCGTATATTGGCTGCTTCCATGGTAGAAAAAGCCAAGTCTGGACACCCGGGCGGTGCTATGGGCGGCGCTGACTTCATTAATGTCCTTTTCTCAGAGTACATGGTTTGGGATCCCACTGATCCCACGTGGACTGGCCGCGACCGTTTCTATCTTGATCCTGGTCACATGAGCCCGATGCTCTATGCAGCACTCACTTTGCAGGGCCGCTTCAAGATGGAGGAAATTGAGCAACTTCGCCAGTGGGGTTCACCCTGTCCCGGTCATCCCGAGCTTGATGTCGTCCGTGGCATTGAGAACTCAAGTGGTCCCCTCGGACAAGGTCATGCCATTGCCGCAGGAGCCGCTGTGGCAGAAAAGTTCTTGGAGGCTCGTCTTGGCAAGACCGTGATGCAGCACACCATCTACGCTTACATCTCCGATGGTGCTGTGGAGGAAGAGATTTCTCAGGGCGTTGGTCGTATCGCTGGTGTGTTAGGGCTTAACAACCTTGTCATGTTCTATGACTCCAATGACATTCAGTTGTCTACAGAGTGCGATGTGGTCATGAAGGAAGACACCGCTGCCAAGTACCGTGCATGGAACTGGAACGTCATTGAGATTGACGGAAGTGATGTGGCCCAGATTCGACAAGCTCTTGATGCCGCAAAGCAAGAGCAAGAGCGCCCCACCCTGATCATCGGTAAGACTATCATGGGTAAGGGAGCCTTGAAGGCCGATGGTAGTAGCTATGAACACAATGTAAAGACACATGGTGCTCCTCTGGGAGACGGCGCATACATCAACACCATCAAACACCTGGGCGGCGACCCTGAGAACCCCTTTGTAATCTTTGACGATGTAAAGAAGCTTTATGCAGATCGTGCAGAGGAGTTGAAGACCATTGTTGCCAAGCGCAAAGCCGCCGAAGCTGAATGGGCTAAACAAAACCCGGATCTCAAGAAACAGATGGATGAGTGGTTCAGCGGCAAGGCTCCGAAGGTAGATTGGAGCAAGGTGGAGCAGAAAGAAGGTTCTGCCACACGCGCAGCTTCTGCCGCATGCTTGGCTGAGCTGGCCAAGCAGGTGCCCAACATGATTTGTGCCTCTGCCGACCTGTCCAATTCAGATAAGACTGACGGATTCTTGAAGCAAACCCACGCCTTGCAGAAAGGTGATTTCACAGGAGCCTTCTTCCAGGCAGGCGTTGCTGAGCTGACAATGGCCGACATGTGTATCGGTATGATGCTTCATGGAGGAGTCATCGCAGCCATGGGCACATTCTTCGTGTTCTCCGACTACATGAAACCCGCTGTACGTATCGCCGCACTGATGGGTGTACCTGTCAAGTTCATTTGGACACATGATGCCTTCCGTGTAGGTGAAGATGGTCCTACCCATGAGCCCGTGGAGCAAGAGGCTCAGATTCGACTGATGGAGAAACTCCAGAACCACAAAGGACAAGACAGCGTACGCGTCTTCCGTCCCGCCGATGCCGACGAAACCACAGTATGCTGGGCCATGGCCATGGAAAACATGGACACACCATCCGCCCTCATTCTCTCTCGTCAAGGCATCGCCAAGTTGCCCGAGGGCAACGATTACGAGCAAGCTCGCAAGGGCGCATACATCGTAGCCGGTTCTGACGAGAATCCCGATGTCATCTTAGTCGCTAGCGGCTCAGAGGTTTCCACCTTGGAAGCTGGATGCGATGCACTCCGTAAGGATGGCGTCAAGGTTCGCGTGGTGAGCGCTCCCTCTGAGGGCTTATTCCGTCGTCAGTCTAAGGAGTATCAAGACAGCGTGTTGCCCTACAACGTGAAGAAGTTCGGCATGACCGCTGGTCTTCCTTGCACACTTGAGGGCTTGGTTGGCATTGGTCCCAATAGCGAAATCTACGGCATGAAGAGCTTCGGCTTCTCCGCTCCCTATAAGGTGCTCGATGAAAAATTGGGCTACACCGGCGAGAACGTATACAAGCAAGTAAAGGCATTCTTGAACCGTTAATTCCATTATGGATATCAAGACCGTAGGCTTAGCCAGTGACCACGCTGGCTTTGCCTTAAAACAGTTTGTCAAGGAGTACCTTGATGAGAAAGGTGTCGCCTATAAAGACTACGGCACCTACTCAGAAGAGAGTTGTGACTATCCTGATTATGGTCATGCATTAGCAAAAGGAATCGAATCAGGAGAGGTATATCCAGGAATTGGCATCTGCGGATCTGGCGAGGGCATTGCCATGACCCTCAACAAGCACCAGAGCATACGCGCTGGTTTGTGCTGGATTCCGGAGATTGCCCATCTCATACGGCAACACAACGACGCCAATGTTTTGGTTATGCCTGGTCGTTTCATAGACCACGACATGGCACGAAAGATTTTGGATGAGTTCTTCAACACTCCTTTTGAGGGAGGACGCCATCAGCGCCGCATAGATAAGATCCCCGTACAAAGTTAACATCAGACCCTATCAAATAAAGCCTTGCCCTCTTCAATAATGAAAGAGCAAGGCTTTATTTTCTCATCAATAGCACAAAATAACACAGACATGAAAAAAATTACGATCTTCGATTTTGATGGCACCATAGCCAACACGCGCCCCAACATTTTGAGCACATTTCACCGCACATTTGATGCTATGGCCCTTCCGCAATGTTCGGATCATGAAATTTCGGCTACTATCGGTCTTCCCCTGGTCGAGGCATTTCCCATTTTGTGCCCCATGGACGACACAAAAGCCGAGTTGTGCGCCAACACATATCGCGAAATATTCGAAATAGTCAATCAAGAACTGAAAGTGCAAATGTTTCCTCATGTGGTTGACACACTTAGACAACTACACGCTCAAGGAATTATTTGCACCATAGCCACAAGTAGAGGTCATGAGTCGGCAAGTAGTTTTATTAAGTCATTTGGTTTGGACAACATTATCACTTACATTATTGCTGCAGAAAATGTGAAGCACGCCAAACCCGATCCCGAGCCAGTCAATATGACCCTAGCCCACTTCAACATCAATCCCGCAGATGCCGTTGTCGTTGGGGACACACATTTCGACATTCTTATGGGCAATCGTGCTGGATGCAAAACCGTAGGCGTTACCTACGGATACGGCTCTCGCGAAAGTCTGACAAATGCAGGTGCTGATGCTCTCATTGATGACTTTGCCGGCTTAGTGAAATTCGTATTGTAATACCTACGGCATCACATGCCCCTATCCTACCCTATTTTCTTTTACGGATTTATAAAAAGCGAAACAACTAGTATGACTACCCACTGGGGACTCGCTATCTAGTACAGGTGGCTTCTCTATCAAGTACTGCCGGCTTCTCTATCAAGTACTGCTGGCTTCTCTATCAAGTACGGCTGGCTTCTCTATCAAGTACTGCTGGCTTCTCATACTAGTACCACAATGATAAACTAAAAGCCGCTATTGTTTGAATAACAACAGCGGCCTTTTTCACGATCTAGCGACATGTCCATCAACCTGTTGGTATAAAGCATTGACAGACGCGCCTACGTCCGGTATATGCAAAATGAGGCCACGACTCACGTCGTGACCTCACAACAACACAAACACAAAAATGCGGAGGCGAACCCCCGCCTTTATTTCGTTTGCATGAAAATGGTATTACATGACACCATCTTCACGCAATTTCTTCTGCCACTTCCAGGCAGAGGCAAGCACGTCTTCCAACGGCGTGTTGGCTTCCCAACCAAGCACCTTGTTGGCCTTGCTGCAATCGCCCCAAATCTTTTCGATATCGCCCTCACGACGAGGACCATATTTCCAATTGAGCTTCACGCCAGTTGCCTTCTCAAAGGTCTCCACAATCTCTAGTGTAGAGTTGCCATGTCCCGTACCAATGTTGAAGTAATCGATGACAGGAGAATCCTCATCGTCGAGCACACGGCGCATAGCTGCCACATGAGCCTTGGCCAAGTCGACCACATAGATGTAGTCACGAATACATGTACCATCAGGAGTGTCGTAGTCATTACCAAAGATTGTCAGCTCCTTGCGGATTCCCATAGCAGTCTGTGTGACATAAGGAATCAAGTTGGCAGGAACGCCATTGGGCAATTCGCCAATCAAAGCCGTGGGATGCGCACCAATCGGGTTGAAATATCTCAAGATGATGCTTTTGATAGGAGCACCACTGTGGATATAGTCATAGATAATCTGCTCGTTGACCTCCTTGGTGTTGCCATAAGGCGAAGTGGCCTTTTGGTGAGGAGCAGACTCTGTGACAGGCAGATTTTCTGGCTTCGGCTGTCCATAGACAGTGCAACTGGATGAGAAGATGATGCCCTTCACATTGTACTTTGGCATCAGCTCCAAGAGGTTGACCAAAGAAACGATGTTGTTGCGATAGTAAAGCAACGGCTTTTGGACGCTCTCACCCACGGCCTTGCTAGCAGCAAAGTGGATGATACCCTCAATGTCGGGATACTTCTGGAACACAGCCTCAGTTGCGTCCTTGTCGCGAAGGTCGACCTTCTCAAAGGCAGGACGAATGCCTGTGATCTTCTCAATGCCATCAAGTACTTGGGCGTTAGAATTAGACAGGTTATCAATGATGACAACCTTATAGCCTGCCTGTTGCAATTCCACAGTGGTGTGAGAACCAATAAATCCGGTTCCACCTGTAACAAGAATAGTCTGTTTCATGACTGTTATAGGATTATAAAATTTGGTCTTTTACTGATGACAAAGTTACGAAATCTTTTTATGAAAGTCCTCAAAAACTTCAAAAAAATAAGTTAATCTTCCTTTTATTGCAATCCCAGCATTTGGCGAAGGCCAAGATCAACGCCAGAGAAGCCCATGAATGCCAGAGAGAGCAGACCGGCTGTAACCAGGACGATGGCCATGCCCTGCATGCATCTCGGCACCTTGACGAGAGACAACTGTTCTCGGATACCGGCAAAGACTGTCAACGCAAGCGCAAACCCAAAAGCTGTGGAGAAGGCATAGACGATGCTTGAAAGCAAATCGTAATCTTTTTGTATAACAAGAATGGCTACGCCCAACACAGCACAGTTGGTGGTAATCAGCGGCAGGAAAATGCCAAGAGCCTGATAAAGTGTCGGGCTAACCTTCTTGAGAATAATCTCTACCATTTGCACCAGTGTAGCAATAACGAGGATGAAGGCTATGGTCTGCAAATACTGCAACCCAAGCGGATTCAAGATGCACGTCTGCACCAACCACGTGACAACAGTAGCCAATGTGAGCACAAAGGCTACCGCTGCTCCCATGCCCAGTGCCGTGTCTATCTTGCGTGACACGCCCAGAAATGGACAGATGCCAAGAAACTGGCTCAATATGATATTATTGACAAATATCGCACTGATAAAGATAAGCAAATATTCCATGATGTAAGATCCAAGTTGATGTTAAACGAATCTATCTATTTTCCACGCTATCTTCTTTCACTTCGATTTCAAGCGGTTGAAGATGGCAATGAGGTAACCCAATGTAATGAAAGCGCCGGGAGGAAGGATGAAGAGCAACATGTTGGTTGTCTCAGGCAAGAGAACGACGCCAAAGACAGAACCAGCACCAAGCAGTTCGCGCACCACTCCCAGCAAGGTCAAAGCCATAGTAAATCCAAGGCCAATGCCTACTCCGTCACACAAGCTCTCTAGCGGAGTGTGTTTGCAAGCAAAGCTCTCTGCACGTCCCAAGATGATGCAGTTGACCACGATGAGCGGAATGTATATGCCCAGTGCCTTGTTGATGCTATCAGGTGCATAGGCCGACATAAACATCTGCAACAACGTGACAAAGGCGGCTATCACGATAATGAATACCGGGATATGCACCTGGTCGGGTGTGACATTCTTAATGCAAGAGATAACAGTGTTGGTGCACAGTAGCACCACCATGGTGGCCAAGCCCATTGAGAGGCCATTCACCGCACTAGTCGTTGTAGCCAACGTGGGGCACATGCCCAGCAACAACACGAAGGTAGGGTTCTCCTTGATGAGCCCATTTAGTATAATCTTATATTTGCTCATTGTATGACATCATTTTTTAGTTAGACTACTGGCTCCGCTGTTGCCGTCGACCTCCGGATGGGCATATGCGGCGTAGGCCTGGTTGATGGCTTTCAGAAAGGCACGGCTGGTAATGGTGGAAGCCGTGATGGCATCCACGTCACCGCCATCCTTGCTGACGGCGAGTTCACCTTCTGCAGGACTTTTCCCAATGACATTACCTTTGCCATCCTTTTGAAACCATTTATCAGCCTTCATTCCTAAGCCCGGTGTTTCTGATGTTTGCAGGATGGTGTAACCCAATATTTGTCCCTCGGGGTTGAAGCCTACCAGCACTTTCAAGTCACCACCGAAACCCATGACCGTGCTCTCCACAGCAGCGCCCAAATTTTTCCCCGCACCGTCTGCTACTCGGTGCACCAGAAAAACAGCCTGCTTTCCATTTTTCATTTGTTTGACAGTGTCAGCTTTTGCCACTTTGACATTTTTCGCTTGCATCACCGTCTGTATGCCTTCTTGCAGAGTCTTTTCAGCTTTCTCCGCAATGGGGCGCTCTGTCAAGTGATTGACACAGGCCAACATGGCACCAATGAGCACTGCAGAGCCCACCAAAACAAGGAGCATGTTCGACAAAGATGATTTTATCTTTTCCATATCCCTTCTCATTAATTAGTTTTGTTCACAACCACTTTCTCGCCAAACCGCTTAGGCTTCACATAAAGGTTGATCAGCGGAGTGAAAGCATTCATGATGAGAATCGCGAATGACATACCTTCCGGATAACTACCCCAGTTACGGATGACAACCGTCAAGAAGCCTATGGCAACTCCATAAATGAGTTGACCACGATGAGTCATCGGTGAGGTGACATAGTCGGTCGCCATGAAGATCGCACCCAACAACAGTCCGCCACTGAGAATGACCTCAACAGGATTGGCGTAGATGGGGTTTACCAAATGCAAAAGCCCACTAAACGCAAAGACTGACAGGATGATGCTGACGGGGATGTGCCAGGTGATAATGTGTCGATAAAGCATGTAGGCCAGTCCCAAAAGCAGGGCTAGGGCACACACTTCACCCATTGTGCCAGCTCCCATTCCATTGCTCATGTTGCCCAACAGACAATCCATTGCACTTGGCAACTTGTCGAGCAGTTGCGGATTGCCGGTCTTGATGGCTGTTTTCATGATGCTCAAAGGGGTGGCAGCTGTCACGGCATCGGTGTAAGAGGCCAACTGACCGGCAACGGGCCATGACGTCATGGCCGCTGGAAAACTGACCAACAGAAAGCAACGGCCCACGAGAGCGGGATTGAAGATATTGGTGCCCAATCCACCAAAAGTCATCTTGCCGACACCAATAGCCACCAAGGCTCCTACGAGAATCATCCAAACGGGAAAGTTGCTAGGAAGATTAAGGCCCAACAACAAACCTGTCAGCATAGCCGATCCATCCCCCAATGTGGTGGGGCGATGAAACAAGTAACGAGTGATGGCCCATTCGAAAAACATACACGATGCCACGCTCGTCAGACAAACCACAGCTGCACCAAGGCCAAAAAAGTAGAGCGAGACCAAAAAGGTTGGCAACAAAGCTATCATCACGCCATGCATGTTGCGTTCCACGCTGTCATGGCCATGGGCATGAGGAGATAGAGAAACAATCAATTTTCCCATAATATTCTTTCTATTATGATGTGCTAATATTCTTATTTTGAGGCATGTCGGGCCTTAATTCTCCGCATCACCTCCCCTTTTCCTTGAAGGATATTGTCAAGGATAGGACGATGTGAAGGGCAAGTAAACTGACATGAACCACATGAGATGCAGCTCGTTACATCTTCGTGCTCCAGTCTTTCATACTCCTTCAGGCTGGACAGAGTGGCCAAGAGATAAGGTTCAAGTCCCATGGGACAGGCGTCAACACACTTGCCACAGCGGATGCAAGGTTGCACCGCCTTGCGGTGAGCGTCCTCACCTGTCAGCACAGTGATGGAGTTGGTACCCTTGCAGACAGGCACATCCAGATTCACCACTGCTTTTCCCATCATGGGACCACCAGCCAAGACCTTGTTGTCGCCTTCTGGCAAACCGCCACATGCCTCGACCAGTTGTCCGAAGGGCGTTCCCATTCTCACCAGGAAGTTACCTGGATGTTTGATCCGCTTACCCGTCACGGTGGTGTAGCGCTCAAAGAGCGGCTTATGCTTCATAACGGCTTGATAAACGGCGAAGGCTGTACCAACATTCTGCACGACCGCTCCGACGTTCACCGGGATAGCTGGAGGAGCTGGTACCTGGCGACCAATCACTGCGTCCACCAATTGTTTCTCGCCTCCTTGCGGATACTTTTGTTTTAGGGGAACAACGGTGACACGCGGGTCATCAACAGTTTTCTCAGAGAGCAATGCGATAGCTTCCGGCTTGTTTTCTTCGATGCCAATATAACCTCTCTCCACGCCCACAGCCTTCATCAATAAGTCAAGACCTACCAAAATCTCATCAGCATGTTCCATCATTAGGCGATAATCGGCCGTGATATAGGGCTCACATTCCACACCATTGAGGATGACACACTCTGCCTTAGCCGTCGGAGGAGGCGTCAACTTGATGAATGTGGGGAAGCCTGCTCCACCCATACCGGTAACGCCGGCATGCTTGATACGATCAATAATGACTTCAGGCGTCAGCTCAGGATGTTCAGCCAACGTCTCCAATGTATCGGTACGATCAATGCTTTCTTCCCATTCGTCCCCCTCCACATTGACATAGATTGCCGGTTTGCGGTAGCCGGAGGCATCCGTCACTGTATCTATCTTGGCCACCGTACCTGAGACTGACGAGTAAATGGGGGCCGACACGAAGCCTCCAGCCTCTGCCAACAAGGTACCTACCTTAACCTTGTCACCACGACTTACTACCGGTTTTGCTGGCGCACCGATGTGTTGTGACAGTGGGAAAACGGCCGTTTGGGGAATATCAGCAACAATAACTTTTGAGTCTGCCGTCAACTTATTCTCCTCGGGATGAACTCCTCCAATTCTAAAAGTATGTAGTTTCATGCTTTCTCCTCTTCTAATGGTTTTACCGCAACCGGTTTTCTAACCGGAAAATTCATCTTCACAATAGCGTGCGTCGGACATGCGTCCACACACTTCGTGCAAAGTCGACACTTGCTGTCGTCGATATAAGACAGATTATTCGTGACGCTAATGGCCTCAAATTTACACACGGTCTGGCATTTGCCACAACCGATGCAAGCAGCCTGGCAACCCTTTCGTGCCACGGCACCTTTGTCTTGATTGACACACGACACAAAGACTCGTCTGTTTTTAGGTCCCTTCTTACGAAGTTCGATGATGTGTCGTGGGCAAGCGCTGGCACAGGCACCACAAGCAGTGCACATATCCTCGTCGACTTCGGGCAATCCTGTCTGCTCATTCATATGAAGACCTCCAAACTGACATGCTGAGACACAATCGCCACATCCAAGACATCCATAACCGCAAGCTGTCTCACCAGCACCGGTAGCGTTCATGGCCGCACAAGTGTGAAGGCCATCGTATTCGGCCACACGAGGCCGATTCTCACAACTGCCATTGCAACGGATCACCGCCACACGGGGGTCACTTTGCCCGATGGCCAAGCCCAACAAATCAGAGATTTGCCCCATTACTTTTTGGCCTCCCACAGGACAACTCAAGCCGGAGATGTCGCCCTGGTCGGCTCCAGCCACAAGGGCAGACGCCATACCCGAGCATCCGGCAAAACCACAACCACCACAGTTGGCCCCAGGAAGTAATTCTTGCACTTGTCCGATGCGCGGATCCTCCCTCACCGCAAATTTCTTGGACACGACAAAAAGAACAACCGCAGCGACCAAGGCTATTGATCCTAAAGCGATTACTGCCGTCAAGATAAAATTCATAATGTTTCTTGTATTCGTTGATTGTTGTTATTTTCCTCTGTTCCAAAGACTTTTCTCAAATGAAAGGTGACAAGGCCCTGCAATCGCCCGCGAAAAAAACGCAGCACTACGTAATAAGGGATAAGAGCCCCCAAACCACACAGAGCAGCCACAGTGTCTTCGCCTACCAGCTGATGCATGAAGACTGTCACTCCGACCAGCAACACCATCGGCAACACAAAACCGACAAGAACAGCAAGACGCCCCACTTGAGCGTCAGCACTAACGAGCACCATGTCGCCTACCCGATAGCTATCGGCAACATCCGACAATACCTCTATGAGCTTGTCACGCCCTTCGGCTGAATGGCATCGGCCCGACAGCTGACACGAGGAACAGGCCGGCAACTGAGTGACACGAACCACGACAACTCCTTTTGACACGGAGTCGACAATACCCTTGTGTTGTATGTTGTTATGCATCGATAAAGCCAATTGGTATTCAAAAGTAACACTATTATTTCAATTGGTCAAAGGTTTTTCCATTTATTTCACATCCAACACAAAAAAACACAAGATCTCTTTGCGCATTAACAATTATGTGCTATATTTGCAGCGAACCAAACAAGCATAGCATTATGGAAGCTACAGAGCAGACTTCTCTTCAGACAGAGCGGTTTTTGAGAAAGATTGCTGAGAAATTCCCCCCTTGTGACGAAACGTCCGTCATGACAGACATTCATGTGCGCGTTTCCCAAGACAGTGGTGAGCTCACCGCCTTTGACGATGACGACCAGGAAGTCACAAGGTGTGTAGTGGAACAGTGGATTGGCAATGAGGACGAGAACTTTTACGACAATGTGACGCGCACCCTCCGCGAGGGTTTGAAAAAATTTCATCAGACGATCGACAAGATGGGTATCATGAAACCCTTCAGTTTCGTGTTGGAAGACGAGGAGAAGACCTTCATCGCAGAGCTTTACGTCGCTGATGACGACACCGTCATTCTCGGTGGCGACCTCATGGAGGGACTTGACCAAGACCTTGATCGCTTTTTCAACGATCTGTTCAAGGACTGACACTACTTATTCGCGCCCCCGATCCAATGGGGCCGGTATCACCACCATAATAAAAAAGCAATGACACAAATACTTGTCTGCATTTGTGTCATCGCTTTTTTTATGGTTCTTATTCCCCCAAATCAAAGCTTCACTTTCACCTTACTTGCCTTGCTCTCGTTTTGAAGGCGGTCGAGTGCTGTCACGATGTAAGTGTATTTCTCATTACCCTTGCGGTAAGGCAACTGATACATTGTCTTATCGGTAATCGTCACAATCTTAGAGGGGTCTTCCAAATTAATCTTTTCATTATGCGCAAAACGATAGATGACAAACTTGGTGGCAATGTCACCCCAATTCTTACCCTTGGGCACCTGCCAAAAAAGAATATAGCCACCTGGAGTCCAAACCGGCTTCACCTTACGGGGAGCCTTCGGACGCTTGCTGTCGATGAAAGGCATCAAGGGCTGAAGAGCTGGATATCTCCAATAATTGGTGCGTAGCACTGTGCCATAATTTCCAACATTGTCAACAACAGCCTTGGCATACCACAAAACAGTTCCCTCAACATGGCGCATCTCCTGATGCAAGGCATGTTTGGCTGCCATCTGATGGCTCTTCGAATTCATCAGGTCAGGGTATTTGCAAGTGCGTTCCACGTCTTCGCCAATAAAGAGGGGACGGGCTGAAGCATACTTGTCCCACCACTTGATGAGCGTCTCGTAGTCGGCTGAAGGGTGACCTATCTGCCAATAGATTTGTGGCACACAATAATCAATCCATTCCTTGTTGACCCACTTCAGCACATCAGCATAGAGATCATCGTAATTTTGCAAGCCATTGGTCAGCGACCCATTCTCTGGATCAGACTTCCGGTTGCGATATATGCCAAACGGTGAAACGCCAAATTTCACCCAGGGCTTGCAACGGTGAATGGTCTCATCAAGTTGCTTGATAAACAGGTTGACGTTGTCACGACGCCAATCGCCGATGTTGGAGAAACCCCTTCGGTCTGCCTCAAACTGTTGCTGGTCTGGTATCACTTGACCCGCAGCCGGATAAGGATAGAAATAATCATCAATATGGAAGCCATCTATATCATAACGCGATACAATATCCTCGGCAACCTTGCAGATATAATCACGGTTTTCCTGAAGAGCAGGATTGAGAATATATTGCCCGTCGTAGGTAAACGAGCGCTCCGGATGCTGGCTCACAACATGATTGGAAGCCAACGCCACTGTTCCCTTGGTCTTAGCGCGAAAGGGATTGATCCATGCATGAATTTCCATGTTGCGCTTATGACACTGTTCCACCATCCACTGCAAGGGATCCCAATAGGGCTGTGGTGCCGCGCCTTGCCGACCTGTTAGAAAACGGCTCCAAGGCTCCAACCTGCTCTCATAAAGCGCGTCACACTCTGGGCGCACCTGAAAGATGATGGCATTCACTCCGTCCTTCTGCAATTCGTCCAACTGATAAGTTAGCACCTTTTGCATTTGGTCGCGCGACATGCCCATAAACTGTCCGTTCACCACTTGGATCCAGGCTCCTCGAAACTCTCGCTTCTGTGCCTGCACCGTCAACAAGCTCAAAAGCATCAAATAACATAATATGCAGATTCGTTTCATGTCTTTTGTATTTGTAGGAATAAGGGTTCTTGGCCTTTTCGCCAACAGGAAACTGAAAACGCGGATTATCGAAGTTGACGTTCGCATCACTCCCCTCTACCCTATCCCCTGCAAAGATACAAAAAATAAAATGACCTCCCTCACAAATCACCATATTTTTCTTTCCGACATGAGCCGTGTGGTCAAAGGGGTTTCGCAGCCCAACTATCCATTCGGTGAACCAGGGCTACACCGTCAAGGCCGTCAAGTGTGGTTTTGGGTGCTTGAATGGGCGGGAACAAAAATGCTTTCAACCTTTACCGAACGGTAAGGATTGAAAGCATTCCTATAAAAACCTTGTAATTAAAGACAAATCATTAGAAGCGGTAGCCCAATGTCAAGAGCAACTGGTTGCGCTTATTACTCACCTTGACACCATTGGCAATGCAATTGTCAGAGGAAGATGCATCGTCAGCTACATAACTCATGAATGGGTAGAATTCTCCATTGGATTGGCTGTACTGGTAAGCCAGGTCAACAAAAAACTTCTTCATCTGATAGCCAAAGCCAGCCGTGACACGGTTGGTCGACTTCCAGTTGGTGTAGTCGGTCGAAGTGGCATAAGCTGCTCCCGGACTCTCCAGGCTTCCGTCGCGATAGCCCAAATTACTGAACATCGGACTAACATAGTTGTAACCCAAACGGATAGAGAATTCTGGCATCGGCTTATACTCCAAACCGAGCTTCAAAGTGCTGACGCCCTTCAAGGTAGCTTTGGTGTGGTTGTTCATCACACGATCGCTAGAGCTTTCCTCATAGTAGCTGCCCCAATAGTCATAGTATCCGCCGTCATTCACACGATTGTCGATAGCGCCATAATCGGAATACTCATAGGTGGCACCCAGTGCCAAACAGTTGGCAACCGTATGGCCGAGGCTCACACCGAATTTCCACGGGGTGAAGACCTTATAGTCATAATCGGCGTTTTGTCCTTTCTTGCTGGAGCCTTGGGCATCAGCCATCGTCACATCGTTGGCCGAGGAGAGCGAGAGGTCATACCATGTGGGGGTATTGACATAAAGGCCAATACGGAACGGAGAGCTTTCAATCGGACGGAAGATGACACCCGCCTTGACATCAAAGCCTGTTCCGTCGATGCGGAGATCCTCCCATGACTCTGCCGTGGCACTCTGCTCAAGGTTTTCCGTGTAGTAACTGTTCGTGCGATAGTTCACGTCGCGCAAACCAACAGTCAAACCAAGAAAGACGCGATCATTCAAGTTGCTACTGATATTGAAATCATACTCTCCTATATATCCCTTTTGATATTGTCCAAAGAGATATTCTGTGCCATTAAGATAGTCAAGACCTACCTGCTGGCCCTGTTCGTTATTGATCGGTGTCAACATGGAGGCATAGTTAGCATCAACAGCGTTCCAATTGTAGTCGCTGCCATAGGGATATTTCATCGCGGTCAACTTGTTTTGTGAAGCGTTGTTGAGCACGCCACCTGCTGTGAGGATTTGGTCGAAGTTACGACTTTTGTGATAGTTGAACGCAAAATTCAAGAAGTTTCGCTCTCCCGTGCGCATGGCATAGACCAATCCGATCTGGTCGAAACTGGCATTGGTTTTATTGCCATCAATACGTGCGTTGATACCACCAAAAGACGGAGTTGTTGTCGCATCACTCTGCCAGACGAGCCCACCAGAAAGAGCCACCTGACTGGAGCGGAAAAGGCCCACACCAGCAGGATTGCTGCCAATAGTCGAGATGTCTGCGCCAAGGGCCTCGAGCGCGCCGCCCATACCGACATAACGCGCCGTTCCATTCAACTCATTGTCCACAAGTTTCGTATCTTGGTAGGTCTCTTGCGCCGAAAGGGGAGCCACCATCATGGCCAAGGCCGCAAGGACTCCATATCTTGCTTTCTTCATGATTGTTTTTTACTTTTAAAAGATAATAGATGATTTTCAATAACTCTCTACCCTGTTAGCGTCTGCCGCCACCGAAGTGACCGCCACCGCCACCACCAGCGTGACCGCCTCCAAAGCCGCCACCCATGGAACCACCCATAGAACCACCCATGGAACCACCCATGGAACCACCGAAACTACCAGTGGAACGGGTGCTGTTACCAAAGTTGGTCGTTGAGCGGTTTGGCGTGTAAGTACGATTTTGCGAGTTGTTCGAATAGGCGTTGTTGTTGATGCGCGAACCAAATGAGCGATTGCTATTGCTGCGTGGTGTGTAGCTGTTGCGCACACCTCCATTACCCAGGTTGCCATACGATCTTGAATAGCGGCCGGTCAGGGTTCCTGCACCTGTGGCGCCTCCGCCATAACTCCAGGTGCGATTGCCAGTCAAGCCACGAGGGTTGCCACCATCATAATGGATGTGACCCCCACCCCAATAAGGGTAGTTCCATCCCCAGCCATACCATCCGCCATAGTAGGGCCAACCCCAACCGCGGTAGCCATAGAACCAGGGATCATACCAACCGGCATAAGCGCCATAGTACCAAGGATCATACCAAGGATCATAGAAACTCCACATACTGGGTCCCCAATAACCATAGAGCCAAGGGTCGTAGTAGCCATACCAGCGACTCAAACGTCGTGTGTAGGGGTAATCGTCATACACCCAGTCAGAGTTGCCACCATAAGAGAAGGTGGTGTCCACATAACTAGAATCTGGATAGACGCCCGTCCCCTTCTGGAAGGCAAAGATGTCGTTACCAAGAGAGTCGGTGCCAATCGGCTGGTAGGAACTGCCAAAACGACCTCTGCGATTGTACTCGTCCACGTCTCGATGACTCCCGACATAATAAGTCGGAGCCTCTTGGGGAGCCTCTTTTGCTTTCGACTTGCTGGGCGAGAAATACATGTCGTCACTTTGAGCCAAAGTCTGAAGAGCAAACGCCCCAGCAAAAGCTAAGAGAAGAAATGTTTTTTTCATATCTGTTTGCTTTTATATTATCTTTTATTTCACGCTACAAAAATAGTGCTATTCTATCTGCAAAAGTAAGGAAAAACCCTAAACCGCGATAGGTTTTTCCCTATTATTTTGTTAATTTTGCATTATTAAAGGTTAGAAACGATGAAATATAAAGTTGCAGACTTTAAGGTGTCGGGGCCTGAGGCATTATTGCAAACGGCTCGCGACTTGATAGCTGACATTGCGGGTGAAATTGGTTTTGAAGCCTTCGAGGACACTGACAGTGGACTGAGAGGTTATGTGCAAAGGGAATTGTTCGACCAAGGATCACTCGACTACACATTGTCTACCATGCCCCTGGAGGGTGTAAGCATCACATACTCCCTGGAGGACGTGGAGGACAAAGACTGGAATGAGCAGTGGGAAGAAACAGGGTTTGAGCCCATTGACATCAACGGAAAGATCTTGGTGTATGATGCACGACGCGAGGCGCCCACCCATAAACAGGGCGAAACGCTCATCGGCATCAAAGCCAAGCAGGCCTTTGGCACAGGCACACATAACACCACACAAATGGTCATTGAGTCGTTGCTCGAACTGGGCGTAGAACAGAAGCGCGTGCTCGACTGCGGATGTGGCACGGGCATCCTTGGCATCGCAGCTTCCAAGTTAGGCGCCAAGGATGTGGTCGGCTACGACATCGACGAGTGGAGTGCTGACAACGCAAAAGACAACGCCACCCTCAACGGCGTGAATAACATGCAGGTGCTCTTTGGAGACGCATCCGTTCTCACCCATATCTCGGGCTTGTTTGACGTGGTGCTGGCAAACATCAACCGCAACATTCTCCTGAATGACATGAGCGCCTTTCAGAGTGTGATGGGAACGAAGGCTTTGCTCGTTCTGAGCGGTTTTTACGAAGAGGATATCCCCTTGCTTCTCGACAAGGCCTCCTCGTTAGGCTTTGAAGAAATAGGAAGAAAGCAAAAGGACGATTGGTGCTGCCTGCAACTGCGCTTGAAGGCCTGAGAAAGGTCCTGTGCAACTAGATGCAACAAATAAATTGATCAATATAGTTTTGTGAAAAACAAACAGAGGTGCCAAGGCAACATGTTTTGTTCCTTGGCACCTCTATTTGTTTATAGCGAGATGGAACCTATCAATTGTTGA
Source organism: Prevotella sp. (assembly GCA_050875105.1). Classification (GTDB taxonomy): domain Bacteria; phylum Bacteroidota; class Bacteroidia; order Bacteroidales; family Bacteroidaceae; genus Prevotella. The sequence continues at coordinate 16,759 of JBNMMB010000018.1, read as the reverse complement.
CCGATCCCCCCACTATATCAAGAAGTTCGCTTGTGATGGCGGCCTGACGACTCTTGTTGAACTCAAGATTGAGCGACTTCAACAATTCGTCGGCATTGTCTGTGGCTGCCTGCATGGCCACCATGCGAGCCGCATGCTCTGAAGCATTGCTGTCGAGCAACGCCGTGTAGACCATCAGGTTGAGAAGCTTGGGAACAAGTGACTTGAGCACTGTCTCCATGTCGGGCTCCACGATAAAGTCATCATTGAGTTCGACGACTTCATTTTTCCGACGGTCACTGGCTTGGCCTTTCTTACGAAGATACTCTTGAGCCCTTTGCGTCGCCACATTAGAACTGAGGTCACGGTCATTGTATGCGCCAATTTTCTCGGTAGACAAGTCTATTGGCAAGAAGGTGCGACGAGTGAGGATTTGCGTGCCTGCACTCTTGAAATGATGATAAATCATCTCCACCTTGTCATACTCACGGCTCACAAACTTCGATGCAATCTCCTGTGCTATAGCTGCACAATCAGATGCGTTGGGCTTGTCAGCCAACTCCGTGAAATCGCCAGCACAACGCAGGCCCAGTTTTTCAACTTTCTCAGCGACCTTACGCCCTATGGGATAAACCGTAATGTCACTGATGCCTTGAGCTTGATAACCCGCAATCGCCTGCAACATCATCTTGATAACATTGCCGTTGTAACCGCCACAGAGTGAACTGTTGGACGAGTACACGATCAACGCTACACGCTTGATCTCGCTTCTTTCCGTATCGTAAACGCTTTGGGCATCGGGAACGGAAACCAAGAATGCCTTGAGAATATGCTCCAACATGTTCTCATAAGGGAGCATGTTTTGAATGGCAGTCTGCGCATGATGAAGCTTAGATGAAGCGACCATCTTCATGGCACTAGTAATCTTACGAGTGCTTTTGACAGAGGCAATGCGGGTCTTGATCTCTTTTAATGACGGCATAGGCTTTTACTTCTTAAACTGTCCGGTGACGTTTGCCATGACCTCTTCGATGGTCTTCACATCTTCATCGAGGAGCTTGCCAGCGGCAAGGTTGTCGATGATGTCTTGGTGTTTGGTACGCATCTGCTCCAAGAACTGGTCTTGACAAGCGCGAACTTGTTCCACAGCAACATCATGCATCAAACCATGCACACCACAATACAAAATGGCAATTTGCTCGCCAACAGGCATCGGGCTGTACTGAGGCTGGATGAGCAGCTGGTTGTTCTTACGTCCTCTATCGATGGTCATGGCCGTCACCGGGTCCATGTCACTCGAGAACTTTGAGAAGCTCTCCAACTCACGATACTGAGCCATGTCGATCTTCAGCGTACCAGCCACCTTCTTCATGCTCTTCACCTGTGCAGAACCACCCACACGGCTAACTGAGATTCCCACGTTGATAGCAGGACGGAAACCCTGGTTGAACAGGTCGGTCTCCAGATAAATCTGGCCATCGGTGATTGAAATCACGTTGGTAGGAATGTAAGCTGACACGTCACCAGCCTGGGTCTCAATGATAGGCAGGGCCGTCAATGAACCACCACCCTTCACATGTCCTTTCAGACTATCGGGAAGGTCATTCATGTTCTCGGCAATCTCCTGCTGGTCGTTGATACGGGCGGCACGCTCCAACAAACGAGAGTGGAGATAGAACACGTCGCCAGGATAGGCTTCACGGCCAGAAGGACGACGAAGGATAAGCGACACCTCACGGTAAGCCACGGCCTGCTTTGACAGGTCATCGTAAACCACAAGAGCGTCATAACCGCGGTCACGGAAGTACTCGCCAATGGCGGCGCCTGCAAACGGTGCGTAATACTGCATGGCGGCAGGATCGGCAGCCGTGGCACTGACAATAATCGTGTAAGGCAATGCGCCATGCTCCTTGAGCGTCTGTACCAAGGCGGCCACAGTGGAAGCCTTCTGGCCAATGGCCACATAAATACAGTAGACGGGCTTACCAGCCTCGAAGTTGGCCTTCTGATTGATAATGGTATCGACCGCAATGGCTGTCTTACCTGTCTGACGGTCGCCGATAATCAGCTCACGCTGTCCGCGACCGATAGGAATCATAGAGTCGACAGCCTTCAAGCCTGTCTGCAAAGGAGTCTTCACTGGCTGACGATAGATCACGCCCGGGGCCTTACGGTCGAGCGGCATCTCAAATGCACCAGTCAGGTCAATGTCGCCCTTGCCATCAATGGGGTCACCAAGAGGATTGACCACACGACCCAAGAAATTGTCATTCACACGAATGGAGGCAATGTGGTGGGTGCGCTTTACTTTTTGTCCCTCCTTGATACCAGCCGTGGAACCCAAGAGGACACAACCCACGTTGTCTTCCTCCAAGTTCATCACGATAGCCATGGTGCCATTCTCAAACTCAAGCAACTCACTGGCCTCCGCATGGCGCAATCCATAAATACGGGCCACACCATCCGAAACGGTCAGCACCGTACCCACTTCGTCAAACTGCTCCTCTGCGTTGACGCCCTCGAGCTGCTTCAGCAGAACCTCTGACACCTCGCTTGGTCTAATTTTATCTGACATTGATTATTTCTTTAATTGATTAAGAATAGTGTTAAGTTTTGTCTTGACACTTGCATCCATACGGTAGGTGTCATACTCCAAGACGAACCCTCCGATGATGTCGGGATCGACTTCGGTGTTGAACTCCACCGTTCCATGAGTTTTGCTTTCCACCATTGCCTTCATCTTGTTCTCCGTCTCAGGAGACACGGCAACGGCAGTAACTAGTTTTCCGCAGGTGACGTTTTTCTGTTGACGATAAAGTGTCACATAAGAAGCAGCCATAAATTGCAGGGTGCTCTCCCGATCCTCCTTTAGGACCAATTGCAGGAAGCGAAGCGTCAGCTCTGTGACATCACCGCCACAGGCCGTACGGAGCAAGGCTTCCTTTTTGTCCTTTTCGAGCATGGGATTGTCTATCGTGGAGCGAAGGGCAGGAACCTGGAGAAAGCTCTGCGAAAGAACTTGCATCTCCTTATAGACTGCATCCTCCTGCTTCATGTCCGTAGCGCTCTTCAGAAGTGCCCGGGCGTATCTGACCGATATTACACCTAAATCCATAAGCTACACTTATTTACTTGTTTTGTCATCAACAGTCACCTCATCCAGCAGTTTGTCAATCAGTTCCATCTGCTTGTCGTCGTCAGAAAGTTTCTCACGCACAATGCGCTCAGCTATCTTCACTGACAACTCAGCGACCTGAGCTCGGATTTCACGAATGGCTTGTTGCTTCTCGTTGGCGATCTCCGCTTTCGCGTCGTTCACAATGCGAGCGCTCTCCTCTTTCGCTTTCTCCTGAGCTTTCGCGACAATCGCCTCGCGGGTGTCGGTGGCCTCTTTCAAAATAGCCGCCTGTTTCTCGCGGGCTTCCTGCAGAATGGATTCTCCTTCTTTTTGTATGTTGGCAAGCTTCTCGTTGGCCTCGTGGGCCTTGCGGAGACTATCGTCAATAAAAGCCTTACGCTCCTTCACCATGTTGGTGATGGCAGGAAAGCCAAATCGCCCCACGATGCAAAGCACCACCAGGAAGACGATGGTCATCCAGAAAAGCAAGCCTGTACTTGGCATTAACAAATCCATACGCAGCGCTTAACTCTTACGACGATTAGATGCAAAGGAATGCGACAACCACAGCGAACAGGGCAACACCCTCGACCAGGGCGGCTGCGACGATCATGTTCGTGAAAATCTTGTTCATCACCTCGGGCTGGCGAGCCATAGCGTCCATGGCCTGGCCACCAATGCGACCAATACCAATACCTGCACCGATAACAGCGATACCTGCGCCAAGACCAGCGCCTAACTTTGCAAGACCTGCTGCAGCTTCAGCTGCCAATAATAATGAAATCATAATTTTAAAGGTTTTATTTGTTATTAATGTTTATTTTTCTCTTGCGAGTCCGATGAATATGGAACTCAACATGGTGAACACCATGGCCTGAATGAAGCATACCATGCACTCGAGCAACATCATGAACACCGCCATCACGATGCTCAGCACCGACATGCCTATCAACACGGCCAGCGCCTTGGTCGCTACAATGAAGATGATGCAGACCAACGACACAGCAATGGCATGGCCAGCCATCATGTTGGCAAAGAGTCGAATCATCAAAGCGAAAGGCTTTGTGAAGATGCCCACGAACTCAATGACAGGGATCAACGGAAAGGCCTTCAATGCGATAGGCACATCGGGCCAAAAGATGTCCTTCCAATAGTGCTTGGTGCCACTAAACTGCGTGACGATGAAGGTGCACACGGCAAGGAAGAAAGTGACTGCAATATTGCCCGTCACATTGCCTGATCCCGGTGGGAAAGGCACGATACCCATCAAGTTACAAGTGAGGATAAAGAAGAAGCAGGTCATCAAGTATGGAGAATACTTCTCGTAACCTTCCTCGCCCACTCCCGGCTTGATGATACTGTCTTCGACATAGGTCACCAACATCTCTATCAATCCTGTAAATCCTCCTGGAGCAGGGTCGCTGGCCTTGTGCCGGCGATACCAACGGGCAGGAATCATGATGCAACAGAGCAGGATGGCGACATTGATGAACATGACCGCCACCGTCTTGGTGATGGAAATGTCGAATGGTGTCACCTCTTTGCCGTTGACCAATTCCACGACCTTGCCCGCATGCTCGCCCTTTGTGGCCAATGCCAAATGATCGGGGCCCATACGGTAACCCTGGGCATCGGGCTCCTGCGCAAACTTTGCAGTGCTAAAGACATGCCAGCCTGTGGAGCTCTTGACAATGACAGGTAGATTGATGACAATATGACGATTGCCAATGTCAGTCACGTGCCAATCATACGAGTCCTTGATATGCTCGAGGACAATCTCACTGACATTCAGCGACTGGGACTTCTCGTTCGTCTCAGCGCCAGCCATAGAGAGCGTTGTCGTCAACAAGACCAGCAGGCAGACAATATGTTTAACGAATTTCATTTATACGCTTATCTATTAATGTTTTATCACATATGTTATCACCATCATAAGTCCGTACATGATGAGCGCCATGGCTGCAAAAGCCTTCGACTCAGCAAGACTGTCTGATAGGCAAAACACATACGCCCCGATAACAGCCAAGACCACCGTCACACGCACCACGGTAAAGAGGACGCTGAAAGTGACCAAATGCTGGGGCGCCAACCTCTTGACGAGGCCGAGCCCAAAGATCCACGCCAGTCCGAGGATGGTGAACAATAGCGCACAGCAGATGAAGCTTGTCAGTGAAGGCATCATGCTCTACTCCTTGCCCTTGCGGGCTTTTAGGCTAGGGATGACACCCAAGACGACAAACCAAACCACCAACGCAATCAGCGCACCCCATACAACTTCATCTAGACATTCAGTCTTTTGGGTAGCGTTCAAGACTAAAAGCGTCAGAAGGGTCGCCCCCACAATCACCCACAATCCTATCTTGCGCACTTCTTTGATATTGTTCATCCTCTTCACTGTTAATGATCACACCTCCACGCAAACGCAGACTTCGTTTTTTTTCACTTCGACGAAGCCGCCTCGCACAGTGATGCTTTGCTTGCCATCATGATTGGTGTACTCCACGGTTCCCTCTGTCAACGAGGAAATAATGGGAGCATGGTTGTTGAGTATCTCAAACTTACCCAGCATGCCAGGCACAACCACACTCTCTGTGTCACCATCATAAACAACCTTTTCAGGGCTAACGATCTTAAGTTTCAGCATGACTCAAAGTTTTAAAGTCCTTCAAACCAAAGCTTAACCCTTCGCAGCCTCAAGGAGTTTCTTACCCTTGGCCTTAGCATCCTCAATGGTGCCGACATTCATGAATGCCTGCTCTGGAAGATCATCGACCTCACCGTCGAGGATGGCATTGAAGCCCTTGATCGTGTCCTCGATGCTCACCATCACGCCAGGCACGCCAGTGAACTGTTCGGCCACGGCAAACGGCTGACTGAGGAAACGCTGCACTCGACGGGCACGGTTCACAACGAGCTTATCCTCATCAGACAACTCGTCCATGCCCAGGATGGCAATGATGTCCTGCAACTCATTATAGTGCTGCAATGTCTCCTTCACACGCTGGGCACACTCGTAGTGCTCTTTACCGACAATCAGCGGGTCCAGGATGCGCGATGTGGAAGCCAACGGATCAACAGCGGGATAGATGCCAAGCTCGGTAATCTTACGGTCGAGCACCGTGGTGGCGTCAAGGTGGGAGAACGTTGTGGCAGGAGCCGGGTCGGTCAAGTCATCAGCCGGCACATAGACAGCCTGCACTGACGTGATGGAACCTCGCTTAGTGGAGGTGATACGTTCCTGCATGGCACCCATCTCAGAGGCCAACGTGGGCTGATAACCCACAGCCGAAGGCATACGACCCAACAGGGCTGACACCTCAGAACCGGCCTGAGTGAAACGGAAGATGTTGTCGATAAAGAACATGATATCAGCAGGCGCGCCGTCCTTGCCTCCATGGTCACGGAACTCCTCGGCCACTGTCAGTCCCGACAGGGCGACAGAGGCACGTGCCCCAGGCGGTTCATTCATCTGGCCGTAGACAAGGGTGGCCTGCGACTTGCGCAATTCCTCTGGGTCGACAAGCGAGAGATCCCACTTGCCTTCCTCCATGGCCTTCTTAAACTTGTCACCATAACGGATCACGCCCGACTCGAGCATATCTCGCACCAAGTCGTTACCCTCACGGGTGCGCTCACCCACTCCGGCAAATACGGAATAGCCGTCGTGTCCTTTGGCAATGTTGTTGATGAGCTCCATGATCAACACGGTCTTACCCACACCAGCGCCACCGAACAATCCAATCTTTCCACCCTTCATGTAAGGTTCCAGGAGGTCAATGACCTTGATGCCCGTTGCCAACATCTCCTTGTGGGTTGACAGTTCGTCAAACTTAGGAGCGGGACGGTGAATGGGATAACTACCCTTCATGTCGAGGGTCTTCATGCCGTCGATAGGCTGGCCAATCACGTTCATCATGCGTCCCTTGATCTGTTCACCAGCAGGCATGGTGATGGGGCTTCCCGTGGGGATGACCTCCAAGCCACGCTGCAAGCCATCGGTGTTGTCCATAGCCACACAACGAACCGTGTCCTCGCCAATGTGCTGTTGCACCTCAATGACAAGGTTGGAACCGTCGGGGCGTTTCACCGTCAAGGCTTCGTAAATCTTTGGCAACACCTTCTCCGCATCTTGTCCCTGTGTGTCGAAATAGACATCTACCACAGGACCAATGATCTGAGAGATGCGTCCATTAATTTGTGCCATAAAGTATTTTGTTTTTAAATTTGTATGTTAATTGATTAAGGTCTAGTTCTTTGGCAAGCATCCATTATCAGATGCTCAAGTCATCGAGCACCTTGATGAGTTTCTTGTCAAAAGGCTTGTCTGAACGGATGGCCTCTGACAGGGGCACATAGACCACCTCATTGTTGTGGATGCCCACCATGACATTACGCTGGCCCTGCATGATGGCGTCGATGGCGCCAACGCCCGTGCGGCTTGCCAAAATGCGGTCGTGAGCAGAGGGGCGTCCACCACGCTGCAAGTGTCCGAGGATGGAGACGCGAACGTCGTAACCCGGGAACTCTTTCTTCACACGATCGGCATAATAGAGGGCGCCACACTTGGGGCTCTCCGACACAATGACGATGCAACTCTTCTTTGACTTGCGAATGCCACGCTCCATAAATTGGGCCAACTGGTCGACGTCGGTCGTGTCCTCTGGGATAATGGCAGCCTCAGCGCCACTGGCGATGGCCGAGTTCTGTGCCAGAAAACCTGCGTCACGACCCATCACCTCCACAAAGAAGATGCGCTCGTGGCTCTGCGCGGTGTCGCGGATGCGGTCCACACACTCCACGATCGTGTTAAGCGTGGTGTCATAGCCTATGGTCGAGTCGGTGCCGTAAAGGTCATTGTCGATGGTGCCGGGCAGACCAATGCAACAGACATCATACTCACTGGCAAAATCCCTAGCTCCTGTAAGCGAGCCATTGCCGCCAATGACCACAAGGGCATCTATCTCTTCTTTCTGAAGTGTCTCATAGGCTTTTTGCTTGCCTTCGGGGGTCATGAAGTCCTTGGAACGAGCTGTGCGCAAGATGGTACCACCCTGCATGATAATGCCCGATACGTTTTCTGTGGTGAAAGGCATCACCTCATCATTGATCAGGCCATCATAACCTCTATAAATTGCCTTGATGTTAAACCCATTGCAAATGCCCGCACGTGTGACTGCGCGGATAGCAGCGTTCATTCCTGGTGAGTCGCCACCCGAAGTAAGAACACCAATAGTCTTAATCTTTGCCATAACCTTTAGTTATTTTGTTTTAAGTGATTTATACATATAGTATCAGTATGAGGACCAAATATCCCATCACAGCTCCCAATGCTGCCATACCGCCTACATTCTTGAAATACCAACCCATGTGAATGCGCTCTGTCTTCATCAGCGTCATACCCGCCACAGAGCCAATGGCTAGTACATTACCTCCAATGGCAGCACCATAAGCCACGAGATTCCAATAAGCCGCGTTGAGTTCCGAAGAAGGATTGACCGATATGAAACTGGCCGCAGTGGCGAAGTTGTCGAGAACCGAGCTGATCACTCCAGTACATAGGCCCAACATCCAGTCGCTCACAGGCAGTCCATGAACGAGCTCCCAAAACTGGCCCATGATGCCAGTCTCCTTCACTACGCCCAAAGCCAAAATGGTGCCCATGACAAAAAGAATGAGCTGGTGGTTGCCATAGAACAAAGCCTGTGGCATGCGCCGGCGCTCCATGGCATCCATGTTCATCAGTTTGCGATTGAACGCCTCATTAACGATCCACAGCACGCCCAATACGCACAACGCTCCAATGAAGGGGCTCAGCTTGGTGATATTGTGGAAGGTGGGGATAAACCACAGTCCGCCGATGCCCACTAAAAGCATGAGCAGCCGTTGCCAAACATTGAGGCGGGTGTCGTCGCCACGGTATGGCATGGTGATCCACTCGGTTTCCACGCGCGACGGCACGCAGTGACTGAGCCACAGCGTCGGCACAACCCATGCCACCAGGCTCGGAGCCACGAGTCGCATGGAATAATGCGTAGCACTCACGAAGCCATTGTTCCAAAGCACCAATCCCGTGGGATCTCCAATGACCGTCATGACGCCGCCACAATTGGCCGCCACCACAATGGCCGAGCCAAAAATCATCCTTTGACGGCGGTTGGGTATGATCTTACGCATGATGACGAGCATCATCAACGTGGTCGTCAGGTTGTCGAGATTGGCTGATATCACCAAGGTCACCACTGAAAGCGTCCACAGGATGCGCTTGCCATTGCGCGTCTTAAGCAATTGGGGAATAAAATCGAAACAACCATTGTTGTCCAATATCTCAACAATAGTCATTGTGGCGAGCAAGAAAAGCACGATCTCGGAGGCTTTTCCCACATACTTCAAAAAGATGTTGCTAGCTATAAATTCCTTCACGGAGACGCTCGTCGACTGGGCTCCATTGAGGTATGCCATATATTCCGAGGGATGCTGGCTCATGACAAAATCGGTGCCATAGCTGATGTAGAGCACCCACCCCGCCGTGCACGCAAATATAGCCACTGCAGCCTTGTTCACTTGCGTGAAGCTCTCGGTTGCAATGAGCAGGTAACCTGCAAGCAATATAGCGACGATAATCAGTGCCATCATCCTTGTTTTTGTTTGATGCAAAGGTAACGAATAAATCCAAATATCTTGCATCAATTCATACTTTTTTATATTGGTTTAACGCTAATAAATGGTATTAAAAGCGCATAGATGGTGATTTTCTCCTCATAATTGTTCACTTTGCAACATACCGCTACATGCAATGGTCGAACTTTGTAAATAACGCTGGGGAAAAAGGAATTGATTTTCACATAAAGTTATGCAACTATGGCAAAAGAGCGTGTGCATCTCTGCTAGCCTCACGTCCCGCTTTCTCATGTTGTCACATATTTTCTGAAAAAACAGGCACCTGGCGACTGCACCTTCTAGAGAAAAATAAACGGCTTTTGTCCGATTAAATTTCGTTAAAAGTCTTAACGGTGGTTAATTTGTACGAAATTGCTCAGCGATAGATATCTTATCGAGTCGCGATAGATATCGAATCGAGACTCGATAGATATCTTATCGAGACTCGATAGATGCTCTTCGGAGAGTCGATAGATACTCTATCGCAAAACTCTGGGCATGCGCAAAGTTTTTCAAAGGGCATATTTCTTCTTAACGCTCTGAATGTCAGTCGTTTGCGTAAAACCCGCTGAGAATCGCGTATTTGCGAGCAAAAGTAGGCTTGATTGATTTCAAGCGATTCTCCAGCACCCTTTTGTCCGTTATTTTACCTATATTCCTTTCTTCTAACACCTAATGATCTCTTTATTAGCATGCCTCACAAACGGCACAATAGTCGACGCAACCCAAAATAGATTTGCTCCTGGAGCACAAACCATCGCCAATGGCCAGCGAAGGGTGAATAGCCGAACTTGTGTCGCAGTATCGGCGTGAGGCGGTGGGATTCGATGGTCTGCCAACTGTCACGTATTATCTTCAGGGCTTTTCTACCATCATCGGGTGATAACTCCTGGCCATGCTTAAACCACAGCATGTACATGTCGACCACGTTCAGCCAACGATGATTCTCGTAGAGATCTAGAAGAGCATTATCCACATGGAGCCGCTCAAGCTGGCGCTTCATGCTCAGGTTGGCCAACAAGTAGTCAAACCGACGAAGGGAAAACTGATGAGAGACAGATGTGGCACGCTGCCGATAAAAATAGGTTCCAGTGCAGAGACGCACCTCTTGGGAAGCCAAATAGTGGAGACGCGTGGTGTTGTCGTCGCTAAAGGCATGAGCGCTCTCATCATAAGGATACTGCTGGTGGATGTCGGCTCGAACCATGTAAACGCCATGAATTTTCCATGTCAATGACAAGACAAACGCCTCATTGCCACTCAAGACACCAAAAGTTTGCATCGGAAACTCCTCCTGTCGTGACCTGTTATAATAATATAAGGTGTGGAATAGCACACAACCAGTCTTAGGATAAGCACGAAAGACCTCAACAGCACGTTCAAGACAATCGTCGGCTATCCAGTCATCACTGTCGAGAAAGCACACATAGGCGCCCTTGGCCCGCTGGAGCGCGACATTGCGCGCATGGGCCTGACCTTGGTTATGCGACAAGGCTATCACCTCGATGCGGTCATCAAGACTTGCATAGTGGCGCAACACGTCCAACGATAAGTCCGTCGAAGCATCATCGACACACACCACCTGGATGTCGCGAAGCGTCTGGCGACGCAGAGAGTCGAGACACCGGGGCAGATAGTCGGCTGTGTTCCAAACGGCCACGAGAATGGTAACTTGAGGTGAGTTGGTCATGGCTTACTTGTTTTTATCAAGACGTTTGAGGAGTCGGCCCATGAAGCCATCCTTCAATGCTTGCCACAGATTGGACTTGGAGTGGAACACGCCGACTGAAATAGACAGCGAAACGACAGCAAGCGACAAGCCTACCATCCAATAAAGCCATCCCTCAAGAAGACAAGTCTCGACATAGGCCAACACGCCCAAAGGTATTTGTAGGAGCGCATAAAGCTTGACCTCGCGCGAGGCGACAAAACGATAGCGCCAATGGGAATAGGCCATGACAACCACAAAATTGACCAAACTGGCCAGCAACAGGCCCACCCCAGTGCCCAATAGATCATAGTAATGATAACCCAAGATGACCAAAAGAGTGAACACCACATCATAGATGGCCTCGAGAAGCAGGTAGGCATGCGAGTCGCTCCGTGAAAGGGCAATGTACTCGACAGGCAATGTGAGAGCACGGAAATACATAGCAAGCACAACCACCTTCATCATGCCCAGTATGGGGAGAAAGCGGCCACTGTAGAGCAAGGGCAAAAGGACTGGCAAAAAGACTACAAACAAGACAAGCAGGGGAGCCACCAACAATAGCGACACCTCCATCTGGTGATTGACCACTTGGTTGAGACGAGCCCCCAACGTGGGGATGCCCGACAACCGCGGGAAATAGTCGGTCTCCATAGCTGAGAAGACCATGCCCGCATAGGTCATCGTCATCACGTAGCCCGCATTGTAAAGTCCTACGGCCGTCAACTGGCCGGAAGTATTGAGATAAGACCGCACCACAAACTCTGCGCCACTTCCCAGAATACCTGCCAACACAAAAGCTATGCCCAGTCGCACCATGCTGCCGCCCTCCCCCATCAACTTGCGCGACAGCGAAAAGGATGGAGCATAAAGACGAAATGAAAAAACAATGGTTGCTAAACACTGTGTGAGAGCAAACAACACAAGCGAAGGAACAATGCCCGCTTGCCCAAACTCATAATAGATTGGCACGGAGCACAACAACGCCAAAAACACGCTGCAAAGGGAGATGAGTGCCAACGGACGCAACTGACGGACAGCCTTCAGAATGGCTGTTTCACCACTAGTGATGGCCATCAAGCCTATCACTGGCGACAAAAGGATAAAATGAATGGTGTGGTCGCCCCAAGTGAAGGTCCACTTGTTAAGAAGCGGGCTGAGCGCCATGCACAACAACATGCCAAGCAGGGCGGTGAACAAGCTCCAGGAACGCACCAACCTGACAACATGACGCACGCGAGCGTCATCGCCTGTGTCGTATGCCTCTGAAAGGTTCTTCACCGAGCTGAGCGACAATCCGAAATTAGTAGAGTCGCTCACCAACTTGATGGTGGAATTGAAAAGAGACACCAATCCCATGCCGTCTGGACCAAGGATGAGCGCCACAAGCTTGTTGCGCACAATACCCACCAGAATGCCAAGGCCTTGCACACCACCAAAAAGGCTGGTATATTTCAAGATGTGTGAATAGGAGTCGTCTTTTTCTCGATTTTCCATTAATATTTCAACGCTATTCTTCTCATATTATTATAATAAATAGTAACTTTGCATCAACATTTAGCCCAATTTTTCGCACAACGGAGATGTGCAGGGCTATTCCACTTGACAACATGGCCACTATGCAAAACAAGAACGAACAGCCGCTCGTCAGTTTTATCGTGACGACCTACAACTTGCCTACGCCCTTATTGCGCGAGTGTCTACAGAGCATCCTCTCACTCTCACTCAGCAAGGACGAGCGTGAGATCATTGTCATCGATGACGGTTCTGAGGTTTCACCGCTCAACGACTTGGTGGAAGTGCGTGATGAAATCATCTACATCCGCCAGCGCAACAGAGGACTGTCGACGGCACGCAACAGAGGGTTGGTCTGTGCACAAGGTAAGTTCATACAATTTGTCGACGGAGACGACTACCTGATACAGGCACCCTACGAACACTGTCTCGACATTGCGCGATACAAGGAGGCCGACATCATCCTTTTCCATGAGACGGAGCAAACAGAACCTGAGGTACCCTTTGAATATGAAGGACCAATGACAGGCGCAGTCTATATGCACCAATATAATCTTAGGGCTTCGGCTTGTGGTTACCTTTTCAGATCGCAAATATTAAAGTCACTCCGCTTCACACCAGGACGGTTGCATGAGGACGAGGAATTCACGCCACAATTGTTACTAAGAGCTGACCACGTCTTTTTCACTCAGTCAAAAGCCTACTATTACAGGCAGCGATCAGGATCCATCACCGCTGACGACAATATCCGACACACAGCAAGACGACTGGATGACACGGAAAGCATCATTCTCCGACTGCTCGAGATTGCGCAGCGTGCACCAGAGATGGAGCGAGTGGCACTCAACAGGCGCATAGCCCAACTGACAATGGACTATCTCTACAACATCATTCAGCTGACGCATAGCGCCCGACACCTGAATGATGCCATAGACCGCTTGCGCAAACGTGGACTATTCCCCTTGCCAGACAAGAACTACACCAAGAAATATACGGCTTTCAGGAAGATGATCAACACCCGGGTGGGAAGACGCATCTTGCTGTTAATGATCAGGTGAAAATAGATATGAAAATCTTACTGATTGGCGAATACAGCAACGTACACGCCTCCCTGGCTGAGGGTTTCCGCGCGCTGGGCCACAAAGTGACGGTGGTCAGCAACGGCGACTTCTGGAAGAATTATCCACGAGATATCGACCTCTACCGCAAACCAGGCAAATGGGGTGGCATGGCTTATCTAGGCAAAGCCATAGCCCTGCTACCTAGGCTAGTAGGCTACGATGTGGTGCAACTTATCAACCCAATGTTCTTGGAACTGAAAGCACAACGCATCGCACCCTTCTATAAGTTTCTGAGAACGCACAACAAACATATGTTTCTTGGAGCTTTCGGAATGGACTACTATTGGGTGCACGAAAACATCACTCGCAAGCCCCTACGTTACAGCGACTTTAACATGGGCGACAAGCTGCGTGAGGATGCTGCGGCGTTAAGGGAACGACAGGATTGGCTGGGAACGCAAAAGCAAACGCTCAACCAAATGATAGCAACCGACTGCGACGGCATCATAGCCGGGCTCTACGAGTATTGGGCATGCTACCAACCGTTGTTTCCAAACAAGACAACATTCATTCCCTACCCCATCAAGCCAAAGGATGTTTCTACCAGACTAAAAGAAGACGACCACCGACATCCCCTGCGGCTCTTTATCGGCATCAGTAAAGGGCGATCAGCCTATAAAGGAACAGACATCATGGTGAGGGCTGCAAAGGACATCAAAGCGAAATATCCGCAAAAGGTGGAACTACGCATTGCCGAAGGAGTGCCATTCGCACAATACACAAAGATGATGAATGGCGCAGACGCCATCCTTGACCAACTCTACAGCTACACTCCTTCCATGAACCCGCTGGAAGCAATGAGCCGAGGCGTTATCTGCATAGGCGGAGGTGAGCCAGAGAACTACGAGATATTGGGAGACAAGGACTTGAAGCCCATTATCAACGTGGAACCATGCTACGAGAGTGTCTACAAAGCGTTAGAAGAGATGGTGAAACACCCCGAACGGACAGCGCAACTTAAAAGGGACAGCATAGAATACATCTCCCGTTATCATCACTACGTGAAGGTGGCGCAACGCTACATCGACTTTTACGAAAGGGCTGACAAAGCAATATCGGACCGTCTTTCCACAAAACAATGACAAAAGCTATAAAAAAAATAAGGATGAATTGTTTGCAATTTAGGATTTTAATCGTATTTTTGCAGCAACATAAATAAGGACTATGAAAGAAAAGAAAGCCATTACGCTCAAGGCATTGACCAAGAGCAACGTATGGGATATTCAGGAGAATGATGTCTTCCGCATGTGGACGGCAGCCGAAAAGGACGTGGACCTGAAAGACAATGCCCGCAAGTACTTAGACATCATCAGAAGCGCATTCGAGATCGAAGAGGTCAAGATTGACAAGCCTGAGATCATCAAAAAATATGAGGCGCGTGGTATGAAAGTCGGTATCATTCGCCTGGATGAGAGCACGAAACAAAAGATTGCCATCAAGAAGAGGCCCATTTCAAGAGTGACCGATCTGACCTACGAGAACATCCGCCACATCTCTGCCGCTAAGCTCATTGAAGTGCTCGACAGAAACTTCGGAGGCGGATGGGAGTCATTGCCACAGAGCATACAAGACGTCATACAAAGTGGTTTTGACATTTCTACCACGACCTTGCCTAAAGACCGCATGCACAAAGCGGGCGGCCTCTATGAGAAGAAGGTGAACGACGGCTACGAGGTGTTAGAAATTCCCAAGGGTCTGTGGATTGAAGCCATCTTTGCAAAAGAGAAGCCTCAGGCTGAAACTACTAAATCCAGATTGGACGACATGGACAGTCTGGCAAGTAGAAATGAAGATGCCGATGACGACGACACCGACCTCCCAGAGGAGAACTTCAAGCGCGATGAGGATGACGACGACGACACCTATGATGACGACAAGTTAACCGAAGAGAGTTATCGCACCACATTCGACACCAACCCTGAAGATCTCATCAATGAGGCGGAAGACATCTCTGACGAAGAAGAATTCTAACAAATTGCAGTCTCTTTGATTTTGAGAAATTATGCATTAGAACACAATACGCATGAAACAAGAAAACTCGTTGCAAAGCCTGATATAGCTTGTGCAATGAGTTTTCGCATTTATGATGCCATCAAAAAAGAGCTTACCACCACTATTTCCTCAGGCGATAAGCTCCTCAAGTAGAATAATTATTGTCCTCAGGTAGACAAATAATATTTCATCCTTATCTTTACACCAAATACATCATTTGCCTTGGTTATCAGACGGATGTGTTTCCCGATAATAGTCCAGGAAAAGGCGAAGTGCCTTGTTGGTGGCAATTGCCAGGTTGATGTCACGACCAAAATCCTCACTCAGTTTGAACGTACGCACATCGTCCTTTGAGCCATAACCCAGCCAAATTGTGCCTGTGGGAATCTTTGGAGTGCCACCACCAGGACCAGCAATGCCAGTTGCCGAAATGGCAAAATCCACATGAAGGGCTTCGCAAGCTCCAATCACCATCTCACGTGCCACCTCTTCACACACAGCAGTCTGTTCCTCCAACACCTCATGAGACACGTGAAGCAAGTTTTCCTTGACTTCATTGGTGTATGACACGATGCCTCCCTTGAAATAATTGGATGCGCCCGGGACGGATATGATGGCCTCAGCGATACGGCCTCCCGTACAACTCTCGGCAGTACCCAAGGTGTTGCC
>JBNMMB010000017.1:0-46850 GCA_050875105.1 Prevotella sp. | reverse complement strand
CTTTTTGTTGTATCTTTGCAGAAGACAAGCTGCATCTCAGCAAGATATTCAAGCAAGCTTGATATTTTGCGTTCGATTTGCATTATCTTTGTACCCACACATCACAATGAAAATCATCAACCTATCTTATATATCATGAACAAAAAGACATTCTTACTGGCAGCGTTCCTCGTCATGGCAAGCGCTTCCATGGCGCAGAAGGCCGACGGCGGCATCTCCGCCCAGATGCTGCAACAGATAGAGGCGGCTCAGAGCAAGGACCCAGCCAACAAGGCCATCGCCAACGCCATCGCATCCAACAAGATCGACGACCTGGCCAAGAGCTACAAGACGCTGGGGCAGGTGGACACCCACTTCAGCGTGGAGACGCCCGCGCAGAGCATCCACAACCAGCAGAGCAGCGGACGCTGTTGGCTCTTCTCGGGCCTCAACGTGCTCCGCGCCAACTTCGCCAAGGCACACAACGACACCGTGCGCGTGGAATATTCGCAAGCCTACCTATTCTTTTATGACCAACTGGAGAAAGCCAACCTGATGCTACAGGGCGTCATCGACTGTGCCGACAAGCCCATGGACGACCAGCGCGTGCAGTTCTTCTTCCACCACCCCATCAACGACGGTGGCACGTTCTGTGGCGTGGCCGACCTGGCGGAAAAATACGGACTGGTGCCCATGAGCGCCATGCCGGAGACCTACTCGGCCGATAACACATCGACCATGCAGAAGGTGGTGTCGTCGAAGCTGCGTGAGTTCGGACTGGAACTGCGCAACATGGTGAAGAGCGGCAAGAAGGCCGCGGCCATCAAGAAGCGCAAGACGGAGATGCTGGGCGACATCTACCACATGCTGGCGCTCACCCTCGGCGAACCTGTCAAAGAGTTCAGCTACGCCTTCCAAAACAAGTCGGGGAAGGCCGTCGGCCCGGCCAAGACGTTCACACCCAAGGAGTTTTATGACGCCACCGTCGGCCACTCGCTCAACGGCACGTTCCTCATGGTGATGAACGACCCGCGCCGCCCCTACCACAAGACCTACGAGGTGGAGTACGACCGTCACACCTATGACGGCCACAACTGGAAGTACCTCAACCTGCCCATGGAGGAGATCGCCCAACTGGCCATCGCCTCACTCAAGGACGGCCACAAGATGTACTCGAGCTACGACGTGGGCAAGCAGCTCGACCGCAAGCGTGGCGTGCTCGACCTCGGCAACTACGACTACGGCGCCCTCTTCGGCACCACCTTCGGCATGAACAAGGCCGAGCGCATCGAGACCTTCGACAGTGGCTCCACACACGCCATGACGCTCACCGCCGTGGACCTCGATGGCAATGGACAGCCACTGAAGTGGAAGGTGGAGAACAGCTGGGGGGCGACCTACGGGCAAAACGGCTGCCTCATCATGACCAACCAGTGGTTCAATGAGTACATGTTCCGCCTCGTGGTGGACCGCCGCTATGCCTCTGAGGAGACCCTCAAGCAGTTTGACCAGAAGCCCACGATGGTGACGCCCGAGGACCCCTTGTTCCTCCAAGACCAATAACCAGCCACGCGGATCATGAGCATGGCCCTGTTGTTCCTGTCGCTCTTCACCTTTGTGGAGCTCAACTGCGAGAACCTCTTCGACACGCGCCACGACAGCCTGAAGCAGGACCAGGAGTTCCTGCCCACGTCGTCCCATCACTGGACGCCTGGCCGTTACTGGCGCAAGCTGGACCGCATCGGCCAGGAGATCGTGTCGTGTGGCATGCTCGACGGCATCGCCGCCATGCCCGACATGGTGGCGCTGACAGAGGTGGAGAACGACAGCGTGCTCATCGACCTGACCCGCCGGTCGCTCTTGCGGCAGGCGGGCTATGAGTATGTGATGACCCAGAGCCCCGACCTGCGCGGCATCGATGTGGCCCTGCTCTGGTCGCCCTTCTCCTTCAGGCTCATCCACCACCACGCCATCCGCATCGATCCCCCAAAACAATTTCACCCCACCCGCGACATTCTCTATGTCTCGGGTGAGGTGATCACAGGCGACACGCTCCACGTCTTCGTGGTGCATGCGCCCAGTCGGGCGAGTGGCGAAAGGGCCACACGCCCCTACCGTCAGTTGGTGGCCGACAGGCTGGTCAGCGCCGTCGACTCGGTGAGGCGCCTCAGCCCACAGGCACGCATCCTCGTGGCGGGCGACTTCAACGACTATTCGGGCGACCCGGCCTTGCAGACCCTGTGCGCCCACGGGCTCACCGAGGTGTCGGAGAAGGCCACCGGGCGACACGGAGCACGGGGCACCTACCGTTGGCGTGGCCGCTGGGACAGCCTCGACCACATCTTCTGTTGCCCGTGGCTGACGTCGCGATTGCGCGGTTGCCACATCAACGACGCGCCCTTCCTGCTCGAGGAAGACAGCAAGTATGGCGGCATGAAGCCCCGCCGCACCTACCAGGGGCCCAAATACCTCGACGGCTTCAGCGACCACCTGCCCCTGGTGGCGGTGTTCGCGTTTTAGTGGTGGGCGTTGTAATACTTCAAGCCGGTCTGCACATTCTTCACCAGCGCCTTGCTGCTATAGGTGGCGCCGCTCACGCCGTCCACCTTCATCTTGGCGGCCTTGCTGGTGCTCTTGCCCTCAAACTTGGCCAGCACGGCCTTGGCCTTGCCGAAGAACTGGGGCGTCTCGTGGTTCTTCAGGGCCACAATCTTCACCACCTTACCTTTCTTGATGTAGATCTTCACGGGCGTCTGGCCCCTGAAGCCACGCACCTCCTTGGCCAGCGTGGTGGTGTTGACCACCGTGGCACCGTCTTCCTGGCTGACGGGGTCGTCAGCGGGCATGGCACTCGCCAGAAACACCACGACGGCAGCGAAGGCCAAACTTCTCATGATTGTCTTCTTTTTCATGTCTCTATTCTGTTTTGTTCGATTTTCTTGGGTTAAGACCTTTCTTATCCTATTTTATACAAAGGTACACCAAAAAGGCGAAAATCAGACAAGAGGCAAGCGGAAACTTGTCGGATGCCAACATTTTTTGGCTGTTCTGACCCCACATCATACGTTGAACAACGCTTTTGACACATCAAGAAAAACCTATGTGGGCATTGTTTCATAACTTTGTGGCAATTCATCGAACGGGAAAAGGCACGCAACGTCCACACCCGCGGATGGACACAACCAACTAAGAAACAATGACTATGATGAAAGTCCTCAAAACCTTGACTCGCAAGAAGCACTTCCTCTTCGCCGCCATGATGCTGGCCTTGCCCGGCACCTCCCTCGCACAGAACCCCATTGTGCAAACCCAGTTGACCGGCGACCCGGCACCGATGGTGGCTGGTGACCGCTTCTACATCTACACCGGCCACGATGAAGACGGGGCCGACTTCTTTTGGATGAACGAATGGCGTGTGTACTCCTCGACCGACATGGTCAACTGGACCGACCATGGCTCGCCGCTCGACCTGTCTTCCTTCTCCTGGGCCGACGACCGCGCTTGGGCCGCACAGACCATCGAGCGGGGCGGCAAGTATTATTGGTATGTCTGCGCCCACTCCAAGTTGACTGGCGGCATGGCCATCGGCGTGGCTGTGGCCGACTCGCCAACCGGACCGTTCAAGGACGCCATCGGCAAGCCGCTCTTCGACAACGGCAAGTGGGACAACATCGACCCAACGGTCTGGATCGACGACGACGGACAGGCTTACCTCTACTGGGGCAACCCGCATCTTTATTACGCCAAGCTCAATGAGGACATGGTGAGCCTCAAGGGCGGCGTCAGCAAGAAGGAGGCTGTCGACGAGAAGCGCGAGGTGGGACGCATCCGCATGACGGTGGAGGGCTTCGGCGCGCCCGACGTGGAGCAGCGCGACTCGACCGTGAAATACAAGGACAACTACACCGAAGGACCATGGTTCATGAAGCGGGGTGACAACTACTACATGCTCTATGCGGCCGGAGGCGTGCCGGAGCACATCGCCTACTCGATGAGCAAGAAGCCCCTGGGGCCCTGGAAATACAAAGGTGCGATCATGCCGCTCGAAGACACGGGCTCGTTTACCAACCACTGTGGCGTAGCCGACTTCAAGGGCAAGTCCTACTTTGTCTATCACACGGGCAAGTTGGGTGGAGGCTTCGGGCGCAGCGTCGCCATCGAGGAGTTCCAGTACAACGCCGACGGCACGTTCCCCATCATCCATCACACCGAGCTGGGCGTAGCGCCTGTCGGAACGCTCAACCCCTACCAGCGCAATGAGGCGGAGACCATCGCCTTCTCCAAGGGTGTGAAAGCCGACCAGACCGACGACACGGGTGTCTACATCTCGGAGATACACGACGGCGACTACATCAAGGTGCGCGAGGTGGACTTTGGCAACAAGGCTGCCCAATCCCTCTGCATCTCGGCGGCCAGCGCCTTGCAGGGCGGCACGCTCGAGGTGCACCTCGACAAGATCGATGGCGAGAAGGTGGCGGCCGTGCCTGTCAGCAAGACGGGTGGCTGGGAGAAGTGGAAGACCTTCAACGCCCAGATGCAACAGCCAGTGACGGGCAAGCACGACGTCTACTTCGTGTTCAAGGGCCACAAAGGCTGCAAGCTCTTCAACTTCGACTGGTGGAGATTCAACCCATGAAACGTATAATGTAAACCAATAACAATATGAAACGTCTATTTACCATTTGTTTGTTGCTGGCTGTGCAGTGGTCCATCTTCGTGAGCACCACGGCCGCCCAGCAGCGCCGTCCCATCGACAACCGACATCCGCTGTGGATGATCCATGTCGACGTGTGGAACGCCGCAGACCCTCAGAAGATCATCGACCTCATACCCGAAGACATCCGGCCTTACGTGTGCATGAACCTCTCGCTGTCTTGCCAATACGACAAGGAGCGTGCTGTCTACCTGATGCCGCAGAATGCCATGCGCACCTATCGCTCGTGGGGCACGGTGTGCCAGAAGAACGGCTTGTGGTTCACGTGCCAGCCTGCTTCGGGCGGCCACACCCACTTGCAGTGCGACGACCTGGAGTCGTTTGAGTTTATGTTCAAGCGCTTCCCCAACTTCCTGGGTTGGAACTTTGCCGAGCAGTTCTGGGGCTTCGACGAAGACGCGCTCTTCTCGGCCAAGCAGACCGACCAGATCGCCCTGTTTGCCAAGCTGGTGGAGATGTCGCACAACTATGGCGGCTTCCTCACCGTCTCGTTCTGCGGCAACATGTGGAGCCACGGCCTCTCGCCCGTGGGCATGCTGAAGCGCAACAGCGACCTGATGAAGGCATGCGAGAAATATCCGGAGTCGATGCTCTGGCTCTACAAGTACACCCAGCCATGGTGCTTCTACAACTCGGAGAGCGTGTGCCTCGGCCCGTTTGTGGCCGGCCTGTCCACCAACTACGGCGTGCGCTATGACAACTGCGGATGGAACGGTGCCATATCGAGCATCCTCGGCAACGAGAATGCGAAGTATCCTGTGGCCGCCGGCATCGGCACGGTGATGGAGCAGACGGCCGTCAACGGCGGTGCCGTGTGGGACGGGCCGGAGCTCATCTGGACGGAAGACTTCCAGGAGACGGCGCGCACCACCGTCGATGGCTATCAGCACCGCAACTGGACCACCTTCCCGGGTTTTCGTGGCGCATGGACCGACATGTTCCGCAAGGTGATCGACGGCTCCATCTACATCCCCTCCAGGGAGGAGGTGGTCGGGAAGACCAAGATCGTCATTGTCAACGACCTGACATCGGGCAGCGACGAGGACAAGTATGCCTCGTGGGGCGGGCTCTACGACGGACTCTACAAGCAGACCGACCCCGCCAACGTCGGCAATGGCTATTTCATGGACAACAAGTGCTACTTCAAGTCGACGGGCCGCTATGGGGCTATCCCCGTCGTGCCACAGCTCTATGACAGCCTGGCACAGACCATTCCCACACAGGTGAAGAAATCGCAGCGGGGCACGCGGTGGAGCACACAGGGGCTCAAGACCATCGAGTTCAACAGAAACTATCCCAAGGTGTCCACGGGAACGCTCTATGTGAACCGCTATCGCAACCAGTTGATCACCTACATGCCCTACACCTACCTGAACAGCAACAAGACGGCGTCGGCCACCATTCCCTTGGAGTACAACACCTGCAGCAAGCTGCTGCTGACCTACAGTATGCTCAACAGCGGAACGGTGCGCGAGTATGGCGACCACATCGATCTCTACATGAACAACTACCGCACCGACACGACAACACTGGCCGTGCAGAAAATCGTGGTCACGGGCGTGACGCAAGAACCGAGCTACACGTTTGCCACGCGCGAACTGGCTGAGGGCTCCGTCACGGCAAACTACGACGCCACGAAGCAGACCTACACCTTGGAGGTGAGCCACCTCGGCGGTGTCGACTTGCGCATCAACTGCCAGGGCGCCAACGAGCGCTCTGCCGCCGACTCGCTGCCTGCCACGGCCCTGCCCCAGCCTGTGCAGCCTGCCACCTACCACGGCCCGATCGTCGTGGAGGCTGAAGACATGGACTACAAGAGCGTGAAGAGCAGCACCACGGGCCCCTACTACTCGCATCCTTCCGTCAAGGGCCACTCGGGCAACGGCTTCGTGGAGATGGGCACCAGCACCGCCGCGTCGCTGCGCCATCACCTGCAACTCGACGAGGCTGGCGTCTATCGCATCTCGGTGAGATACATGAGCACCGACAAGGACGGCCAACTGGCTGTCAGCGTCAACGGCAAGACCATGAACGTGAACGTGGCGAAGACGGCTGCCAACGAATGGCGCAAGGCCACCTTCGTCGCCTCCATGAAGAAGGGCGACAACGACATCATCCTGACCAATGCCAAGGGTGTCAACATCTTTGTGGACCAGGTGGTTTACACGCCAAGAGACTGGCAGACGGAGACCTACCCCATCTACATCCGCGAGGCCGACCATGGCCGTGTGGTAGCCAATGTGAGTGAGGCTGCTGAGGGCAAGACCCTCGTGCTGACCATCTCGGCCGACGAGGGCTATGGCCTGGAGGCGCTGAAGATCGTCAACGGCGTGAACTTCACGATGGCCAACACCATCAGCCTGGACAAGCTGTCGAATGGCAACACCCGCCTCACCTTCGTCATGCCCGACGACATGGTGACCCTCCAGCCCGTCTTTGCCGAGGGCGTCAATGTCACCGGCATCCGCCTGCTCGATGCCGACGGTAGCGACACAGGACGCATCTATGACCTCAACGGACGACAGGTGTCCACCCCGTCGCATGGTGTGTTTATCAAGAACGGAAAGAAGATTGTTATCAAATAAGAAGATTGTTATAGGATGAAGAGGCGTGGTGCCGTCGGCCGAAAGGCCGCGGCCCACGCCTCTCTTTTGTTTTGGGCTATCCTTTTTCATCTTTCACTATAAAAAATAAAAGTCTTGTTGCCTTTTATTTTGTATTGCTCTCGGTTTGCGTTATCTTTGTAATAGATAAGCTGCATCTCAGCAAAATATTCAAGCAAGCTTGATATTTTGCGTTCGATTTGCATTATCTTTGCAGAAACTTTATGAACAACCATGAAACTGAAACTCCGTCATAACACGCTGATGCGGCTCACGTCGGGCGCCGCATTGCTCATCGGCATCCCTGGCCTTGTGTTTCTCGCCTTGTGGCCCTTGGTGGGCTGGCGGTGGGCCTTGGCGCTCCCCGTGGCTTGGATCCTGCTGATGGCCTACGGCTTCTTCTTCGGGTGGCGCCACCTCGTGGTGCGCTCGGCCACGTGTGTCTCACCGCTGTTGCCGGCGGCCTTCGACGGTTACCGCGTGGTGCAGCTCTCCGACATCCACATCGGCACCTTCCTGCGCAACCGCTCGTTTGTCGACAAGATGGTGCGCATGGTCAACGCGCAGCACCCCGACCTGGTGGTCTTCACGGGCGACCTGGTGAACGTCAGCGCCCAGGAGGTCATCCCCTTCCAACACGCCTTGAAGCAGATCGAGGCGCGCGACGGGGTGTTCTCCGTCATGGGCAACCACGACTATTGCGAGTATGGCGAGGACAAGAGCGAGGGCAACATCCGCAAGAACCAGACGGTGCTGAAATATCTGGAACAGAAGATCGGATGGCGCCTGCTCATGAACGAGCACGCCACCCTGCACCGAGGCGACGCGAGCATCGAACTGGTGGGCGTCGAGAACATCAGTCGCCCGCCCTTCCCCGACTATGGCGACTTGCATCAAGCGCTCGAGGGCACCACTCCTGGGTCCTTCAAGATCCTGCTGAGCCACGACCCCAGCCACTGGCGGCGGGGCGTGCTCCACAAGACCGACATCGCCCTCACGCTGTCGGGCCACACCCATGCAGGCCAGATCAGCATGGGCCGTTTCTCGCCTGCCAAGTGGGCCTACAACGAGTGGGGCGGTAAATACACCGAGGATGGTTCGATGCTCTATGTCTCGGTGGGCATCGGCGGCACTGTCCCCTTCCGTTTCGGCGCCTGGCCCGGCATCGACGTCATCGAACTCAAATGCCAATCATCGGCCTAAGGCAAGGTGCCCGAAGGCAACATTGCCATCACCACAAGACACAACAAAGGCGCAACTGTCTGTGCATGACGGTTGCGCCTTTGTGTTGTTATGTGCCAGAGGATGTTAGACCAGCGAGCCGATGATCTCCTCGCGGCTCTCGGGCAGCAAGTCGATGACGGGAATCTCGGGCATGGTGTAGCAGCCCGGCTGCAAGCGCTGGGTGGCACGGGCCACATCGACGAGCACCTGGCCAGTGAGGGCCGGGTTGTTGATGCTCATGTCGAACGACATGCGCTGGTTGGGTGTGGCGCCGCTGGTGCCCTTGCGTGTCATGTGAACGCCGTGGCCCATGTCGCGCACGTCATCGACGCTCTTCACGGCAAACACGTGGAGCTCATCGTGTGCGAAATAGTCGTCGGCCTTCAGCTCCTTCTCCACCTCGTCGAGCGTGGCGCCGTCTTCCAGCTCCACATAGACCATGCGGCGATGGATGCCCTCACCGAGAGGGATGGTCATGCTCAGTGCGTTCTTCACGCCCTTCTTGGAGCGTGCCACCACACTGTGTCCCATCGACATGCCCGGGCCGAAGTTGGTGTAGCTCAGTCCCTTGGGGGCCAGTGCCTGCAACAGCACGCGCACCACGGAGTCGGATCCCGGATCCCATCCGGCAGAGATGACCGACACGGTGCCAGTCTTCAGGTTGTGCTCCATCTGGCTGTTGCGATAGCTCAGGATGGATGTGTGGATGTCGAAGCTGTCCACGGTGTTGATGCCCAGCTTCGTGATCTTCTCAGCATATTCGGGGCAGAGACGTGTCGGGGTGGCGAGAATGGCCACATCGACATCCTTCAGCTTGGTGATGTCGTCCACCACCTCATAAGGCTCCAGCTCCAGGGGCTTGTCTTGCGCACCCTGGCGGCGCACGATGCCTGCAATCTCAAAATCGGGTGCGGCCTCCAAGGCCTGCACGCTGTAGTGTCCAATGTTGCCGTAACCTACGACAGCTGCTCTGATCTTTTTCATTTGTGTGATTTTTAAGTTGTGTTGTTCTCTTTGCACTGCAAAATTACATCATTCCCACGGAAATCGTGACATTCTGCGCCGTTTTTTGACACCTTTTTAGTTTTTCCGCAACTTGGCGCCTGGGCTCCCTCCGTCAGGCCTCCTTCCGTCGGCCCTTCCTCGTGTCCCCTCGCGAAGGTGGGTTCCATCTTTTATGGTGGCGATTTACAGAACCCGCCTTTAGCTTTTTTCTTGCGAATAAATGTGCTCTGAAAGCAATAATCATGCGTCCCACACGTTATAAATAGGTACGTACAAACAGAGAAGTTTTTTATGATAGAATACATTCACGGCGAGCTCACTGAGCTCACCCCCACGTTGGCTGTTGTCGAGGCCGGCGGGGTGGGCTATGCGCTCAACATATCACTCAACACCTACACGGGCGTGCAGGGCAAGAAGCAGGTGCGCCTCTATGTGCACGAGGTGCTCGTGGCCGGCGGTCGCGACGACTCGTTCACGCTCTATGGATTTGCCACACGCCAGGAGCGCGAGCTCTACCGCATGCTCATCTCCGTGTCGGGCGTGGGCGCCAACACGGCGCGCATGATGCTGTCGTCGATGACGCCCGCCGAACTGTGCGACGCCATCGCGAACAGCAACGAGAAGGCCATCAAGAGCGTGAAGGGCATCGGACTGAAGACCGCCCAGCGTGTCATCGTCGACCTGAAGGACAAGATTGTGTCGTCGGGCATCGCCAGTGAGCTCCACGTGTCGGCAGGCGGCAAGGAGCAGCCTTCGGTCAACAGCGCCGTGAAAGACGAGGCGGTGTCGGCCATGACCATGCTGGGCTTCTCGCCCGCTCCCGCCGCCAAGGTGGTGACGGCCATCCTCACCGAACAGCCCGACATGGCTGTGGAGATGGTTATCAAGGAAGCACTGAAGCGCATCAAGTAATCGACAGGAATGAACATCAGGAAACACGGCATATCTATTCTCTTCGCGCTGGCCATCACCATGGCTGGCTATGCTTTCGTGTATCCACGCCAGCAGGTCGACCCGCGCCAACAGGCAAGGCGCACTCAGCAAGACAAGGGCAAGCAAGGCAACCGGCAGCAGAACGGCAAGGGCACAGGCAAAGGTGCGGGCAAGAGCGTGGGCAACCTCAACGACCTCATCATCGACGAGGACTCCATCCCCGACTCGCTGCTCCACCCACGCTGGAAGATACAGCGCACCACCCCCATCACCTACGACGACCTCGACCAGGGCGTGCTCGACCTGAAGTGTCCCGAGGGCGTGCGCTATGAGGTGAGCTACAACGACTCGCTCGACCGATACGTCATCGGCGCCAAGTTTGGCGACTCCTATCTCGCCACGCCATTCATGATGACCACTGCCGAATATCTCAAGTGGAGCGAGAAGCATGCCCGCGACGCCTATTTCCGCTCAAAGAACGACGAGATCTATGAGGCCAAGGGCAAGGAGAAATTCGACTTTGCCGACATGCACTTCGACCTCGGACCCGCAGAGAAGATCTTCGGCCCTGGCGGCGTGCGCATCCGCACGCAGGGAACGGCCGAACTGAAGTTTGGCGCCACCAACAAGAAGATCGACAACCCGTCGCTGCCCGTGCGCAACCGCAACAAGACGACCATGGACTTCGACGAGAAGATCAACCTCAACGTCAACGGCAAGGTGGGCGACAAGGTCAACATGAACCTGAACTACAACACCGACGCCACCTTCGACTTCGACTCGCAAAACATGAAGTTGAAGTACGACGGCAAGGAGGACGAGATCGTGAAGCTCGTCGAGGGCGGCAACATTTCCTTCCCCAGCAACTCCTCACTGGTGCAGGGCGCCAGCTCCTTGTTTGGCTTGCGCACCGACCTGCAATTTGGCAAGCTCAAGCTGCAACTCGTCGCCTCGCAGAAGAAGAGCTCGTCGAAGAGTGTCTCCTCCAAGGGCGGCACACAGCTCACCCCCTTCGAGATCGACGCCGCCGACTATGAGGAGAACCGCCACTTCTTCCTCTCACAGTATTTCCGCAACCATTATGACGCGGCGATGAAGACATTGCCCAACCTCACGACGGGCGTCACCATCAACCGTGTGGAAATCTGGGTGACCAACAAGACGGGAACGACCAACAACACGCGTAACATCGTGGCCCTGACCGACCTCGGCGAGAACACCAAGGTAAGCAACCCGATGTGGGGCGCGGGGGGCTCGCCCGTGCCGTCCAACAACGCCAACACGGAGTATTCGACCATCGTCAACCAGCTGGCCGACGCCCGCGACATCGACCAGACGTCGACGGTGCTCGACGGCGCTGGCCTCGTGGGTGGCTCCGACTATGAGAAACTGCAAAGCGCCCGACTGCTCAACTCCTCCGAATACACGGTCAACACGGCCTTGGGCTACGTCTCCCTGCGCACCTCCCTGCAGACCGACCAGGTGCTGGCCATCGCCTACGAGTACACCTATGGCGGACAGACCTACCAGGTGGGCGAGTTTGCCAGCGATGTCACCGACGTGAACAAGGCGCTCTTCGTCAAGTCGCTCAAGAACACCAGCAACAACCCGCAACAGGGCAACTGGGACCTGATGATGAAAAACGTCTACTACCTCGCCTCATCCGTGGAGCGCGAGAAGTTCCGTCTCGACGTGAAATACCAGAGCGACACCACGGGTGTCTACCTTTCTTATATTCCCGAGCAGCAGGTCAAGGACCAGACGATCATCAAGTTCCTGGGTGCCGACCGTCTCGACAACAACAACAAGGCGCACCCCAACGGCTACTTCGACTTTGTGGAGGGCTACACCGTGAGCAATGGCCGCGTGTTCTTCCCCGAGGCCGAGCCCTTCGGCAGCTACCTCTATGACCATCTCGTCAGCGCGGGCGTGCCGGCCAGCAAGGCGGCCAGCTATGCCTTCACCGAGCTCTACGACTCCACGAAGACCGTGGCCAAGCAGATCGCCGAGAAAGACAAATACCTGCTGCAAGGACAATACAAGGGCACCTCGGCCAATGTCATCTCCCTCGGTGCCTACAACGTGCCGCAGGGATCGGTGGTCGTAACGGCTGGCGGCGTCACCCTCACGGAGGGCTCCGACTACACCGTCGACTACAGCGCGGGCGAGGTGACCATCCTCAACCAGAGCATCATCGACGCAGGAACGGCGGTCAATGTGTCGCTCGAGAGCCAGAGCGACTACTCGCAGGAGCGCAAGACGATGCTGGGCATGAACTGGCAATACGACTTCTCTAAGAACTTCCAGATGTCGGGCACCTTGCAGCACCTGTCTGAACAGGCGCTCACCACCAAGGTGTCGATGGGATCGGAACCGCTCAACAACACCATCTGGGGTCTCAACCTCAACTGGAAGCATGAGTCGCAATGGCTCACCAACGTGCTCGACAAGATCCCCTTCCTGCACCTCACGCAGCCCTCGCAGATCTCCTTCACGGGTGAGTTTGCACAGCTCATCGCCGGCAAGGCCCACGGCGTGCAGGACAACGCGTCTTACATCGACGACTTTGAGAACACCACCGACAAGATCAGCGTCATCGACCCCTACAGCTGGGTGCTGTCGAGCGTGCCCTCGATGTTCCCCGAGCACCAGGACAAGACCACCCTGCGCAGCGGCTTCAACCGTTCGCAGATGGCGTGGTACTCCATCGACCCGCTCTTCACACGCCGCAGCAGCAGCCTGACGCCGGCCCACATCAAGAGCGACCTCGACCAGCTGAGCAACCCCTATATCCGCGAGTGGTATGTCACCGAGCTGTTTCCCAACCGCGACGTCAACTCCTACAGTGGCGCCACAGCCACCCTGCCGGTGCTCAACCTGGCCTACTACCCCAACGAGCGTGGCCCTTACAACTTCAACCCTGACCTCAACGCCGACGGAACGCTCAACAATCCGGAGCAGCACTGGGGCGGCATGATGCGCAAGTTGGAGACGACCGACTTCGAGAATGCCAACATCGAGTATGTGGAGTTCTGGATGCTCGATCCGTTCATCAACAGCCGCGACCGCGCCGACGCTGCCGACTATGGCGGCGACCTCTACTTCAACCTCGGCGAGGTGTCGGAGGACGTGCTCCACGACGGCAAGAAGTTCTATGAGAGCGGCATGCCCGTCGACGGCTCACAGAGCTACACCTTCACCCAGTGGGGCAAGATCCCGACGCAGTCCACCGTCACCTACGCCTTTGCCACGACCAGTGGCTCGCGCAAGCTGCAAGACGTCGGCCTCAACGGCCTCAACGACGAGGAGGAGCAACAGTTCCAGAGCTACCAGGACTTCCTCACCCAGATCCAGGGCAAGGTCAACCCTGCCGTGTGGGACTCCATCTGGGCCGACCCGGCCAACGACGACTACCACTACTTCCGTGGCGATGACCTCGACCGCATGAAGGCCGACATCCTGCGACGTTACAAATACATCAACAACCCACAGGGCAACTCGCCCGACTCGGATGGCAACTCGGGCCGTTACGACACGTCGTACAAGAGCACGCCCGACGTGGAGGACATCAACCAGGACTACACCCTCAACGAGTATGAGAAATACTATCAGTATCGCATCTCGCTGAGACCCGAGGACATGGAGGTGGGCCGCAACTTCATCGTCGACAAGCGAGAGGTGGCTCCCAAACTTCGCAACAACACGACTGGCCACTGGACCTGGTATGAGTTCCGCATCCCCCTGGATGAGTATGAGAAACGGGTGGGCAACATCAACGACTTCTCGTCCATCCGCTTCATGCGCACCTTCCTCACAGGCTTCAAGCACCCCATCGTCTTGCGCTTTGGCACCTTCGACCTCGTGCGTGGCACGTGGCGCGTCTATGAGCAAAACCTCGACAACTCGGCCCAGACGGGAACGATGACCACAGCCTCGGTCGACATCGAGGAGAACAGCGACAAGTCGCCGGTCAACTACGTGCTGCCCCCGGGCATCAAGCGCGGCCAGGACCCTACACAGCCTCAGCTCGTGGAGTCGAACGAGGCGGCCTTGCAGATGAATGTGGACAACCTCTCGTCGGGTGAGTCGAAGTGTGTCTACAAGAACTCCACGCTCGACCTGCGCCAGTACAAGCGCCTGCAGATGTTTGTCCACGCCAACGCCAACGAGCAGAACGTCACCAACCTCCAGGACGACCAGCTGGCCGTCTTCATCCGCCTGGGATCCGACTACAAGAGCAACTACTACGAATACCAGATCCCCCTGAAGCTGACGCCCGCCGGCCACTACGACCGCTACACCCTCTCACAGGTGCAGCAGGTGTGGCCCGAGGACAACATGCTCGACGTGCCCCTGTCGGTCTTCACGGCCGTCAAGAAGGCGCGCAACGCGGCCAAGGCCAATGGCCTGGCCTCCTACAACCGTGCCTATGAGGCCTACGACGAGAGCCATCCGCAAAACAAGGTGACCGTCATGGGCAACCCCACGCTGGGCGAGGTGAAGACGCTCATCATCGGTGTCAGAAACCTGGCGAGCGAACAGAAGAGCGGTGAGGTGTGGATCAACGAGCTGCGCCTCAAGGAATACAACAACTCGGGCGGCTGGGCCGCCAACGGCAACCTCAACGTGCAACTCTCTGACATGGGCACCGTGAACCTGCAAGGACGCTATGTGTCGCAGGGCTTCGGCGGCCTGGAGCAAGGGGTCAACGAGCGCTCGCAGGACGACCAGAGCAACGTGTCGTTCACCACGAGCCTGGAACTGGGCAAGTTCTTCCCCGACAAGGCGAAGGTGTCGGCCCCGCTCTACTACAGCGTCACCAAGGAGGTGACCAAGCCGAAATACAACCCGCTCGACACCGACATGGAACTCGACGACGCCCTCGAGAGCATGAACAAGCACGACCGCGACTCGGTGGAGAACATTGCGGTGACGAAGACCATCAACCGCAACTTCTCGCTGTCAAACGTCCGCGTGGGCATACAGACCAAGCGTCACCCCATGCCCTACGACCCGGCCAACTTCTCCTTCTCCTACAGCCACTCACACGCCCACACGCAGGGCGAGACGACGGTCTATGAGAATGAGGACAACTGGCGCGGCGGGTTCAACTACAACTGGAGCCCGGTCTACAAGGCGTGGGAGCCCTTCAAGAAGCTCAAGAGCAAGAGCAAGTGGCTCGACATCCTCAAGCGCTTCGGCCTCAACTGGCTGCCGCAGAACGTGGCCTTCAACACCGAGATGACCCGCAACTATTATGAGTTGCAGGAGCGCGACATGGAGTCGCTCGAGGACGCACAACTGCCGCTGACCTTCTCTGAGCAGTTCCTGTGGAACCGCGACTTCCAGCTGAGATGGGACCTGACGAAGAACCTGCACATGAACTTCCAGAGTGCCACACACGCCGAGATCGAGGAGCCCTACACCCCCGTCAACAAGGACCTCTACCCCACCCGCTACGAGGCGTGGAAGGACTCGGTGTGGACGTCCATCAAGCACATGGGCACGCCGCTCGACTACCAGCAGACGTTCACCATGTCTTACCAGCTGCCGCTCAACCTGCTGCCCGTCTTCGACTGGATGAACGCCGACGCCTCCTACAACGCCACCTACCACTGGGTGCGCGGATCGCAACTGGAGGACGGCACCAACCTGGGCAACACCATCCAGAACAACCGACAGCTCAACATCAACGGGACATTCAACCTCACCAAGCTCTACAACCACGTGCCCTTCCTCAAGGCGGCCAACGAGCGCTTCGACAAGGAGCCCTCGCGCTCGGAACTGAACAAGAAGAAGCAAGACAAGAGCAAGGAGAAGGCTGAGAAGAAGAAGCTCAAGGACGAGGAAGACCAGGTGCGCAAGCAGGCCGAGGCCGACGGCAAAGACCCCGACCAGGCCGTCAAGCAACTGCAACAGAAGCGCAAGGAGGAGCAACAGAAGAAGGTGCAACTGCCCAAGAACAAGAACGCCTTCGAGAAGGAGATCAAGCTCTTGCCCGACACCACGCTCGACGTCAACCACGGGCGCAAGTCGAAGCGCCTCATCGTCACGGCCAAGACCATGGACGGACAGCGCTACAAGCTGAAGTTCAAGAAGCTCGACGACAACAAGATACGCATCACCAACAAGGTCGACTCGGCGCTGAAGCTGAAGATCGCCGTCACCACCAAGCGCCCGCTGGAGGACCAGAAGTGGTATCGCATCGCCCAGTCGGTGGCCCGCGTGGCGATGATGGTGCGCAACGCCAGCCTGACCTATCGCAACCAGTACTCCATCGCCCTGCCGGGCTTCATGCCCACCGTGGGCAATGCGTTCGGACAGACACGCAACAACAGCGCCAACGCCCTGGCGCCGGGCCTCGACTTCGCCTTCGGACTGGTGGGCGACAGCTACATCACCAAGGCGAGCAACAACGGCTGGCTGCTCATGAGCGACAGCGTGGCCACACCGGCCACGACCAACAAGACCGAGGACCTGCAACTGCGCATGACGCTCGAACCGGTGAAGAACCTCAAGATCGACCTCACCGCCACACGCACGCAGACCACCGCACGCAGCATCCAGTATATGTATGAAGGCAACCCGACCACACAGACGGGCAACTTCACCATGACTACCATCTCGCTGGGCTCTGCCTTTGAGGGCATGGGCAACGCAAACAACGGTTACCACAGTGCCACGTTCGAGAAGTTCTGCCATTCGCTCGAGGACTTCCGCCAGCGTGTGGAGGCTCGCTACACGGGCGCTGTCTATCCCGTGGGCACGGCCTTCGCTGGCAAGAAGTTTGACCCGGCCAACGGTGGGGTCAACCTCTACAGCGCCGACGTGATGGTGCCGGCCTTCCTGGCCAGTTACACGAGCATGGGCGGCAAGGGCCTGAGCATCTTCCCCTCGCTGACGAAGTTGCTGCCCAACTGGACCGTCCGCTACAGCGGCCTGAGCAAGTTGCCGTGGTTCCGCGACGTCTTCAAGAGCGTCAACCTCAACCACAGCTACAAGAGCGTCTATGCCGTGGGCAGCTACCAGAGCTACAGCACCTACATGCAGCTCATGGGCGCGGGCCTCGGCTTCATCACCGATGCCACCACCGGCAACCCCGTGCCCAACTCGATGTACAACGTGTCGACGGTGAGCATCAACGAGGCGTTCTCACCCCTGCTGGGCATCGACGTCACCTTGCAAAACAACCTCACCTGCAAGGTGGAATACCGACAGACACGCGTGCTCTCGCTGTCGATGACCAGCGTGCAGATCAACGAGGCCGTCAGCAAGGACTGGGTGCTGGGAATGGGCTACAAGCTCAACAACTTCAACCTCTTCGGCTCGCGCAACCACCGACAGGTGAAGGGCAGCAACCGATCGGGCAACAACCAGTCGAAAAACAACAACCGGTCGAACCAGTCGAGCCGTGGAGGCACCAACCACAGCCTGAACCTGCGCCTCGACCTGTCGCTGCGCAAGCAGGCCAGCATCACCCGCGACATCGCCACCATAGCCTCAGCCGCCAGCAGTGGCAACACCGCCTTCAAGCTGTCGTTCATGGCCGACTACACACTGTCGAAGCTGATGACCATGAGCTTCTATCTCGACCGCCAGACCAACACGCCGCTCCTGAGCAGCAGCAGCTACCCGACGACGACGCAAGACTTCGGTCTCAGCCTGAAGTTCAGCCTGACACGATAGACACTGATAATAATAAAAGGTGTAACTGATATAAAAACCATTTTGCTATTGCCGGATAAGCCTTTGGGACGGTTGACAAAAACCAGATGAAACCCCAGACGCGTGGGTAGCCCTGTCGGGCTCATGATAAAAGGCAAGCCTGTGGTCGTGTGAGCGAGCTCACAAGACCACAGGCTTGCCTTTTATCATGGCGGCTAAGGCCGCCTACCCACGCCTGGCGATAAACACTAAAGCGGATTTGTCTTGACTGGATCCTTTCGATTTATCCAGTGCGGGCTGAAAGCCCAATGATTTCCTAGCCCAGGGCAAGCGAAGCGGCACCCTGGGTTGGGATGGTGGGCGTGTGCTTACGCCCTGTAGGGGCAAAAGTGTAGTCGTCACCGTTTGACCGCAGACAGCAGCCCATCGATTATTATACTTTTGTCCTTTCAGGACGTAATTACATAGGGCACTTCTACCCAGGGCGACGCTTCGCTTGCCCTGGGCTATGTACTTACTGGGCTTTCAGCCCGTTTCCAGAAACTTGAAAAGATTTATAGACCTGCATGCTAACCTCTTTCAACAGTCCCCCGCCCTCCACTTCTGTTGGCGCCCCTGCGAGAATTTGTTGCGACAGCGGAGGAGCTGTGGGGCGCATGGGGCCAAGCACTGTGGAGAGAGCTGTTGTCTCTCGTTGTTCTCGATTGTTGTCGAAGGAAGAGGGAAAGTCGGATAACAAGTGGGCGTGGAAGACGGCTGGGAGTTTGACGCCTATGAAGGGCGAAACGACTGGGACGACTAATCACTGGGGCCCTGCTATCGAGTACTGTCGGCTTCTCTATCAAGTACTGCCGGCTTCTCTATCAAGTACTGCTACGATCAACTAAAGGCGGCTGTTGCTTGAGTAATGACAGCGGCCTTCTTTACCGTTCTGCGGCTTGTCTATCTACCCTTTGGTCAGTGGGCCGACGACAAGTCTCGTGTTCGAAAAAGATCCGTGTGATCGGCGTGAGCCGTGTGACAACAAAAGCTACGGCGTGAGCCGTTGAGCCACAGGCGAAACAACCTGTTGTCTGTGTTGTCTGCCCGTTGGGCAACGACAAGCGAAGAAAAGAATAGTTGTAAAAAGGTTGTAAGACCAAACAAGGACACGACAGGAACAATTTCTGCCAGTGCCTCTGGCACAATGACGGCTGTCTTGAGTGGTTGATGACAAGACCTTTGGTTTTATTTTACGACAATTTGAGACAATATGGGACAATAAGTTTTTGCCCTTTTCCTCCCTCAACTAAAATTGTCCATCATTGTCCCCGATTGTCGTCACAATCCTTTTGCTCATTTCGTTTCAATGTATGAGCAATACTTGGCCAGCAGATTTTCGAGTGGCAGATCGCCTTTTCTGAAGCGTTCCGCATCCAAGGGCTGTACCCTCTCACGCACTGGCGTCTTGCCTTTGTAGATTGCTGTCAGATAGTTTATGCCGTCCTTCTCCCCGACCGTTATGTCAGAAAAGCATTCGGTTAGATTTTCTGAGGTGTATATGATGGAATAGCTTGGCCGCTTGGCTCCAGGGACGTCCTCACGCAGAATGTCTTTCGCCACAAGGTCTTGTATGTCGCGAATGGCAGTGTCCTTGGA
Source organism: Prevotella sp. (assembly GCA_050875105.1). GTDB lineage: Bacteria > Bacteroidota > Bacteroidia > Bacteroidales > Bacteroidaceae > Prevotella. The sequence continues at coordinate 27,089 of JBNMMB010000017.1, read as the reverse complement.
GCATTTGCCGAGCGAGGCCCATGTCTTTGATGTGATCTCTTTCGTGTATGTACAATATCATAAAAGGTATTCATGCGGCATTAAAAGCCCGATAACGTCGCAACATTTGCGACAAAATTAATGTTTTTTGCCGCATGACCAAATATAAACGCGCAACATCTTAACTTTTCCGACATTTTCTGTCGAAAACACCTCAAAAGCGAATGAGAAAGAAAAAGTGACAACAAAAGCCTCGCGTGAGCCATTGAGCCACAGGCGAAACAACCTGTTGTCTGTGTTGTCTGCCCGTTGGGCAATCACAAGCGCAGAAAAAAAGAATAGTTGTAAAAAGGTTGTAAGAGTTGTATGAGTTGTCTTAAATTCTCCTCCCGTGCCAATCATTTAAAGACAACTGATACAACTCTTACAACTCGTCACAACCATTCGCGAGACCAAACAAGGACACAACAGGAACAACCTCTGCCTGTGCCCCTGGCACAATGACGGATGTCTTGTGAGGTTCAGCTCTTGTGCGTCATGATGTTGAGCACCATGTCGTCGGTGGAGCACATGGCCTCCTTGCCGATGCTGGTGAGGTTGTGTATGCTTCGGTCCACATCCTTGTCGATGATGCCCTCGGCCTCGGTGACATGCTTGCCCTCGCGCGCCAGGACGGCCGAGAGCAGCGCTGTCGACACGCCCGAACTGATCTTCAGGGCGCAACTGGGCTTGGCCCCGTCGCAGATCATGCCCGTGAGGTTGGCGATCATGTTTCTCACCGCGTGGCAGATGTCGGCATAGCCGCCCCCCATGAGATAGGTGATGCCACAGCTGGAGCCAATGCTCGCCACCACACAGCCGCAGAGAGCCGACAGCTTGCCGAGGCTCTGCTTGATGTAGATGGCCGTCAGGTGGCTCAAGGTCAGGGCCCTGATGAGCTCCTCCTCGGTGTTCTCGTTCTCCTCGGCATAGACGGCCACGGGATTGGTGGCGCAGATGCCCTGGTTGCCCGATCCGCTGTTGCTCATCACGGGTATCATGGCGCCGCCCATGCGGGCGTCGCAGGCCGAGGCGGTCTTGGAGATGATGCGCGAGAAGATGCTGTCGCCGAAGATGCCCTTGCTGAGCGGTCGGTCCATGGTCTTGCCGAGGCAGTGGCCATAGTTGCCCTTGAGCGAGGCCGCGGCCGCTGCGAGGTTGAGCCGCCGGGCGTCGAGGATGAAGCGGATCTCGTCGAGTGGCGACGTCATGGCGAAGTCCCACACGGTCTTCAGCGTGAGCGCCAGTCCGTCTTGCTCGCCCTCGGCACCCAGGCACTGGCGCTTGTCGAGCAGCACCTGTCCGTTGCGCTCTTCATAGACGAAGTTGGTGTGGCTGCCTGCGATGACCGCCTTTGCCTTGTCGTCGCCGGCCTCACAGGCCACCTCTATATAGAGTTTCTCGGTGATGTTGTGCTTCAGCTTGATGTCGATGCGGTCACCCTCGATGAAGCGTTTGCCCTCCTCGAGGGTGTCGGGCGTGAGGTCCTTGATGACCTCCAACTGATATTCCGACTTGCCCACGATGGCGCCGAGGGCCACGGCGATGGGCAGACCGATCATGCCCGTGCCGGGTATGCCGACGCCCATGGCGTTCTTCAGCATGTTGGCTGACAGCCACACCTGGATCTTCTCGGGCCGGCGACACAGGTCCTCGGTGGCGCGGGCCACACAGAGGGCCACGGCCATCGGCTCGGTGCACCCCACGGCGGGCACCACCTCCTGGTGGATGAGCGCCAGTATCTGGTCTCTCGTTTCCTTGTCAAGCATTGTCGTCTTGTCTTTGTCGGTTAGCAGGGGGAACGGCTTATTCCTCCCTGATCTTGATTTCACAATTGTCGAGCGAGTCGATGATGGCGAGGCTCTCACAGCGGATGCCCTCCTTCTCGATGACCTCCCTACCGTGCTGGAACGCCTTCTCGATGATGAAGCCCATGCCCACAAGCTCGGCTCCGCCCTGCCGGCAGAGGTCGATGATGCCCTTGGCGGCGTTGCCATAGGCCAGGAAGTCGTCGATGAAGAGCACCTTGTCGTTGGGCGTCAGGTAGTCCTTGGAGATGACCACGTGATACTCGCGCTGCTTGGTGAACGAAAAGACGGTGGTCGAGAGCATGTCGCCCATGGTCGACGGTTTCTTCTTCTTGGCGAACACCACGGGCAAATCCAGCAGAAATCCCATCATGATGGCCGGCGCGATGCCACTGGCCTCAATGGTCAGAATCTTGTTGATCTCCGATGAAGCGTATCGCCGGATAAACTCCACGGCAATCTGTTTCATCAGGTTGGGGTCAAGCTGATGGTTGATAAACTTGTCCACTTTCAGAATTCCGCCAGGGTAGCATTTGCCGTCCTTGAGGATGCGATCTCTCAGTAGTTTCATAATTTGCTCTGTTATTGGTACGATTTGCAATTGCTGATGCAAACTTACACAAAAATTATGAGGATTGAAACGGATATTGCAAATAATGTGGCTTGCAAGCAGAAAAAAGCGGTCAGAAAGCCCTTTCCGCCCACTTTTGGCCCGCCGGATGGGGTGCTTGGCGACCGATTTTGGCCATTTCGCCTCATTATCCGTAAAATGTTTCATGCCCGTCTGTCCTTTTATGCGTACCTTTGCAATCACTTATGAACAAGATTTGGGCTATCATATTTATTTTGCTGCCGTTGGCGGGCATTGCCTACAGCCTCTGGCGCACGTGGCACCTGCTGCCCTTCGAGGGCGTGGGGCGCTGGACGGTGATGGGCGTGATGGTGTTTTGCCTGCTCATCTTCTTCGCCAACTTTGGCGTTTACAACATCGACCGCTTCCCCATGCCTGTGGCGCGGGCGGCCTATGAGGTGGGCAACTCGGCCATCTTCATCCTGCTCTACCTCGTGATGTTCTACCTGTTGCTCGACCTGGGCAGGACCGTGCACCTCGTGCCCCGCACGTTGCTGGAGCACAGCTGGCGCGGCACGCTCCTGGTGGCGGTGGCGCTCACGGCGCTGTTCACCTATGGCTACGTCCACTACAAGCACAAGGTGCGACAGCCCTTGGAGCTGACGACAGCGAAGTCACTGGACCGCCCGCTGACCATCGTCATGCTGAGCGACCTCCACGTGGGCTACCACAACCCCGTGGGCGAGCTCAACCGCTGGGTGACGCTCGTCAACCAGGAGCACCCCGACCTGGTGCTCATCGCTGGCGACATCATCGACGGGCACATGCGACCGCTCATCGACGAGGACATGGCCGCCGCGTTCCGACGCCTGCAAGCACCCGTCGTGGCCTGCCTGGGCAACCATGAGTATTACAGCGGCATCGACAACGCCCTCCGCTTCTACCGGCAAGCGGGCATCCGCCTGCTGCGCGACGAGGCCATCAGCCTCCAGGGCATCAACATCGTGGGGCGCGACGACCGCACCAACGCGCACCGCAAGAGCCTCCACACGCTGATGAAGGGTCTCGACCGCAACCGCTACACCATCGTGCTCGACCACCAGCCCTATCACCTCGAGGAGGCCGAGCGCGAGGGCGCCGACTTCCAACTGAGCGGACACACCCACTACGGACAGGTGTGGCCGGTGAGCTGGATCGAGGATGCCGTCTATGAGGATGCCTACGGACCACTCACCAAGGGTTCCACCCGCTACTTCGTGACCAGCGGCATGGGCATCTGGGGCGGCAAGTTCCGCATCGGCACGCGGTCTGAGTATCTCGTGGCACGGCTCCACCCTTAGGCTGCCGTCGCCTGTCCCTAACATTATTTTCTCGTCATGCAGATAGACATCCTTTGGTTGCGCCGTTGGTTTGGCGCATTCAACCAGCAATACTTCGACGGCGGGCTGCCCACGCCCCGCTTCCACATCGGCCACTCGCGCACGCAGCTCGGCACCCTGTCGTACAAGCGCAAGATGACCCTCCGCGGCGCGCGCCTCTTCGACTTCGCACTGGGCATGAGCAACTACTACGACCAGTCGGAACGCCAGTTCCAGAGCGTGTTGCTCCACGAGATGATCCACCTCAGCATCGCCGCCGCGGGCCTCAAGGACACGTCGCCCCATGGCGTGGTGTTTCGCGGCTTGATGAGCCGCCTCAACCGCGAGGGATGGGACATCCACGTCATGACGCCCACGCAGGGCCTGAAGAAGGCCTACACGGGTGCCGCGCAGGTCATCGAGCAATACCTGGTGCTGGCCATCGAGATGGCCGACGGGCGCCACTACTTCTCATCGGTGAACCCCCGCTATGCCCGCACGCTCAACGAGCAGCTACGCCACGCCACCGACGTGAGCCACGCTGCCTGGTACACCACGTCCGACGCCTGGTTTGCCAGCATGCCCAAGGTGCGCAGCCTCAGGGGCCGCCGCGTCAGCGACGACATCTTTGCGGCCAAGACGGCGAGCATGAGGCCCATCCGTCTCTGACCACACGCTGGTGGCGGCCTGCATCAGCGGGACTGCTCGCGAAACTCACTGGGTTTCACGCCGGTCTTCATCTTAAACTTGGAGGAAAAATAATCGGGAGAGTCAAACCGAAGCCGATAGGCGATCTGCTTGACGCTCATGTCTGTCGTGGCCAACAATTCCTTGGCTCGCTGGATGCGCAATTCCTGCTGGTAGAGGGCGGGCGACACGCCAGCAAACTCCTTGAACAACTTGCGGAAATTGCTGTAGCTGACGCCCATGTCGCGGGCAATGTCCTGGATGGTGAGGTCGGCCTCGAGGCCATTGCGTATCAAGAGGCGGGCCTGGTTGATCATGTCCACATGCTCATGGTTGCGGCTCAACTGGTTGGTGCGCTCCAACGAGTACATCAGGCCCACGAGGTGGTTGACCACGCCGGCCAGCGTCTGCTGCACATAGGGGCCCTCGACCTGCGCCACCCGCATGGCCTCCTCATAGAGGCGGAGGATCTCGCCCGAGTAGCCCACATGATAGATGGGATGGCTGGGCGACAGGAAGCCGGCCCGCACGCGATGGTCCATGTTGGCCCCGCGAAAACCAATCCAATGGCTCTTCCAGCCCACGTCGGCCAGCGGATGATAACTGTGCCACTCGCCGGGGAAGAGCAGGAACATGTCGCCGGCCTTGAGGCGCCGCTCGCCCACCGACGCCGAGCGAAACAGGCCCTCGCCCTCAGACTGATAGAGCAGCTGGTACTCGCTGAGCACGCGCCCCCTCTCAAGAGTGAAATAATAACCGTCGGCATGGCCGTGGGTGGGATACTCGTCGCCAGGCGCTATCTCCTCATAACCCACGGTGCTCACCGTGAGGCCCCACTCGGCATCGCGCTCATTGGCTATCAGGTATTTGCTGGTCTGCATGGCTTAGTTTTTTTATTTATTGCTTGCTTCTCAACTCTTCTATTAGGTCGTTCACAATATAAGTGTCACTCATCAAATGCAAGCCGAGCTCTTTATCATGAAGCATACGGCAGACATCAGAGTCATAGAAGATCTGCAATGCCCGGTCCGTGGATATGTGCAAAGTGTCATAACAATCTTGTATGAGGCTCTTGATGAGCCCCACCTTATCCAATCGTCTTCTCATCTCTGACGGCGATATGCCCATCTTTTGCGCCGAAGCCTCTACAGCCAATACCGTAAAGGCAAGGCGATTAAACTCAGGCGAACCTTTAAGTAACAATTCTCTATCCTCCATGCATTATCATCGTGTAGGGTTCAAAACTGTTCAGAATCATCCAGGTGCTGGACGGTTGAAACAGTTTTCTTTCTTATATTGCTTGCAAGTTGTATTGCGATGCAAATATATAGTTTTTTCTCTGATATTTCGCTCTGTTTAGGGGGATAAATAAAGAAAAACCACCTGATTTTATCTTTTTCCCGGTCCATTCCCTGAGAATTTCATGTCACACCTGGGGCACAATGGGGCACACGCGGGTGAGGCACACAAAAAAGGCTGTGCCCAAGGCCAGCGTCGCAAGACGCGGTCTTTGGCACAGCCACAAAACATATTCTCTTATTAATGTCCTATTGAAGATTTGGGCTTTTGCTTATCAGCGATGGATGGAGTTAAAGGGGATACTCGTCGAAGGCGTAGAGCACCGTCGACAGATAGCGCTCGCCCGTGTCGGGCAACAGGGCCACGATGGTCTTGCCCTTGTTCTCGGGGCGCTTGGCCAGTTCGGTGGCGGCAAAGGCTGCCGCACCCGACGAGATGCCCACGAGCAGTCCGTCTTGCTGGGCCAACTGGCGACCGGCGCGGATGGCGTCGTCGTTCTGCACGTCGAAGACCTCGTCGACCACCTTGGCGTCGTAGGTCTTGGGCACGAAACCTGCGCCGATGCCCTGGATCTTGTGGGCACCCGACTGACCACCGTTGAGCACGGGCGATGAGGCCGGCTCCACAGCCACCACCTTCACGTTGGGGTTGCGCTCCTTCAGGTATCGGCCGATGCCCGAGATGGTGCCGCCCGTGCCGACGCCAGCCACGAAGATGTCGACCTTGCCGTCGGTGTCTTTCCAGATCTCGGCGCCCGTGGTCTCATAGTGCTTCCTGGGGTTGGCGGGGTTCTCAAACTGCTCGAGGATCACAGCACCGGGAATGCTGTCGCGCAGCGCCTCAGCGGCCTTGATGGCACCGGGCATGCCGTCCTTGCCGGGCGTGAGCCTCACCTCGGCACCATAGGCCTTCACCAGGTTGCGGCGCTCCACGCTCATGGTCTCGGGCATGGTCAGGATGAGCTTGTAGCCCTTGACTGCCGACACGAGAGCCAGGCCGACACCGGTGTTGCCACTGGTGGGTTCGATGATGGTGGCGCCGGGCTTCAGGAGGCCCTTCTTCTCAGCGTCCTCGATCATGGCCAGGCCGATGCGGTCTTTCACGCTGCCGCCAGGGTTGAAGAATTCCACCTTGGCGATGACGGGGGTGTCGAGGCCACGGAGGGCTGAATACTTATTGAGTTCGACCAGTGGCGTGTGGCCAATGAGGTCTGTAATCTGCTTGTAAATCATAGTCGCCTAATGTTAAGCCAACGGCTCTCGTTGGCGGGTTGCTGGGGTATCCGCGCCCCACCGCAGGGCAGGGCGCGGCGTGTGTTTGTGTGTGTGTGTTGACGAGTGTGCTCACTTCACGGCCTCAAACGCCTGGTCGAGGTCGTCGATGAGGTCTTGGTAGTGCTCCGTGCCGATGCTCAGGCGGATCGTTCCGTCGTAGATGCCCTGCTCGGTGGCCTCCTCCTCGCTCAGCTCTGAGTGGGTGGTGCTCTTCGGATGGACCACGAGCGACTTCACGTCGGCCACGTTGGCCAGGTCTGAGAAGATCTTCAGGTGGTCGATGAAGTCCCAAGCCTTCTGCTGGCCACCCTCGATCTCAAAGGTGAAGATGGAGCCGGCGCCGTTGGGGAAGTAGCGCTTGTAGAGCTCGTGGTTGGGATGGTCGGGCAGCGACGGGTGGTTGATCTTCTTCACCAGGGGCTGGGTCTTCAGGTAGTCGATGACCTTCAGCGTGTTGAAGACATGACGCTCGACACGCAGGCTCAGGGTCTCCAGGCCCTGGAGCAGCACCCAGGCGTTGAACGGCGAGATGCAGGCGCCCTCATCGCGCAGCAACAGGGCTCGCACACGGGTCACGAACGGGGCGGGCAACTTGCCGAAGACCAGGCCGTAGTAGGAGGCGTCGGGCTGTGTGAAGCCGGGGAACTTGTCGTTCTGGAAGTAGTCGAACTTGCCGCCGTCGACGATCACGCCACCCAGGCTGGTGCCATGGCCACCGATGAACTTGGTGGCGGAGTGGACCACGATGTCGGCTCCGTGCTCCAGCGGACGGATGAGGTAGGGTGTGCCGAAGGTGTTGTCGATCACCACAGGGATGCCATGGCGATGGGCGATCTCGGCTGTGCGCTCAATGTCGGAGATGTTGGAGTTGGGGTTGGCCAGCGTCTCGATGAACACGAGCTTGGTGTTGGGCTTGATGGCAGCCTCAAGTGCTTCATAGTCGTCGGGGTCGACAAAGGTGGAGTCGATGCCATACTTCGACAGGGTGTGCTTCAGCAGGTTGTAGGTGCCGCCATAGATGGTCTGTGTGGCCACCACGTGGTCGCCAGCATAGGCCAGGTTGGTGATGGCGTAGGTCACGGCGGCGGCGCCTGAGGCGACAGCCAGTCCGCCCACGCCACCCTCGAGGGCAGCCACACGATCCTCAAACACGCCCTGTGTGGTGTTGGTCAGGCGACCATAGATGTTGCCGGCGTCCTTCAGGTGGAAACGGTCGCTGGCGTGCTGGGCGCTGTGGAAGACGTAAGAGGTGGTCTGGTATATGGGTACGGCACGAGCGTCGGTAGCTGGGTCGGCTTGCTCTTGTCCTACATGAAGTTGCAGTGTCTCGAAGTGGAGTTTCTTTTCGTTACTCATTGTTTTTCCCTTTCTTTGTTTTTGGCCGCCGTGGGCCCTGATGAGAGGTCGGCGGTGGGTTGGTTTAATACATTTATTGATATTAACTGTTCACGGTTGCAAAGGTACGGCTACTTTTTGACACCCACAATCGCTAATGTGTGTCATATTGCATACCATCATCGTGGTATTCGCTACTTTTCGGCGTCTTTTCTGGCCCGTTTCTTCTCTTTTTTAGGTCGTTCTCGCCGTGCCCGCCCCTACTTTTTCTCCTCAATCTGATGGTATTGCTGCGTGCTCTCGGCCTCCATGCGCTGGCGCACCTTCTTTCCTCCAGAGAAATTCCAGGTCACGCCAAACAAGAAGGAGGTGGCGCTGGTCTGGTTGTGGTAATAGGCGGTGACGTCGGTGCCCTCCGTCCTTCTCTGCCGTCCCTTGGCCCAAAGGGTGGACTGGAGCGACAGGCGCAACCGGTCGTGGCAAAATGTCTTCCACAGGGAAGCGTCGACATTGCCGACGGGTCGCATGTAGTAGTGCTCAAGACTGCTCTTGGTCTCCCAGTAAGCATTGAGCGACCCGCCAAAGGATGGCAGGAAGCGGAACTGGTTGTTCCACCAGAACTTGCCACACCACTGGCCATTGATGTTTTCCTGCACCGAGCGGAACTTCACTTGCATGGCAGCCGCTTGCACCTTCGTGGTCCACCACTTGGCGGGCGAGACGTTTGCCTCGACTCTTGCGCCGAAGGCACGCTCATAGTCTCCGTTCTCGGGCTTCGCCCATGCCACGTTGCCGTCAGCGCCGTGGGCATAATAGATGGGGTCGAGGATGCGGTCGTAGAGGAGCGTGGCCTGGATGTGCCGGTTGAGCGAGAAGGCCATCATGGCCGAGTGTTCTCGGGGCGTGGCCAGCGAGGGGTTGCCCGTCGTGTAATAGTTGGGGTTGGAATAGACCTTATAACTGTTGACGACGCTGTAGGGCATGTCGCCCACGGTGTTTTGGTACATCAGCCTCAGCATGGTGCCCCTCTTCGGGTTGACCATCCAGACCATCATGGCCTGCGGACAGAGGTAGGTGTCTGCAAAGGTAGTCTCAGCGCCCAGGGTGGCCACCTTCATGTGGTTGCGCTGCAGGGTCAGGCCAGCGCTGTACATGACCATCTTGCACCTGCCCGAAAAGTTGGCATAGGCGGATGGGATGTGTATGTCGACCTTGTTGGCCAAGGCGCCTGTCAAGTCATTGTAATGGATATATTGGTAGCCAGCACCTGTCTCGAGCTTGTTGCCATTGGCAAAGTTGTGGGTGTACTTCGGTGTGATGTGTAGCAGTTGCGTCTTCTCTTTGGTCTTGTCCTCCAGGGTGCGTTCGCCGTTGGTGTCCTCAGTCTGTGTCCGGTGATGGTTCTGCAACAGATAGTCGGCCGTGATGTCGACATTCGAACCTCGGTCGTCGGTCTTCACGACATACTTGGCCACGGTCTGTTGCACGAAGGTGCTTTCCGGCCCATGCAACTCGACCTGGGCCGTTTCGGCGCCGTCATCGCCCATGACCGTGTTGTGTTGCTTGTTTCTGACGTCCACATTGCCAATATATTCTGACACTGCCAACGTGGAACGCTTGGACAGGTCGTAACTGATATTCAGGCGGGTGCGCAGACTGTTGCTCCAGGAACGCAGCTTGGAAGAGATGTCCTGGCGATGGCCATCGGCATAGAGGAAACTGTTGGATGCGTCCTCCAGCAATTCTTGATTGGCATAGAGTGCGTAGTAGTTGACGCTCCACTTGCCTTGGCTTGCATTGAACACAAACGCGGGTGTCCCCAGGATGTAGCCATACTTCGCCATGACCTCGCTTTCGGCCCTCAGAAATCCAGAGTAGCCTCCATCCCGTTGTTTTTTCGTGGTGATGCGGAGGACGCCTCCTTTCTCATTGGCCCCCTCGCCCACCGTCAGGTAGTCCACTTCGACCTTGTCTATCTGCGCCGGTTGCAGGGCCGCCAGCTCGTCCTGCGAGGTGACCTTGATGCCGTTGACATAGATGGTCGGAAGGTTGCCCATCAGCATCACCTTGCCATCGGCGACATTCAATCCTGGAAGAAACGCCAACATCTCCTGCACCGTGTTGCTTTTCTCCAGTCCCGTCCCGCTGGGCCGCATGGTGTAGCCGTGAGCGTTGTTGACGATGCGGTCGCCCTTGACGACCACCTCGTTCAGCAGTCTCACATCAGCGCTCATCTTGAAGTTGACCACCAGGCTGTCTTGCCCGTCCGCGAGACGAGCTTCAGCATACTGTCGCTGATAGCCCAAGCACTGTGCGGAAAGGATGTTCTCGCGATGTTTGGTGTTCACAGCAAAGCGTCCGTCTGCGTTTGCAACTGCGCCCGAGACAAAAGCAGAGTCGGGGGATGACAGCAGCATGATGCTTGCGCCAGCAAGCGGCTGGCCGTTGGCATCCACCACCCGACCAGTTATCACCTGTCCGTGACAAGGGAGAACCCGTAAAATCAAACACCATACAATGAAATGTCTTATCCTCATAACTTCTTTGTTTTATTTTTACCAAAGCATCTTCAATCAACGAAGAGTGATTACAAAAGTACAAAAAAAAGACAAGAGACAAAAACAAATTGTTAGAAAATACACAAAACGTATAACAATTCGCATCCCGCCATCCATCCTAACCAAATGATTTCGTGCCAACCCTCAGCAAAGAGCGGTGCATTGGCTGAATAATCAATATGTTTCGCGAAGAAATTTTGTAACTGAGCGATTGTAAGAAAACACATATTGTCTTGACATTCTCGAAAATTTTGTGTAAGTTTGCATTGTTATAATGATAAAGACAAACAATCACGACTATGGCACGTAAACTTTATCCTATCGGCATACAGACATTCGAGCGAATACGCAAAGAAGACAAACTGTATATAGACAAAACAGAGTATGTGTACCGCATGGCACATACTGACGGCACGTATTTCTTTCTGAGCCGCCCACGCCGATTTGGCAAGTCGCTGCTTGTCTCTACATTGCAGAGCTATTTCGAGGGCAAAAAGGAACTATTCGACGGTCTCTCGATCTCACATCTCGAAAAGGAATGGACAGAATACCCCGTGTTGCTCTTCAGCATGGCTGGAGGCAAACACATGGACAAAGAGCAACTGGAGCAATATCTGGGCTACCGACTTCGCGACGAAGAGTTGAAATGGGGCATAGAAACCCCTGAAACGGGCTCCAACAATCGTCTCATAAGACTCATTAAAACAGCCTACCAAAAGACAGGCAAACAGGTTGTCCTGCTCATCGACGAATATGACGCCCCGCTGCTCGACGTAGTACATGAGGAAGAGTGTCTTCCCATACTGCGCAATGTGATGCGCAACTTCTACAGTCCGCTTAAAGACTGTGAGCCATACTTGCGTTTCGTTTTTATCACGGGCATAACGAAGTTCTCTCAGCTCAGTATTTTCAGTGAGCTCAACAACATCAAGAACATCAGCATGGACGAGCCTTATTCAGGAATTTGCGGCATAACAAAGGACGAGTTGCTCACTCAGATGAGTGGTGACATCGATGAACTTTCCGACAGACTGTCATTGACACGCGAGCAGACCATCGCCAAGCTGAAGGAAAACTACGATGGCTACCATTTCACGTGGCCAGGCCCCGATGTGTTCAATCCATTTAGCTTGCTCAACTGTTTCGCCGACGGTAAGACAAATGCCTATTGGTTCGGCTCTGGCACTCCTACATACCTCATAGAGATGATGCACAAGTTTGAAGTTCAGCCGACCGACATCGCTCCGATGTATGCGCGTGCCTCGGCATTTGACGCCCCAACAGAAAACATGGGATCTCTGACGCCCCTGTTATACCAGAGTGGCTATGTGACCATAAAGGACTACGACGCTGACACGGAACTTTATACGCTCGACCTTCCAAACAAGGAAATCAAGGTGGGACTGTTTGAGAGCCTGTTGCCCAGTTACCTTGGCGGCAAATATGCTGAGGCCGGCGACGTGACAATAGCACGCATGTCGGCGCTCATTCGCCGTGACGACATCAACGGTGCGTTGCACCTACTTCAGGCGTTTCTCCACACCGTGCCCTACTGCAACAACACCAACTATGAGGGTCACTACCAACAGGTGTTGTTCATCATCTTCTCCCTCCTCACGCATTTTCTCGTCGACGTGGAGGTGCACACGCCTAACGGCCGTGTTGACATAGTCATGCTCACCCTCACCCGGTTGTACGTCATGGAACTGAAGCTCAACAAGAACGCCAATACGGCCATGGACCAAATCAATCTCAACGACTATGCCTCGCGGTTCGCCATGTCGGGCAAACCCGTAACGAAGGTGGGAATAAATTTCAGCGTGGAGAATCGGAAGACTAACATGGAATGGGTGGTGGAATAGAGCATCCAAGGCGCTTCATTGCTTCTCGGCGGCTTGCAGGTCGCGCTTCGACTTGCTCTTCACGACAAGCCAGACGCCTGAGAACACCAGGATGACGGCCAGGCCCTGGGGCCATGTGAAGACGCCCAGGCCTGTGAGCACGCTCACCGTGACGGAGACGATGGGCTGCACATAGTTGTAGACGCTGACCACCGTGGGGCGCAACACGCGCTGGCCGACGATGGACAACAGGTAACTGACGAAGGTGCCAAAGAAGACCACATAGCCCACCTCGCCCCACGTGGAGAGCGCCACGTCGGCCCAGGGCAGGCCCGCCAGATGGCCCGACGACAGGGGCACCACAAACACGGTGGCCCAGGTGAACATCCACTTGTTGACCGTGAAGACATTGTAGCGGCGGATCATCTTATTATATAAGGAGAGATAAAGCGCAAACGACAGTTGGGCGCAGATGCACATCAGGTCACCCCGGATGTTGCCCACCTTGGCGCTGCCGGCCGTGGCACTGCTGAGGATGAGGATGATGGCGCCCGTGCAACCGATGACCACGCCACTGGTCTTCTTCACCGTGATGGGCTCGCCGAGGATGAGAAAGGAGAGCACCATGGCGAAGATGGGCATGGAGGTGGTGACAATGCTGGCGTTGATGGGCGACGTGATGCTCAGGCCGATGGTGAAGAGACACTGGTTGAACACCACGCCCAGCAGGGCGGCGCCTGCGAACAGCAGCACGTCGCGCGTCGGGATGTGCTCGCGCTTGCCCAGCAGCGACGCCAACCAAAACAGCAGGGCGGCGCCTGCCACACGAAAACTGACCATCGAGAGGCCGTCGATGCCATGGTTCATGGCATCCTTGCCCACGGGCGACATGAGGCCCCACATGGCCTCTGCGGCAAACATGCTGAGGTGGGCTTGCAAAGGTTTGTTGCTCATTGCTTATCGTTTGTTATCCCGGGCGACAACCATTTGCCACCACAAAAAAAACAGGACAAAAGGGGCACGTCGCCCCCCTACGCCACTGCAAAGGTAGCCAAAAATCACAAGGAGGACAAGTCCTGCACCGACAAAGTGAATGGGGACAAGAGAAAAGGACAACAAAAAGTGGGAAAAAGATATTGTTTTCCAGATTGTTTTTGTATTTTTGCAACAGCGAGCACTGCTGCTCACAGCCAAACCTTTTGAACCATGCAGAAATACGTCGACCATATTGAGCAGATAGAGATCGAGTCGCTTTGGAGCGGCAAGAAACACATCGTGTGGAACCTCGACCGCAAGGTCAACATCCTGAGCGGTGTCAACGGTGTGGGCAAGTCGACCATCCTCAACAAGGTGGTGAAGGGCTTGTCGGCCGGTGGCGAGTTTCCCAGCCACTTGATCAAGGGCGTGAAGCTCAAGGTGTGCCCGGAGGATGCCAAGTGGATACGGTTCGACCTCATCCGCAGCTTCGACCGGCCACTCATCAATGCCGACGTGGTGTCGAAGATGGACGTGTCGCTGGCCACTGAGCTCGACTGGCAGCTCTTCAAGCTCCAGCGCAAGTATCTCGACTACCAGGTGAACATCGGCAACCGCATCATCGCCGTGTTGCAGAGCGGACAACCCGACGCCGCCGAGCAGGCGCAGCGCATCTCCGAGCCGAAACGCAAGTTCCAGGACATCATCGACCGTCTCTTCGCCGACACGGGCAAGACCATCGTGCGCTCCGAGAACGAGATACGCTTCAGCCAGATCGGCGAGACGCTGGTGCCCTACCAGCTGTCGAGCGGCGAGAAGCAGATCCTCGCCATCCTGCTCACCGTGCTCGTCGAGGACAACCAGAGCTACGTGCTCTTCATGGACGAGCCCGAGGTGAGCCTCCACGTGGAGTGGCAGAAGCAGCTCATCGACCTCATCCTCGACCTCAACCCCAACGTGCAGATCATCCTCACCACCCACTCGCCAGCCGTCATCATGAACGGCTGGATGGACAAGGTGACCGAGGTGAGCGACATCACCGTCTGAACGACCAAGCAAGAAAGGAGCGCACACCATGTCACACCGCCTGAGAGACAACCTGACATCATCGTATGTAGAGGCCGCCAACCGCCTCAACTCCAAACGGGCACGCCGCAAGGTGGTGGCCTATGTGGAGAGCTACGACGACGTGTTCTTCTGGAGACAGATCCTGTCGCAGGTCGAGACCGACCGCGTGACCTTCGAGGTGATGCTCCCCTCGCGCGAGCAACGCCTCGAACGGGGCAAGAAAGCAGCCCTCATGAGCATGCTTGAGGGCAAGACGGGCCACGACATGGTGGCGTGTGTCGACGCCGACTACGACTACCTCATCCAAGGGGCGTCGGAGACGTCGCGCCGCATCCTCCAGAGCCCCTACGTCTTCCACACCTACGCCTACGCCATCGAGAACCTGCAATGCTATGCGCCGTCGCTCCACGACGTGGCCGTGGCGGTGACGCTCAACGACCGCGAAGTGTTTGACATGGAGCAGTACCTGCGCGACTTCTCGCAGGCCATCTACCCGCTTTTCGTGTGGAACATCTGGTACTACCGGTCGAGCGACTATGGGCAGTTCACCATGACCGACTTCCTGAAGATCGTCGAGATGGGCAAGTTTGGCTTCGCCCAGGCCGACGACATCATCCGCAATGTGCGCCGTAAGGCCGCCCGCAAGGTCGACCAGTTGCGCCGCGAGCATCCGGAGGCCAAGCAGAGCTGGCTGCGCGTCAAGGACGACCTGCAAGCCTTGGGCGTCACGCCCGACAACACCTATCTCTACATACAGGGCCATCACCTCTTCGACAAGGTGGTGACGCCCATGCTCCACAAGGTGTGCGACAAACTGGTGCGGCTGCGCGAGGAGGAGATCCAGCGACAGAGCGTGCACGGCGTGCAGCGCCGCAACGAACTGTCGTGCTACACCAACAGCGTCGACAACATCACGCCGGTGCTGAAACGCAACGCGGGCTTCATGCGGTCGCCGGAGTTTGCAAGGCTCAAGGCCGACCTGCAACGCTTCGTGGAGCGCATCTCGCAACAGCAACCCACCCCACAACCCTCGAATCAACAACCAACTATCATCCAACAATCATCATGATGAAAAAAATCATTCTCACCGCCCTGGCGGCCTGCTGCCTCACGGTGGGCGCACAAGCACAACTGCTCTACAAGGTGACTGCCGACAGTTTGGCCAAGCCTTCTTACATCGTCGCCACACACGACTATCTCAACCCCATGGGCTATGTCGACCGCATCGACAGCCTGAAGGAGGCCATGACAGAGACTGACCAGGTCTATTTCGACATCGACCGGACAGCCAACGCCACCCAACTGAAGGAAGCCGAGCAACTGCCCGCCGGCAAGACGCTGGCCTCACTGCTCAACGCGCAGCAAATCCAGCAGCTCGACCAGTTTCTCAAGAAGCACACGGAGGTGAGCTGGAAGAGCTCCTACAACCAGAAGCGATACAACGGGCGCCGTCCCCTGTCTGTGTTGAAGGACTTCATGCAACTGCTCTTTGTGTCAAGCCACATGGGCGAATACGACCCGACGCACACCTTCGCACAGTACTTTGAGGCACAGGCCAAGAAGAACAACGAGCCCACAGGCAGCGTCTTTTACCCCGACCAGTACATGGATTTCATCAAGAATGTGCCGCTTAACGAACAGGCACAGATGCTTGTGGATTTTCTGGAACACCCCGACAAGGCACTCGCCAACATCGACAAGACCGTCGCAGCCTACAAAGCCAAGGACATGGAGGCCGCTTCAACCGCTCTTGAAAGACAAGTGGGAGAAGAACGTGTCGACGAACTTCTCGATGAGCCCACAGAGACCATGGTGCGTGTCATGCACGAGAAGCCCACACTCTTTGTCCTCCCCTGCTATCTGCTGGGCGGCGAAGGGGGCATCCTCAACAGGCTCAAGGATGCCGGCCTCCAGGTGGAAGGTGTCGACTGAGCGCCCCACCCTTTATAATAGACTGGCAACACCTGCCAGAAAAGCTAAAAGCTCCGCCACAAGGACATCTGACCCTTGTGGCGGAGCTTTTTTTGTCACTCGTCCAGACACTGGTTCTTGGGCCAGTTGACGAGAAACAGCTTGTCGGTGGCGCGTGTGAAGGCGGTGTAAAGCCAGTGGATATACGAGGGCGTGAGCATGTCGTCGGTCATGTATCCTTGGTCCACATAGACGTGGCTCCACTGGCCACCCTGGGCCTTGTGGCAGGTCACGGCATAAGCGAACTTCACCTGCAAGGCGTTGAAGAAGCCATCGGCGCGCAAGGCCTTCATGCGCTCGCCCTTGGTCGGGATGTCGGCATAGTCCTCCATCACGGCGGCAAACAGGCGCTCATGTTGCTCGCGGGTGAGGGCGGGGGCGTCGGTGGTGAGCGAGTCGAGCACGGCCGTCACCTGCATCTCGGTGTCGTCGTAGTCGGGAAACGACAGCCAGACATCGGCAAAATGGAAGCCATAGAGCTCGCGATGGTTGCGCACACGCTCCACCACGGCACGGTCGCCATTGGCCAGGAAGGCCATGCCGCCCGGCGTCTCGCCAGCGGGTGGCGGCGTGCCCTGGGCGGCCTCAGCGGCCCGCTGGCGCTCGGTCCAGTAGTAGTTGTTGCGCACCACCATGAGCATGTCGCCATGGCAGAGTGTGTCCTCACGGTCGAGCACGGTGTTGCGGATGCCCAGGTTGTAGACGGTGGCGCGCTTGTTGGAGCGGGTCACCACGATGGTCTCGTCCATGCCCACCTGGCTGTAGCTCGTGGCGAGGCTCTCGATGAGCTCGTCGCCGGGCACCCTCACGATGTCGGCAAAGCGGCCGAAGGTGATGCGGGGCAACTGGGTCACCTCGTCGTGGGTGATCATCTGTCGGATGACGGTGGCGTTGTAGAGCACGCCGGAGTCCTGGCTCTGTCGGAGCACCTCGTTGAGGTCACACTGGTAGACGTGCATGCCATAGCCCGCCAGCACGTCGGCGCTGAGGGCCGGCGCCTCCTCCTCGCCCACCGGGGGCAGCTGCGCCTTGTCGCCGATGAGCAGCAGGCGGCAGTTGTCGCCGCTGTAGACATACTTCATGAGGTCGTCGAGCAGACTGCCCGACCCGAAGGTGGTGGCCGCCGAGGAGCCATCGGTCGAGAAGTCGGTGGGACTATGGCTGATCATCGAGGCCTCATCGACCACAAAGAGGGTGTTGCGATAGCGGTTGTCGCTCAGGTTGAACTGTCCGTCGAGGCCCTGGTAGGCCTTCTCGCGATAGATCTTGCGATGGATGGTGTAAGCCGGGAACCCGCTGTTCTGCGAGAGCACCTTGGCCGCACGCCCCGTGGGGGCCATGAGCAGGAGCTTCTGTCCCAGGCGGCGCAGGGTGCGCATCATGGCGCCCGCCAGTGAGGTCTTGCCCGTGCCGGCGGAGCCGCGGAGCACCATCACGCAGTCGGCACGGCGGTCGGCCAGGAAGGTGGCAAACACCTGGAGGGCCGACTGTTGGTCGGCGGTGGGCTCAAAGCCAAACTCGGCGGTGATGCGACGGATGAACTCTTGGATTGTCAATTGCGCTAAAAGTTAGAGATGAAAAGTTAAAAAGACGGGCCAACGTGGGCCCTTTGTTGCTTATTTTTCTTATCTTTGCACGAAGATAGGCTACAACTCGGCTGTCGGGGAGTGGCATCATCCGCCACCCCTCGCCACGGCATGCCGACCGGGCGACGTGCCTCTTCGCACAGACAAAGATAAGCATAAATGTGGAAAAATGAAGGTTAACTTCAAAAATAATTATCTCCTCAGCGCCTGCGTGCTGGTGCTGGCACTGGTGTGCTGGCTGAGCGTGAACGCTCCCATGCGCTTCGATCGCGAGCAGGGACAGCGCGAGACGGCCGTCAAGGAGCGCCTCATGGCCATCCGGAAGGCCGAGGAACAATACCGCAAACAGCATGGCGCCTACACCGGCGACTGGCAGACGCTCATCCGCAGCGGCCTGCTGGCCGACTCCCTGCAGTATGTGCCCTTCTCCGACAAGCGCCGTTTCTCGCTCGCCGCCACCACCACCATCGGCAAGAGCGGGCGGCAAATACCGCTCATGGAGTGTGGCGCCACCTACGACGTCTACCTGCAAGGGCTCGACAAGCACACCGTGTCGACGCTCATGGAGGATGCCAACGAGGCGGGGCGCTACCCCGGCCTGAAGATTGGCGACATCAGCGAACCCAATGGTAACCATGGCAACTGGGAATGACCCAGCCACAACGACCCAACGATAACATGAACATCCTACCCAGAATAACCATCCGCGTGAGCAAAGGTTCGCTTGCCTTTGCCATCGCCGACAACAAATCGGTGGCGCAAGTGGCCTTTGAGCCCTACACGGCCAAGAGCGGCGTGTCGATGGCGGCCAACCTGCGCGACGCCTTCAAGACGGCCAACCTGCTGCAAGTGGCCACCAACAGGGCCCTGGTGCTGGTCGACACGCCCACGCTGCTCATCCCCATCGAGGAGTTTCAGGAGGCCAACGCCGACACGCTCTATCACCACTGCTACCCCGACACCGAGGGAGCGGTCATCATGAGCAACGTCTTGCCCGACATGAACGCCGTGGTGCTCTTTGCCGTCAACAAAGACCTGAAGATGGTGGTCGAGGACCACTACCAGGACGCGAAATTCTCGGCACTCATGCGCCCCGTGTGGAGCTACCTGCACCACCGCAACTTCATCGGCAACAGGCGCAAGCTCTTCGCCCACTTCCACGACGGGAGGATGGAGGTGTTCAGCTTCGAGCGCAACCGTTTCATCTTCGCCAACAGCTTCGAGGCGAAGCACACCAAGGACGTGGTCTACTTCATCCTCTTCGTATGGAAGCAGCTGGCGCTCGACCAAAAGAAAGACGAGCTCTTCCTCTCGGGTGCCATCCCCGCCCAGGAGGAGCTGACGAGCACGCTGCGCCTCTACGTGGAGAAGGTGACGGCGGTCAACCCGTCGGCCGACTTCAACCGTGCGCCGCTCACCCAGGTGCGTGGCATCACGTTCGACCTGCTCACCCTCTATCTGTCTTGACATCCCAAACACTTCTGCATCATGAGAATAATCACAGGAATATACAAAGGTCGTCACTTCGACATTCCACGCACCTTCAAGGCCCGTCCGACAACCGACTTCGCCAAAGAGAATGTCTTCAACGTGATCAACGGATACATGGACCTCGACGGCGCCAGCGCGCTCGACCTCTTCTCGGGCACGGGCAGCATCTCGCTGGAACTGCTCTCGAGGGGTTGCAGCCGTGTGGTGAGCGTAGAGGCCGACCGCGACCACGCGCGCTTCATCAGCCAATGCATGAAGAAGATTGGCGCCGACAACGACGTGCTGATCCGCGGCGACGTGTTCCGCTTCCTCAAGTCGTGTCATGAGCAGTTCGACTTCATCTTCGCCGACCCGCCCTATGCGCTCGAGCAACTGCCCACCATCCCCGACCTCGTCTTCGAGCAAGGGCTGCTGAAGGAGGGTGGCCTGTTCGTGTTTGAGCACGGCAAGCAATACGACTTCTCCGACAGCCCCCACTTCCAAGACCACCGCAGCTACGGCAGCGTCAACTTCACGCTGTTCCAGTGACCCTCACCCCCAACCACAAAAAAAGAGCACCGAGACAATTCCCGGTGCTCTTTTTTTGTGGTTATTGCGGTAAGGCCTTAGGCCTCCTCCTCTTCCTTGCTGTCCTCAGCGACGAAGTTCTTCAGGTCGTCGGCGTTGAAAGCCATGACATAAGCGGCATGACCCACAACCTCCTCCTCGGCAGCGCGCACATAGACCTGGGCGCTCTTGGCGAAGAGCTCAGGAGCCTTGGTGGCGTCGGCGAGGATGAGCAGCGACATGATCACGTCGGCTGTCATGTCATAGAGGCGACGGGCCAGGAAGTCGTGCTCGGCCTGGTTGCCCGAAGCCTTGACCTTCTCGACAGCCTCGGCGTAGCGGTCGGCCATCTTGGCGACGCGCTCCTTCAGCGGCTGCAGGTTCTCAGCGACGTCCTCAGCGAGCATCTCCTTGATGATGTTGAGGTAGGTGCCATTGGTGATGTAGCGTACGGCAGCCACCACCTGGAGCTGTGTCGTGCCCTCATAGATGGAGAAGATGCGGGCGTCGCGATAGAGGCGCTGGCTCTTATACTCCATGATGAAGCCCGAACCGCCGTGGATGGAGATGGCGTCGTAGGCGTTCTGGTTGGCATATTCTGAGTTCATGCCCTTGGCCAGCGGTGTGAAGGCGTCGGCCAGACGGCTGTACTGCTTCATCTCCTTGCGCTCCTCGGGGGTGAGCTTGCGGTCGCGAGCGATGTCCTCGAGAGCCTTGTAGATGTCGACGTAGCGAGCGGTCATGTAGAGCAGTGAGCGGCCAGCGTCGAGCTTGGCCTTCATGCGAGAGAGCATGTCGTAGACGGCAGGGAAGGTGATGATCTTCTTGCCAAACTGCTCGCGTTCCTTGGCGTAAGCCAGGCCCTCGTTGTAGGCCTCCTGCTCGACACCCACCGACTGTGCGGCGATGCCCAGGCGAGCGCCGTTCATGAGGCTCATGACATACTTGATCAGTCCCAGGCGGCGATCACCGCAGAGCTCACACTTGGCGTTCTTGAACACCAGCTCACAGGTGGGTGAGCCGTGGATGCCCAGCTTGTTCTCGATGTGGCGCACGGTGACGCCACCATCGCGCTTGTCGTAGATGAACATGGAGAGGCCACGACCGTCGTGGGTGTCCTCCTCCGAACGGGCCAGGACGAGGTGGAGGTCAGAGTCACCATTGGTGATGAAACGCTTCACACCGTTGAGGCGCCATGTGCCGTCGACATCCTGTGTGGCCTTCAGCATGACACGCTGCAGGTCGGAACCGGCGTCGGGCTCGGTGAGGTCCATCGACATGGTCTCGCCCTCAGAGATGCGGGGGATGTACTTCTCCTGCTGCTCCTTGGAGCCAAACTCATAAAGGGTGTCGATGCAACTCTGGAGCGACCACACGTTCTGGAAGCCAGCGTCGGCAGCCGAGATGACCTCCGACAGCATGGAGAACACCGTGTTGGGCACGTTCAAGCCGCCGAAGCGACGAGGCATGGAGATGCCCCAGAGGCCGGCCTTGCGCGTGGCGTCGAGGTTCTCATAGGTCTTGCTGGCATAGATCATGCGGCCATTCTCGAGGTGCGGGCCCTCTTGGTCCACGCTCTCCGAGTTGGGTTCGATGATGTTGGCGGCCACGTCGCCCGTGATGTCGAGCAGGCGCTTGTAGTTCTCGATGGCGTCGGCGTAGTTGACGGGAGCGTCGGCGAACTGGTCCTTGTCAGCGTAGCCTCTCTCCTTCAGCTCCACGATGCGCTCCATCAGGGGATGATGGAGGTGGAATTCGATCTCAGGATGATCACTATAATAGTTTGCCATAGTTGTATTCTTTGTGGCGCTGGCCGGGCCTCCGCTGGGGAGGCGCGGTCAGGCTGTGTCTTTTATTTTGAGTTCTGTTTGTAGTACTTAATCATCTTCGGGACGACTTCCTCCACATTGCCCACGATGACATAGTCGGCAATCTTGTTGATGGGCGCCTCGGGATCGTTGTTGACAGAGATGATGATGCCTGCGTCCTGCATGCCTGCGATGTGCTGGATCTGTCCGGAGATGCCGCAAGCGATGTAGACCTTCGGGTGCACGGTGACACCTGTCTGGCCGACCTGGCGGTCGTGGTCCACCCATCCGGCGTCGACGGCGGCGCGGCTGGCGCCCACCTCACCGTGGAGTTCCTTGGCCAACTGGAAGAGCAGGTCGAAGTTTTCCTTGCTGCCCATGCCATATCCGCCAGCCACCACGATCGGGGCGGCCTTGAGGTTGTTCTTGGCAGCCTCCACATGGCGGTCGATGACCTTGACGACATAGTCGACCTCGGGCACATACTTGGCCACGTCGGGATAGACCACCTCGCCCTTGGCCTTGCCCTCATAGAGCGCCTTCTGCATGACGCCGCTGCGCACGGTGGCCATCTGTGGGCGATGGTCGGGGTTGACGATGGTGGCCACGATGTTGCCACCGAAGGCGGGACGGATCTGATAGAGCAGGTTGTCGTAGTGCTTGCCTGTCTTCTTGTCGTCATAGTCGCCGATCTCGAGCTGTGTGCAGTCGGCTGTGAGGCCGCTGGTCAGCGACGACGACACGCGGGGACCGAGGTCGCGGCCGATGACGGTGGCACCCAGCAGGGCCACCTGTGGCTGCTCCTCCTTGAAGAGGTTGACCAGGATGTCGGTGTGTGGAGCCGATGTGTAAGGGAAGAGTCCGTCGGCGTCGAAGACGAAGAGCTTGTCGACGCCATAAGGCAGGATCTGGTCCTCGACCTTGCCCTTGATGCCTGTACCTGCCACCACGGCGTTGAGGTCCACCCCCAACTGGTTGGCCAACTTGCGGCCCTTGGTGAGCAATTCCTGAGATACCTCGGCTACAGTAGTGCCTTCAATCTCGCAATATACAAAAACGTTGTTCATATCTACTTAGCCAATAATCTTTTCGTCCAACAATTCCTTGATGAGGCTCTCCACGTCAGCGTCGCTGCTGGTGAGCGTCTTGCTCTCTTTGGCCTGGAACACGATGTTTTGCACGGCCTTCACCTTGGTCGGCGAGCCGGCCAGTCCACACTGCTCATAGTCGGCACCGCAGTCGGCGATGCTCCACTGTCCGAGCGTCAGGTAGGGACGTGTGGCATAGAGGTCGGTCCAGGGCTCGTCGCCCTTGCGCTCCATGGGGCATGTGGCATACTTGTATTTCATGACGCGCTTGGCGTTGCAGGGGCGTGCGGGAGCGGCTGTGCCGTTCACGGTGATGAGCACGGGCAGCGGCGCCACGACGGTCTCTACGCCACCGTCGATGTGGCGGCGGATGGTGGCCTTGCCGTCCTCGACCTTGAGCACCTCCTCAGCGTAGGTCACCTGGTTGAGGCCGAGCTTCTGTGCCACCTGGGGGCCCACCTGTGCGGTGTCGCCGTCGATGGCCTGGCGTCCGCCGAGCACGAGGTCGACATGTCCCTGCTCACGGTCGATTTTGGCGATGGCCTGTGAGAGGAAGTAAGAGGTGGCCAGCGTGTCGGCGCCAGCGCTCTTGCGGTCGGTGAGCAGGATGCCGTCGTCGGCACCACGATAAAGTCCTTGGCGGATGATCTCACCGGCTCTGGGAGGACCCATGGTGAGCATGGTCACTGTGGAGCCAGGGTTCTGATCTTTGATGCGGAGCGCTTGCTCCAGGGCGTTCAAATCTTCGGGGTTGAAGATAGCGGGCAGGGCGGCGCGGTTGACGGTGCCTTCGGCGGTCATGGCGTCCTTACCCACATTTCTTGTGTCGGGTACTTGCTTGGCAAGCACAACAATTTTCAACTTCATATAAATGATATATAATTGTGATATTTCCGAAATACGGGCGCAAAATTACTAACTTTTTACTTGCCTACCAAACAAAATGCACAAAAACAGCATCGTTGTGCACAAAACGCGGTGTTTGTGCAACAAGAAAAACGAGACGGGGTGTGGCGTGTTGCCTCTGCAACCGCCGCACCCCGTAAGGTTGTTCTTATTTTCATTTACTGAGCTTATGTTTGCTGGTTCTTGCGCCAGGCGGGCGCCGTGCCGCCTGTCAGGGCTTGGGCTTCACATTGCCCAAGTTGTCATAGCAGGCGCCCAGGAGATTGCCCACATACTTGTCGGCAGAGGTCTTTTGCAGTTCTTGCAGGGTCTGCCTGACGAGTTGGTAGTCGGCGCTGTTGAGCAGGTTGCCATAGTTGCTGCAGAGGGCTGCGATCTTGTTGGCCACGCCTGTGAGCAGCGGCAACTTGTCGCTGGTCGTGCGCTGGAACGCGCGCCCAAAATTGAGGTCGCTCCGCATCTCGTCGTTCTGCTTGACGAAGAGGGCCCTGAGGTTGCTGAACGACTGCATGAACTCCTGGCTGCTGGTGGGCTTCTCCACCTCTGTTGGCGAGTTGGGCACTCTTGGGTCCTTGCCGTAGACCTTCACCACGATGCCCGACACCTTGTCGCCATCTTTCTTCCAGGCGAGCACATAGGCGTAGCGTTTGGTCTTGTCCTTGGGGTCGCGCACCAACTGTACGTTGTAATTGCCGTTGCGCTCATAGGTGACTTGGTAAGATTCCTTGTTGTTCTCGCCATAACTCAACGAGATGTAACTGCTTCCCTGCACATCTACGCCCTCGGCTTTGACATACGAGTCGTAGGCCAGTTGGGTATTGTCCAGCATGGTCTCATCAAATTTTTGCACATCGGTGGCGACGGTCTTGAAGCGGTATTCCTGGATGTAGCCATCGGCGAAGTTTCTGCTGACCACCATCGTGGTTTTCCGTTCCTTGATGACTTTTCCCGTGAACGCATCGAAAGCGTCCCACAATGCATTCTTTGCCTTCTGGCCCATGGCCGGCAGGGTGATGAGGGCCAGGCAGCAAGCCACAAAGAGCTTCTTGAAAATACTGTTGTTCATTTTGCGGAATATTTTAGTTAATACACATCTTGTTCATCGTCGTCGTTGTCGTCGAGGCCCGCCAGTTGCATCTGCCGGTTGAGCGTGTCGAGGGCGTTCTCCAGGAACCGCTGTTGCGCCAGTTCCAGTTGGCGGAGCGCCTCTTCGGCCCGTTGCTCGCCGATGATGCTGATGGCCTGTCGCTCGGCCTCGGTCAGGGGCCACGCGGCCAGCTGCACGTCCTCGCAGTCGGGCGCCGGCTCGGGCACCGACACGCGCAGGGGCTCAGTCTCGGGTGTGGCCTCGGCCAGCAGCACCTTGGGATGCGCGGGGGTGAAGCGGTGGCGGCGATAGGGCTCTGTGGTCTTCTCGGTCTCTTCCTTCATGGGCAGGGTGTCGGCCTTCGTGGCGGGTGTCGCTGGCGTGGCGAGCGTGTCGGCTGGGGCCGCAGGGGTCGTCATGGCCACGGGCGCACTCGCCGTGGGGTCGCTTGGCCACACCAGGGCGACGACGAGGGCCAGCGTGGCGGCCGCCGCGAGGGTCGCGTAGACCCAGGGCTTGCGGCGCTTGACTGCCGCCTGTCGGGGCATGCCCTCGTCGAAATAGGCAAACATGAGGCGGTAGTCCTCCAGGTCGTCGTCCACCTGCGGATGATGGCGAAACCAGTCGGCCAACTGCTGCTCCTCCTGACGGGAGGTCAGGCCTGCCATAAATCGTTCGAGCAGGGCTCGGATGTGGTTGTTATCGTTTGTCATAATCGCTTTCCTTTCTTGATCTGTTCCAACAATCGTTTTCTTGCCCGCGAGAGCAGGGTGGCCACGGAGCGTGGCGTGATGCCGACGATGGCGGCGATCTCCTCGGTCTCCCTTCCCTCCACCTGGCGCAGGTGGAGCACCTGATACTCGGTGGTGGGCAACCGGCGGAGGGCTTCGTCGAGCCACTGGCCATAGGTCTCCTCCTCGAGTCGCCACGACGCCTGTTGGCGGGTGGCCAGGTGAAGGGCGGCGTCGAGGCCCACGGTGCGGCGCTGCCTGAGCTTGTCGATGGCCAGGTGGCGGGCCATGGTGGCCACCAGACCGAGAGCGTGCTCCACCGACGTGATGCGCTCGCGCAGCGCCCACATCTTGAGCAGGGAGTCCTGCGCCACGTCCTCGGCCTCATCCGCCAGGGCGGAATAGCTTTGGGCATTGCTGAGGGCCAAGGCCCGCAGACGCGGTACGATATCGACAAACTCTTGTTCGGTCATCTTTTCTTTTCGGGTTCTATTGTCTAAACGGAAACAGGGGCTTTTTATCAACGCAATTAACATTCTTTAATACCTAATGTGCCGTCACGCGCCATTGTGCCACCCAACCATGGGCACGTCTGGGACCAACACCTGACCATCGACGGCAACAGGCCCGTCACCTTATATTATTTAAGTTCCTGGTCTGAGAAAATTGTCCGCGCTTACTCAACGGCCTGCGCTCGGCTATGCCGCTTGCGTCAGCAAGAAAGGCCAGCAACTACATAGTCCAGGGCAAGCGGAGCGGCACCCTGGATAGAAGCGACCAACGTAATTACGTCCTGAAAGGACAAAAGTATGATAATCAATGAGCTGTTGTCTGTGGCCAAACGCTGACGACTACACTTTTGCCCCTACAGGGCGTAAGCTCACCACCACTACCCCACCCAGGGTGCCGCTTCGCTTGCCCTGGGCTAGGAAATCATTGGGCCTTCAGCCCGCGCAAGCGGCAGAGCCGAGCATAGCCCGCACTCGGCAAATCGAAAGGAGCCAGTCAAGGCAAATCCGAAATTGTAGTTGGTTATCAGCAGTGACGTGGGACACGTCACCCACTATAGATAGGTTTAGCATT
>JBNMMB010000016.1:0-49627 GCA_050875105.1 Prevotella sp. | reverse complement strand
GATTAAATTTCGTTAAAAGTCTTAATGTCGGTTAATTTGTATGAAATTGTTCGGCGAAAGAGGCCTAATCGAGTTGCGATAGATATCGAATCGAGACTCGATAAGATATCTATCGAGACCCGATAG
Source organism: Prevotella sp. (assembly GCA_050875105.1). Taxonomy (GTDB): domain Bacteria; phylum Bacteroidota; class Bacteroidia; order Bacteroidales; family Bacteroidaceae; genus Prevotella. Next base: position 49,501 of record JBNMMB010000016.1, on the reverse strand, counting down.
ATGCTCATCGGAGGGTCGATAAGATATCTATCGCAAAACTATGAGCATGCGCAGAGTTTTCCACAAGGCTCATTTTTACTTAACGCTCTGAACATCAGTCGTTTGCGCAAAACCCTCTCAGAATCGCGTATTTGCGAGCAAAAGTAGTCGTGATTGATTTCAAGCGATTCTGGAGAGACTTTTTGTTCGAATAATTCTGAATTGGAGTAGGGATGGCTTCAACTGAAACCAGGCGCCCGACCAGCAGGTCGTCGGAACCTTTCGGCTTGCCCAAACGCATAGTGGGTGACGCGTCTCCCGTCACAAGGCCGTAAGGCCTTTCCATATATGACGTGAGATGCGTCACCCACTACAGGTGCCAGCGGGCGGCTACCCGCCCATGCAGACTTTACTCCTCCATAAACTTCTTGGCCGAGCGAAGCTGGTGGCGCATGACGCTCAGCAGCTGTTGCGTCTCCTGCAGGAGGTTGAGGTAGACCATGTCGACCTGCATCGACTTGTTGGAGCGGCTCTTCTGCATGCGGTTGATGTGCTCCTTGCGGATCACCGAGAGGTCGTCCTTGCACATGTCGGCCTCGGCCAGCACGCCACGGTACTGCTCATAGCGGTTGGTCTCGATGGCCTCGCAGGTCATCTTCATCAGGTCGTTGACCCTGCGGCGCACGGGCTCATACTCGCTCACATAAGCTGCGGGCACCGGGTTGAAGTTGTTGTCGACATGCTCCTTGATGGGCTGGAGCATGCGGCGCAAGGTGTAGACATATTGCTGGTCGGCGTTGGCGCCCACGTGGAACCACGTGTTGCGCTCCACGGCGATCTCCATGGGCGACTTCTTCAGGCCGAGCATCTCCTGGCGGCGATACTTCTTCAGCACGTCGAGCTCCTTGCGCAGTGAGCGGTCGGAGGAGCGGAGCGTCTTCACGTTCTCCGTGCTGAAGCCGTCGAGCACGGCGTTGTATTGTTCGAGGGCGAAGCGGCACACCTTCGATTGTGTGTTGCGCACGTGGTTGCGCAGCATCTCCCACACCAGTTCGGGGTCGCGTGTGCGCATCATCAGGCGGAAGCTGTCGTCCTCCTTCTTGGTCATCTCTTGCTTGCGCTTGTACTGGCGGTTGCTGCGGATGAGCATGAAGACCACCAGGGCGATGAAGGCCACCTGCACCGCCACGCCGCCATACCACATGCAGAGGCAGACGAGGGCACACGTGAGGAAGGCCACGCCAGCCGTGATGAACCAGCCGCCGATGACGCTCAGCACGCCCGTGACGCGGAACACGGCGCTCTCGCGGCTCCAGGCCCGGTCGGCCAGGCTCGTACCCATGGCCACCATGAAGGTGACGTAGGTCGTGGAGAGCGGCAGCTTGTGGTTGGTGCCGAAGGTGATGAGCATCGAGGCAATGACGAGGTTGACGGCGGCGCGCACCACGTCGAAGGCGGCCTTGTCGTCCTTGAGCACCACGTCAGAGGTGTTGAAGCGTGTGTTGACCCACTGGCGGAAGCCCTGCGGGAACACGCGCACCACCGCCTCGATCATGTTCTGGAAGAAGCGCACGATGGCGCGGGCGGCGCGGCTCGAGCCAAACATCTCGTCGCCCTCATCCTGGCGCGCCAGGTCCACGGAGGTCTTGATCACGTTTTGCGCCTTCTTCGAGGTGGCCATGGCCACGATCATCACCACGCCGGCGATGAGCAGGTAGAAGGGCGGCGTCTTGGCGCTCTCCATGAGCGACGACATCATGAAGTTGTCGATGCCGGCGCCGTGGGCGTTGGCGGCATAGTCCTGATAGGAGTCGAGGCCCGCCAGGGGCACACCGATGAAGTTGACCAGGTCGTTGCCGGCGAAGGCCATGGCCAGCGCAAACGTGCCCAGGAGCACCGTGAAGCGGAAGATGTTGACCTTCAGCAGGTGGAGCACCTCCATGACGACCGTCGAGGCCACGAAGGTGATGAGCAGCAAGAGGTTGGTGTTCTGGTCGATGTATGTGCGCACGCTGTCGGCGAGATAGGGGCTCTTGCCGATGCCCTTCATGAAGATGAAGTAGCTCAGGGCGGTGAAGGCGATGCCGCCAAAGATGGCGATGCCCCAGCGCGAGTGTTTCTTGTAGTTGAACGTGAAGACCACGCGGCTGATCCACATCACCACCATGCCGACGACAAACGAGATGGCCACCGACACGAAGATGGCGATGATGACCTGCAGGGCCTTGTTGGAGTTGAGCAGCATGCCATAGTCGAGTTGCGGGTCGGCTATGACCTTGAGGATGGCCAGCATGGCCGTGCCGCCGAGCAGCTCGAAGACCAGCGACACCGTGGTGGAGGTGGGCATGCCGAGCGTGTTGAACACGTCGAGCACGATCACGTCGGTCACCATCACGGCGAGGTAGATGGTCATCACCTCATGAAACGAGTAGCGGTCGGGCATCATGATGCCGTGGCGCGCCACATCCATCATGCCCGACGACAGCACCGCTCCCAGGACCACGCCCACTGATGCGATGATTAACACTGTGCGGAAGGTGGCCACGCGGGCACCCACCGCCGACTGTAAGAAATTGACCGCATCGTTGCTCACGCCCACAAACAGGTCGAAGACGGCCAGGCAGAGCAGGAAAAGGACGATGCAAAGATAAATGGTTTCCATTGAATCCTGATTGGTTGGTTCTAACTCGCTGCAAAATTAGCCGACGCGTGTTACACGCCTTTTACAACGATGTTACATTGCTGTTACATGTGGCTGCGGCGCCGTGGCGTCAGAACTTGGTCATGACCTCCACTACGATCTTGTCGCGCTCGCTCACCTTCGGCAGCGCGTCGTGGCGATAGAGATACTTCTCATAGTTGACGCGTATCTCCGAGATGAAGGGCTTGTCGAAGCTCAGCGTGGCACCGCCGGTGATGCGGCTGCGCTTGTAGTCGTTGACCACGAGCTGGCCGGCGTCGTCGGCCTTGCCGTCGAGATAGCGCTTGCCGTCGCTGTGGTCGCTCATGTAGTCGTAGCGCACCAGGGGCGACACCTTGGTGAAGAGACACTTCCTGAGGGGGATGTCGTAGCTCACGAAGCCGTCGAAGGCGTGCACCGGGTGGAAGGCGCCCTGGGCATAGTGCTTGTAGAGATACTCGGCCTCGGCGATGAACCCGTGGCGGTGGTAGCTCAGGCCCGCGTCGTACATCATGACGGTGATGTCGCTGGGCTTCACCTTCTGGGCGCTGAGCACCACGTCGAGGCCCACGGGCAACAGCAGTTGCGCCTTGGCCGAGAAGTTGACGCTGTTGGTCCAGAAGTCCTTCTGGTTGGTCAGCCCCGACCCGTTGTAGAGGCCCGCCTCGACGACGATGGGGAAGCCCACGCCGAAGGTGTAGCCCAGCCGGGCGCCGACGTCGCGCACGTTGCCCACCTGTTTGGCGATGAAGGAGCGGTTGGCAAAGTACTGCTGGTCGGGCGAGCGGTGGGCGTCGATGGTGAAGGGCACGCGCATCTGGCCGATGGTGAAGTTGAGCGTGCGCCAGGGCTTGATCTTGGTGTAGGCGTCGAGCATCTTGATGCTGCCCTCGTCGCAGAGGTCGATCTCCGCCTTGTAAGACACGATGGGGTTGACGTCGCCGCTGACGTTGAAGCGCGCCGTGCGCACCTCGAAGCGGCCCTCCTTCTCATGGGTTTGATACTCGTATTTGCCACGGAGCGTGCCGCCTACTTTCACGGTTGTCTGCGCCTCCGCCGATGCCACGGCGCAAAGGCTGAGCAAGAGCAAACAGATCTTTCTCATTCTCTTTTTCTTGTTGTGTTTCTTGTCGGTGAATAGCTGTTGTCATTTGTTGTCCGCCGCGACGACCATCTCGTTGATGATGCCGTCGGCCAGTCCCATGCCCGGCACGAGGATGCGCTTGGCCTTCAGGCCTTCGGCGATGGCGAGGAAGATCTCGGCCGCCGGCACGATGACGTCGGCGCGGTCGGGCTTCAGGCTGAAGGCTTCCATGCGCTGCTCGACGGTCATGGCGCTGAGCGTGGTGTGGAGCTCGCGCAGGGTGACCACGGGCAGGTAGTCGAGCTTGCGCTTCTTCGACGCCAGGCGGAAGAGCTTGTTGATGTTGCCGCCCGAGCCGATGATGTCGAAGGGCGGCTGGTCCTTGGCCAGGCGGGCCACCTCGGCGCGCATGGCCTCGATGTCGCGCGCCTTGGCCTTGCCCTTGAGCAGGCGGATGGTGCCCACGTTGAACGAGTGGCTGTACTGTCGCTCGCCGTCCTTGATGAAGTTGATCTCGGTGGAACCGCCGCCCACGTCGACATAGAGGAAACAGCGCGTCTGCGCGTGGTTGGGGTTGGCAAGCGTCCAGCAGAGGTGGTTGTCGTAGATGATGCGGCTCTCCTCGTCGCCGGTGATGATGTCGAGCTTCACGTGGGCCTTGCGCTCGATGCGGCGCAAGACGTCGGCGCCGTTCTTGGCGTCGCGCATGGCCGACGTGGCGCAGGCGCGGTAGCGCGTCACGTGGTAGACCTTCATGAGTTGGCGGTAGGCCTTCATCATCGCCACAAACTCCTTGGCGCGCTCCTCCGAGATCTCGCCGCTGCCGAAGACGTCCATGCCCAGGCGCAGCGGCACGCGGAGAAACATCAGCTTCGACACGTGGCGCTCGCCACTGGGGTCACATTCCACATGCTTGATGAGCAGGCGCGCGGCGTTGGAGCCCACGTCGATGGCCGCCAGGTTGTCACTTTTCTTTTTCATAAGCCTTTTGCAATTCTTCTTGGCTGCGCAGTGGTTGGCCCGCCTGCAGCTCGTTGGTGCCACGGCCGTCGACCAGGCGCCCGTTGGTGGTGTCGCTGAGGCCGAGGTCGATGGTGCGCATCAGGTCGCGGCGCAGGTCGGGGTCGTAGACCGAGGTGTAGACCTCCACGCGGCTCAGCAGGTTGCGCGGCATCCAGTCGGCCGAGCCGATGAGATACTTGTTGTTGCCCCCGTTGCAGAAGATGATGATGCGCGAGTGTTCCAGGTAACGGTCGATGATGCCCACGCAGCGGATGTTGTCGCTCAGGCCGGCGACGCCCGTGACGAGCGAGCAGTTGCCGCGGATCACGATGTCCACCTTCACGCCGGCCTGCGAGGCCTCGTAGAGCTTGGCCACCATGTCCTTGTCGGTGATGTGGTTGATCTTCATTTTCAGCCACGCCTCCTTGCCCGCCTTGGCGTTGGCGATCTCCACGTCGATGAGGCGCAGCAGGCGCCGCTTCATCGAGTTGGGCGACACCATGAGCTCGCGAAACTGGGGATGGATGTAGGGATGCTCGATGAAGCGGAACACCTCGGCCACCTCGTGGACGATGCCGCGGCGTGCCGTCATCATGATGTAGTCGGTGTAGACCTTGGCGTTGCCCTCGTGGAAGTTGCCTGTGCCCACGCAGGCGATGTCGCCCTTCTTCGACTCGATGAGCAGGAGCTTGGAGTGCACCTTCAGGCCCTCGACGCCGAAGATGACATTGACGCCCTCCTCCTGCATGCGGCGGCTCCACTTGATGTTGCTCTCCTCGTCGAAGCGGGCCAGCAGCTCCACCACGGCGGTGACCTTCTTGCCGTTGCGGGCGGCGGAGATGAGGGCCTTGACGACCTTCGAGTCCTTGGCCAGGCGGTAGAGGGTGGTCTTGATGCTCTTCACCTCGGGCTTGAGGGCGGCCTCCTGCAAGACGCGGATGTAACCGTCGAACGACTGGTAGGGCACGTGGATGAAGCGGTCCTTCTCGCGGATCCGGTCGAGGATGCTGTCGGGCTCCACGAAGACGTCCTTCATCACGTGTTCCCAGCGTGGATACTTCAGTTCCTTGTGGCCGCAGTCGGGAAACGACATGAGATCCTTGTGGTTCTGGTAGCGGCCGCCGGCCAGGCGCGTGTCGAGCTCGTCGATGTCGATCCGGTCGAGCACGCGGCGCTGGGCCTCCTTGGGCATGGTGCCGTCGTAGAGCATGCGCACGGCGTCGCCGTGGCGACGGCTGTCGACGCCCTGCTTGATCTTCTCCAGCGTGCCATACTCGGGATCGTTGTCGATCTCCATCTCGGCGTCCTTGGTGAACTTGAACGACCAGGCGCGATACGTGGCGGGCTTGAGACCCAGGAAGATGAGGGGCAGGCACTGGCGCACCACGTCGTCGAGATACATGATGTGGGCCTCGTCGGCCTTGCCGGAGGGCACCTTGACCCAGCGGCCCACCTGCTTGTCGGGGATCTTCACGATGGCGTAGCGCGTCTTGCCGTCGTCGGCGGTCTCACGGCGCTCCACGAGGAGGTAGATGCGGTTGTCCTCGAGACTGGCGAGGTTGTCCATCGCGTTGAGCCAGATGGGGTTGACAAGTCCGTTGAGCTTGTCGTAGAAAAACTGTCGGAGGTAAGCCTTCTGCTCGTCGGTGAGCTGGGTGTTGTCGATGAGGCGGATGCCGTTGTCGGCCAGGCGGGCGAACACGTCGTCGACGGTGCGCGTGTACTCCTGGCTGTATTGCTCGTTGAGCTTGTTGATGACCTTCAGGCTGTGCTTGAGCTCATGGTGTGTGCCCTTGTCGAGCGACGGCTCGTCGAGCAGGCGACTGATGGAGGCCACGCGCACGCGGAAAAACTCATCGAGGTTGTTGCTGTAGATGCCGAGAAACGAGAGGCGCTCCAGCAGGGGCACGCTGTCCTTGGCCGCCTCCTGGAGAATGCGGCGGTTGAAATACATCCAACTGACGTCGCGCTCCACATAGTTGTGCTTCAGCGCCTTCGATGGCGCCTTGCTGTCGGCCTTCGCCTTAGTGCTTGTCTTGACCATCGCCCTTGTGCTTGTCTTGTCCTTCGTCCTGATGTTTGGCCTTGGCCTTTTGTTCGCCCTTGGCCTTGCTCTTGTTGTCAGCCTTTCCCTCGCCCTTGGCCTTGCTCTTGCTGTCAGCTTTGTCTTTGGCTTCGCCCTTGGCCTCGCTCACGGGTTGGGGCTTGGCTTCGCCTTTGGCCTGTGCCTCCACGAGGAGATACTCGTCTTCCACGGCGTCGTAGTGGAGCGCTTTCTGGAAGGTCTCGAGCGAGCCCGTGGGGATGATGACGCGCGATAGGCTGTCGCTGTCCTCGAAGGCGTGGCGCGAGAGGTGCTTGGGCTTGCCGGCGAAGGTGATGGTCTTCAGTGCCTCACACTCGGCAAAGGCGTAGCCGCCCACCTCGCTGACCGTGGCGGGCACGTAGACATTGTCGAGCTGGTCGCAATCGAAGAAGGCGTCGCGGCTGATCTTCTGCAGGCCTGTGGGCAGGATGATGTTCTTCAGGTGTTTCTTGCGGCGGAACGCCATCTCGCCGATGACCTCCACGCCCTCGGGCACGGTGATGCTGTCTTTCTGCGACAGGCTGTAGACCAGGCAGCGCTTGTCGGCGGTGTAGACGGCCTCTTCGTCGAACTCAAACTGGTCGCTGTCGATTTTCTGCAGAGCCAGCAACAGCACCATGCGGTCGAACTTGCCCGTCTTCTTCTTGCCGTCCTTCGACAGCACCTTCAAAATGTTTTTCTTACTCTCCTTCATCTTCATGTGTTTTAATGACGTTGCAAAATTACGACCATGGTGTTACAGGCCAGTTGCAGGCTTGTTACAATGGTGTGACAATTGCCGCAAGGGCCTCGGGCTGAAAATAAACGGAAGCGCATGGCGGGTTAAGGCAGAAAAGCCGTAACTTTGCAAAAGAATAAGAAAGATGAAGCAGCCCACCTTATATATAATGATATAGGGAGGACTCAGATAGAGCAAATCATTAAAGAAGATCGTTCATAAAGATGAAAGAATTGTTGCTTGTGAGCGTGGGCAGTTTCTTTGGCGGCGGCCTGCGCTTTGCCGTGTCGAAGTGGTTGGCCGCTTGCGCGAGTGTTAGTTTTCCTTTGGGCACGTTCACGGTCAACGTGCTGGGGTGTCTCATCATCGGCTTTCTCTCGGGCGTCAGCACGTCGGGCGGATGGCTGTCGCCCCAGGCCAAGTTGCTGCTGACCACAGGCTTCTGTGGCGGCTTCACCACCTTCTCCACCTTCATGAACGAGAGCGGATCGCTCGTCAAGGGCGGCGACTACCTCACCACGCTGCTCTACGTCGGCGGCAGCGTTGTCGTCGGCTTTGCCGCCGTGGTGGCCGGTCACCTGCTGTCGAAGAGCTGGTAGGACGAAAGGGTAGTTGCCTACATGAAAAAAAGCTGATTGCCGGCAATCGTGTGCGCGGTAATCAGCTTTCTCATAGGGATGGCGCCTGTGGTGTGCTTGGCGCCTGTGTGGTTTGCGATGGTTGCGATGTTATGCCTTCTTGGCATTTTTCTCGGCCAAGGCAGCACGACGGCTACCCAGGATCATGGAGATTTTGCTCTCGGCCTGGCGGTTGGCCAGCTCGTTCATCGTTGTGAGTTTGTCGTTCATTGTTACAATCTTTTTATCCTTAAAAACTGGCGCAAAGTTAGTCACGCGGACCGAGAAATCCGTGTCCCAGCCTCGGAAAATTGCCATCTGCCCCATTTCCTTGATGTATGTCAAAATCTGCTCTTGACCTATGTCAATTGCTGGTTTCGCCAAGAGAACTGCCTATAAGCCTTGTCTTTGATGCAAATCAAGAAAACGAGCCTTTTGCTCAGTTTGCACCGCTAATCGTTGGTTTATTTAAAAAGGTGTCGTACCTTTGTATCCCCGATTGAGAAAAACCCTCTGTTTTGAGGCCGATGGTCCATTGGAAAGGAGAAAATAAGGTGGATGGTCGCAGCCTCGTGGGCAAGCCCTCAATCGACAAGAGAACAAAGGTTTTATTATAAAGAAAGGAACAAAAATGATGATTTATGTAGGTTTCACCGCCATTGTCATGTCTGTGCTCTGCACGATGGGCATCCTGTGCGGCAAGATTGATCTCGGCAAGTAAGCCGATTTCAATCTTTTTTTGTTTTCTACCGTTCTCATTTCCAGTTCAATACCTGTTTCATCCTCAATTCTTTTCAGCTATGGATTATCTTCCCCATGACCCTGCCATCCTGGTCTCGAGCGTCAACCTCTATCTTCGTGATGAGATCTACGACACGCTGGAGTCGCTCTGCTACGCCTATGGGCGCGACCCCGAGGAACTGAAGGCATACCTGCGTGCCAACGGCTACCGCTTCGACGAGGCCCAGCGACAATTCAAGGAGATGTAGCATGCGTCCCAAACACCCCTGCCAATCTTCTGCCAAAGAGCTGCGGACCATCGTGTGCAACGGCGGCCAGGACAAGCAATGTGTCACGATTGCAACAAAAACTTGAGCAATTTGTTGGCATTATTCAATTACTTTTTGTAATTTTGCCACCCTAATATCTTACGATTATGTGTGGAATAGTAGGTTACATTGGGCATCGCAATGCCTATGACATCTTGGTGAAGGGACTTCACCGTTTGGAATATCGTGGTTATGACTCGGCCGGCGTGGCCCTCATCAATGGCGCCGACCAACTGCATGTCTACAAGGCCAAGGGCAAGGTGAGCGACCTCGAGACGGCTGCCGCCGGCAAGGACTGCACTGGACATGTGGGCATCGCTCACACCCGCTGGGCCACCCACGGAGAGCCCTCCGTGCGCAACGCTCACCCCCACGTCTCGGAGTCGGGCAACCTGGTGATTGTCCACAATGGCATCATCGAGAACTTCGCCCTGCTGCGCGACCAGTTGACGGAGCGTGGCTATCACTTCCACAGCGACACCGACACCGAGGTGCTTGTCTATCTCATCGAGTATGCGCAGCAGACCCACCACTGTGGTCTCGCCGAGGCCGTGCGCCTGGCGCTGCTCAAGTGCATCGGCGCCTACGCCATCGCCGTGCTCGACCGCCGCGACCCCGACACCCTCGTCGCTGCGCGCAAAGGCTCGCCCATGGTCATCGGCATCGGCGAGGACAACAGCGAGTTCTTCATCGCCTCCGACGCCACGCCCATCGCCGAGTATACCAAGAATGTGGTCTATGTCGACGACGAGCAGATTGCCGTCTGCCAGCCAGGCCATCAGTTGCAGATCACAGACCTCAGGAACCAACCCGTCGACGTGGCCGTGAAGCAGATCGACATGGATCTCGACATGCTCGACAAGGGTGGCTTCCCCCACTACATGCTCAAGGAGATCTTCGACCAGCCCCATTGCCTGCGCGACTGCATGCGTGGACGCCTCTTCGCCGAGGACGACATGGGCCACAACGCGGCCTACGATCCCACATCGGGCTACGCCGACCCCAATGTGCACAATGACGTGGTGCTCAGCGCCGTGCGCAACAACCGCGACCGCCTGCTCTCGGCCACACGCTTCATCATCGTGGCCTGTGGCACATCGTGGCACGCCGGACTCATCGGCAAGCAACTCATCGAGCACTATTGCAAGATACCGGTCGAGGTCGACTACGCTTCTGAGTTCCGCTATCGCGACCCGGTCATCTATCCCACCGATGTGGTGATCGCCATCTCGCAGAGTGGCGAGACGGCCGACACGCTTGCCGCCATCCAACTGGCCAAGGAGCGGGGTGCCTGCATCTTCGGCATCGTCAATGCCGTGGGATCATCCATCGCACGCGAGACCGACACTGGCATCTACATCCATGTGGGACCGGAGATCGGCGTGGCCTCCACCAAGGCCTTCACCGGACAGCTCACCTGCCTCATCCTCCTGGCCCTGGCCCTCGGACACACCAAGGGCACCATCGACGAGAAAGAGTATGTGGACATGATCCATGAGCTCAACGTCATCCCGGAGAAGATCGAGGAGGTGCTCAAGCACAACGACGAGATACAGCTCCTGGCCAAGACTTACACCTATGCCACCAACTTCCTCTATCTCGGACGAGGCTGGAACTATCCTGTGGCGCTCGAGGGCGCGCTCAAGTTGAAGGAGATCTCCTACATCCATGCCGAGGGCTACCCGGCCGCCGAGATGAAGCATGGCCCCATCGCGCTGGTCGACAACATGATGCCTTGTCTCTTTGTGGCCACGCACCACAAGGGCTATGAGAAGATCATCTCCAACATGCAGGAGGTGAAGGCGCGTGGTGGACGCATCATCGCCATCGCCTCGGCACATGACGAGGAGGTGGGCAAGATTGCCGACGCCGTCATCGAGATTCCTGACACGCTGGCGCCTCTGGCTCCGTTGCTCTCCGTCATCCCCTTGCAGTTGCTCGCCTATCACATCGCTGTGGAGAAAGGACTCAACGTGGACATGCCGCGCAACCTTGCCAAGAGTGTCACGGTGGAGTGAGCTGACACGTCCCAACAGATTACAACAAATAGATCATGAACTACTTTATTATCATAAACGACGCTCAGCAGGGACCTTTCTCGGTCGCTGAGCTGCAACAGCAAGGCATCAGCTCCGACACGCTGGTGTGGACAGAAGGCATGGCCGAGTGGACACCCGCTTGGCAGGTTGAGGAGCTCCGCCCGCTCTTCTACAAGCAGACGGCAGGCACCGCGGTGCCCCCGCCCCCTCCCGTCAATCCTGGCGCTGGCGCTCAGGCGGCTCCGCAGGGCGCTCCTGTGCCTCCGCAGGGCGCGCAGGCAGCAGTACAGGGCGCACAGTCTGCACAAGGTGCCCAGGCGTCAGCACAAGGTATGGGCCCCAACGGTCCGCAGACTGATGCGATGCACCAGCCGATCAAGCCGCGCCACAATGGCCGTTGGGCCATCATCGTGCTCGTCGTGGTGGCCATCGTGCTGGCTTTCACCAATCCTTCGGAGAGGGCCCACAAGCGTGCCATTCTGTCTAATGTCACCAATGGCGTCAGCCAAGTGACGGGCAGCGACGACAACAGTCCGATCGCCCAGGGACTGGGAGTCATCGGGCGTGCCTTTGCCAGTGGCATGGCGGAGATGGTGCTCAACCAGAGCTTGGAGTATCACAACTATCTCTTCTTTTCCACCACCACCCTTCGCATTGGTTCGAAGGATGTGCGCACATCACTGGGCGTCCTCGGCAATGTGTTCACTGCCGATGAGGACGAGGTGGCCAAAGACCTGAAGGATGCCATCTCGGCCAGTCACGACAGTGACGACGACAATGCCTTCGACGACGCTGACGACGACAGCCAGCAGGATCCCAACCAGGATGTGCAGGTGCAGCGCAACGAGAAAGACACCACGCTGACCGACGGTGCCGGTCGTGCCATCGGCCGCGCCGTGGTGAAGGAGGTGACCAAGACCGTCAAGCAGAAGGTGGATGAGGCCACCGACAGCACCACGTCGAATGGCATCAGCCACATCATCGACGAGATCGAGAAGATGCTGGGAATGTAAGAGTGGAGTGAGCTCCGCAGCAACGACAGTGCCCCGCCCGAGCTATCTGTGATAAGGATAGCCCGGGTGGGGCACTGTCGTTTGGGGTGGGGCTTGTGCCAAGCCCTGTAAGCTCAATAGGCCTAATATGCCTGATGGGCCCAATATGCCTGATGGGCCCAATATGCTCAATAGGCCTATGATGCCTAATATGCCCATTATGCCCAATAGGCTCAATATGCCTATTCTGCCTATTCTGCTTCGTTCTGCCCAGTCGCCTTTATTTCCCTGTTGCCAGTGCGCTCTCGCGCTCTTGCTTGAGGATGGCCTGGAGCTGGGTCACGGTGGCAGGGTTCTCGGTGGCCACGTTGGTCGCTTCGTAGGCGCTGGCGCCCACATCGTAGAGCTGGGGCTTAGGGTTGTTGCCCGTCTCGATCTTCGGACCCCATGTGATCATCTTCGGCCCACGGCTGGGCTCGATGTATTTCCATTGCTTGGTCCTGACCGAGAGCACGCGCGAGGTGCTCTGCTCGATGACGTAGCTGCGGCCCACGCTGTCGCGGCCGAGCCAGGAGGGCAGTTGGTTACGTGTGTCGATGGCTTGTCGTTGGGGAATGGTCACACCCAACAGGCTGGCCATGGAACCCAGGAAGTCGATGTGGCTGATGAGCGCATGCGACTCAGCGCCCTTGGCCACGTTGCCTGGCCAGCGCGTGATGAAAGGCACGGCGGTGCCTCCCTCGAAGCTGCTGTACTTGCCCGAGCGGAAGGGCCCGGCCGGTCGGTGGTTGCCCAAGAGCTCCTCGGCACGGTCCTGGTAGCCGTCGTCGAGCACTGGGCCGTTGTCGCTCGTGAGGATGACGAGCGTATTGTCGTCGATGCCCAACTTGCGGAGCAGGCCCGTCACCTGTCCCACCGTCCAGTCAAACTGGGCGATGGCGTCGCCGCGCAGGCCCATGGTGCTCTTGCCGCGGAAGCGCGGGTGGGGGAAGCGGGGCACGTGCACGTCGTTGGTGCAGAGATACATCATGAATGGCTCGTTGGCGTGCTGGCGGATGAAGCGCAGGGCGTGGGCCGTGATGGAGTCGGCGATGTCCTCGTCTTTCCACAGTGCCCGTCCGCCACCCTTCATGTATCCGATGCGCCCGATGCCGTTGACGATGGCCATGTTGTGGCCGTGGCTCGGCTTGAGGTTATACATCAGTTCGGGGTTCGACTGTCCAGTGGGCACGCCCTCGAAGGGCTTGCGGTAGCTCACCTCGATGGGTTGGCTCGCATCGTAGTTGGCCACGGCGCCATTCTCTATGAACACACACGGCACGCGGTCGGATGTGGCGGCCATGATGTAGGAATAGTCGAAGCCTAGGTCGCCCGGCCCTTCGGCGAGGGGCGCGTTCCAGTCTTGCTGTCCGGTCTGGTCGCCCAGTCCGAGGTGCCACTTGCCAATGGCGGCGGTGGCATAGCCGCGACTCTTGAAGAGGTCGGCCACGGTGAACTGGTTGGGCTTGATGATCATTGCCGCGTTGCCCTGTGCCACATCGGTGTCGGGCTTGCGCCAGGCATATTCGCCCGTGAGCAGCGAGTAGCGTGATGGCGTGCTGACCGATGCCACGGCATGACAGTCGGTGAAGCGTGTGCCCTCCTGGGCCAGTCGGTCTACGTTGGGCGTGCTCACGCCCTGTGCTCCGTAGCAGCCGAGATCGCCATAGCCGAGGTCGTCGGCCACGATGATGATGACGTTGGGTCGGCCCGAGGTCTTGTGGTGGCCCTTCTGTGCGGCTGTGGCCGTGAGGGCCAGTGGCATGAGCAATGCTGTGGTGAGGAGGGCGTTCTTGTCTTCTGCGTGTTTCATGATGACTTGAGCTTTGTGTGGTGAGATAGTCTCTTGGTGTGTGGTGAGATAGTCTCTTGTTGTATGATGCTTGTCTCTTGTTGTGTAATGGTGGCCTGTCTTTTTGAAGAGTCGGTTATCTGACCGACACGAAGTCGCCCTCGACCTCCACCTCGCCGTTGAGGCACGTGGCGGGCAGGGTGCATTGGTCGCCCTCGAAGTGGTCGCTACCGATGTAGGTCTGTTGCCACATCTGTTGTCCGCCAACGATCTGCGGACCGGCCAAGCGCTGTCCGAACTTGATGCGGAGGCCCTTGCAGCGGAAGCCTGGCGCCGGCACCACCTTCACCGTGAGGGGCTTGAGGCGGTCGGCGGCAAAGGCGTTGAGCGTCTGCCCGCTGGCCGTCACGACGGTGCCGTTGCGACTGGCGGCGGTCACGCTGACGGCCACGTCCGTGTCCGCCCCATCCTCGACCATAGCCACGGCGGTGGTGTCGGGGCTGATGCGTGGCTTCTGGTCGTCGTCCACAAGGATGTCGTCGATGTAGGCCACCCAGTCGGCCGTCATGTGGTGGGGCGACTCAGCGTCGGGCACGACGACCAGGCTATGGATGTCGACGCCATTGGCACTCTTCACGGGGAACACCGCATCGTCCCAACAATCGTGTGCCACGTCGTTGACCGCATAGGTCCAAAACTGTTCCACCTCGGCGCTTTCGCCCGGCCGGTCGTGGCGCTTGCCCAGGCCGACGAGCATCACGCGTCCTCCCTGCGGGCGGTGGATGAGCACGTGCACCACCTTGCCCTGGGGCGTGAGGGCGAAGGGCTTGGTGAGGTCGATGCGCGCGCCGTAGATGTTGGAGGCCCAGCGCGACCGGCGGAAGGCCACCACGCTGTCTGACGTGTTGCCATCAGTGTCGGGGTTGGCGCAGATGGCGGCGTGGCCCTTGAGGCGCCCGTCGCGGAAGGGCGACTGCTCCCAACGGTCGTAGACGCCAATGACGCGATAGTCCTTGTGCTCGAAGGCGATGTGCTGGCCCAGGGCGGGCAGGGCGACGAGCAGGAGAAGGAAGAGAGAGATATGCTTTTTCATGGTTGGTCTTGTTTTTTGGGTGATGAGGGGGATGGGCACTTTATGCATAATAGGCCTAATGGGCATAATAGGCCTAATAGGCATAGTAGGCCCAATAGGCTCAGTAGACCGCCACCTTCTGGAGCAGGGGGCAGGCCTTGCTGTCGTCGATGACGATGCGGAGGGCGCGTGCGCTGACGCCCTGGCCGTAGCTGTGGGCGGTGCTGCCGTTGAGGGGGATGATGCGGCGGTAGCCGATGGTTGTGGTCTGGCATCCTTCAGCAGCGCGCTGCCAGGTCTGTCCGTCGGCCGAGACCTCGATGTGGAAGGCTTTCACGCGTTGACCGCGGGCGATGTGCTCCATGAGGTCCACATAGCGCAACGTCTGTGGCTGTCGCCAGGTGAACGTCAGTGTGGCGTGCGTCAGACTGTCGTCGGTGGCCCAGTAGGTCGTGGCCTTGCCGTCGGTGAGGTGGCGCGTGCCGTAGTCGCGGTGGCGGCCCGCCTGCCGTGTGTTGCTGGCAGAGATGGCGGCCTTGCGTGCCAGGTCGTGGCCCAGTCGCTCGCGCAACAGCTGTCCCATCTCTTTCAGCGTGGCGACGTCGGCCTCGGGCAGACGGCCGTCGGGTCCCGGCGGACAGTTGAGAATCAGCGTGGCGTTGCGCCCCACGGTCTCGAGATACATCTGGAAGAGACGCTCGGCCGACAAGGGCCGTTCGCCCTCATGCCAGAACCAGCCATGGTCGGTCAGCTTGGCGTCGCTCTCGCCGGCCTCCCAGGCCCATCCGTTTTCGGTGCCATACATGCCGTTGTTCTCCGGCGCGTAGCCCACCTCCTCCGGCGACCAGTTGGTCTCGCCAGCCCAGCCCTCCTCGTTGCCGATCCAGCGGGCCTCGGCGCCCACGCCCCAGAGGATGATGTCGGGGCATACCTTGTGGATGGAGTCGCGCAGGTTGGGAATGTCATAATAGGTGGCGCGGTCCACGGTGACCGTGGTGTTGCGCCCGCCATAGTATCCGTCGCCGCCGTTGGCCCCGTCAAACCACATCTCAAATTGGTCGCTGCCATAGTGGGCCAGTTCGGCACACTGGCGGAGGAAGACATCGTTGACATAGCGGTCGGTGCCATAGTGGCTGTTGTTGCGGTCCCAGGGCGAGACATAGAAGCCATATTTCATGTGGAGCTGTCGTGCCGCCTTGGCGAAGTCGCGTGGAATGTTGGTCTGTCGTCCATTGTCGTTGCCCGCCCGCGTCACCGAGTGTGTGGTGGTCTGCGTGGGCCACAGGCAGAAGCCGTCGTGGTGCTTCACCACGGCGATGCCGCCCTTCATGCCAGCGGCCTTCACGGCGCTGAGCCACTGCTTGGGATTGGGCGGCAGGGTGGGGGCGAAGAGGCGCTCGTCCTCGCTGCCCAGTCCCCACTCGCGGTTGGTATAGGTGTTCATGCCGTAGTGGAAGAAGGCATAGAACTCCGTCTGCTGCCAACTCAGTTGGCGGCGCGTGGGCACGGGGAAGACACAGGCCGGCTCATTGTCGGGGTTGGGCAAGGTTTGGGGGCGCATGTCGAAGGGCAGTGTCTGGGCCGTGACCGCCATGGGCCACAACAGGCACGCCAAGAGAAAACGTATGGGATGGTTCATAGATGATCGGATGAGGTAGCTATTGTTTGCAGATGTGTTTACTGTTGGCAAAGGTACGACAAACGATTGGTTATCCAAGCGGAGAAAGGCAAAAAAATGGCTTCTCAAGGCCGATTGACGACAAAAAGATGACGAGCGAGGCCTGCGCCATGACCACAGCATGGCCGGCGGCGCTCTGCCCAATTGTTAAGCAATGCTATAATTTTCAGTAAAATGCGAGTGGTGGTGAGAATTCTTTGTAACTTTACAGGGTAAAAATAGGAGGATGTCCGTTGCAGGGGGCGACGCGACAAACCTCATGCCGGAGCAGGGCCAGAAGTGTCGTAGCTCCGTAGCAAACACCTGTACACCTATGCTCAGACAAACCGAAACAATAAACTATGAGGTGGGCGAGACCTATGTCTTCACCGTCCACACCCTCCATGATGATTTTTGCGACCTGGTCGATGCGGCCGGCCTGCACGTCTACCTGAAACACACCGCCGGTCTCAACCTCACGCGTGGCCAGGCCCTTCGCTGCCGTGTGGTGGCCATGGGCCTCTATCGGCCGAAGGTGGAGCTCGACGAGGAAGAGGCCCGTGAGGCCAAGAACAGCCGGGTGACGCCCGAGGCTGTGGCTGCCCTGCTCGACACCGTGCGTGGCGACTGGGACGGCGCCGGCTTTGTCGACCTGCTCCTGATGAACGAGGTGGAAGACAGCACCTTCAGTGCCTCGTGCCGCCAGTGGATCGAGGAGATGCTGTCGTCCAATGTCGACCTGGCCATGGTGCGCCAGGCCGTGACCCGCTTCATGGAAGAGACCGACTTCCTCGGCCTCTGCAATCCCAACGAGCGCGACACCTACCAGCAACGCCTCACCGGCGCCATCGACATGCTCGACAGTTATGTCCGCGCCCGCGCCCTGCTCGCCGACGGCACCGCCCCCCAGTTTGTCGACCACTTGCTCGACAAACTCGACAAGACCGGCTACGTCTATCAGCCCGACACCAACTTCCGCATCCTCTCCTGCCTCTTCCTCTCCGACCACAGCATGGTGGAGAACTGCATCGGCCGCCTCTTCGACGTGGTGCGCCGCTGGCCGCTCGCCATCTGGACCAAGGCACCCTTCAACGACGCCCTGCTGCGCACGCTGGAGCTCTATGTCGACGACAACATCGACCGCGTGGACCGTGGCGCCGACAACGGCCGCCTGGTGCGCAACCTCATGCAGGCCCTCAGCATCCTGCTCTTGCTGACGTCGCAGACCGAGGGCGCCTCCGCCCCCGTGCCCGATGAGCGCGTCATCCTCTCGCGCCTCTGCGTCATCTCCACCTATATAGATAATTATAACAACAAAGGACTGCTCAACGTGGCCACCCAGAGCCTGTTGGGCAGTAGCTATTATCATCCCTCATACGTGCTTGGCGAGACAGCCGGCGACCATGTGGCCTACGCCCTGAAGCGCAGTCCGGCCTCCGTGTCGACATGGCCCATTGGCACCAACAGCTGTTTCCTCGATGGCCATGTGAGCCTGCGTGTGAGTGCCGACGGCATCACCGTGTCCACCGACGACCCGAAGGCCAAGACCGTGCTGCCCGACCAGCTCGACCTCTGGGGCCATCTGCAAGTTGTGGCCGACCGCCGTGCCATGCCGTCGCTCTCGGGCGATATCACCGTGAAAGACAGCAAGCGCCTCTGGGAGGCCATCGAGCATGAGCTCACCACGGCCAACGCCTCGCGCCCCGCGGCCCAGCCTGCCGCCACGCCGGTGGTGGCCGCCAAGGACCTCCACAGCGTGGGCGACTTGGTGACCATCCATGTGCAGCGTGTGGAGGAGGGCCTGAACGATGACGACATCCTCTACTGCTCCTTTGAGGGCGAGACCGAGGAGGTCGGCTATCTCTATCTCCACGACATCATCGGCTACCTCAAGCACACACCCATGTGGGTGTTTTGCGACTCCGCCAACCGGCCGTTGGCCCTGCAGGTGGTCATCCTCGACAAGGACACCGACGGCCTGTTCCACTTCTCGATGGTCGAGCCGCTGAAGGATTATGTCTGTAGCAACTACAACCCGGGCGACAACGTGGTGTGCTCGCTGGGTGTGGTGCGCGCCGCCACTTCTACCAAGACCTATGTGCCCGGCATCAGCGAGTATGGCGAGAGCGTGAGTCTCATGGGGCCCTTCGATGAGGACCTGCAACGCGGCGACGTGGTGAACGCCACCTACCTGGGCAAGGCCGACGGCAATTTCCAGTTGATCTGCCGCATCACGAGCCGTGCCGAGGGTGAGCTGCTCGACCCCATGCGCCGCTTCCACAACCTGCTGCTCGACTATGCGCTGCCCGAGAAGGAACCCACTCCCGCACCGGCCGACGCGCCCGAGTCGCAGGCCGAGCCCACCGCCATGGAGACCGACGACCGCCTGCTCGACGCCTCTTATGTCAAGGAGCTCGTGCGCATCCTCGACCGCATGTCAGCCATCGACGCCGACTATGTGCGCTCCTATAATTACATAGCCTTCGCCCGTGTGCTCTGCCTGATGTTGCCCGACGGCAAGGCGCGCGCCGACTACTACCGCGGCCGCAAGCAACTCATCGAGATGCTCTACGACTTTGCCGTCAACGACAAGGTGGACGCCGCCCAGCTCGACCGTCTGCAGAGTGAGGAGGGCGAGCTCTTTGCCGACGACACACCGCTGCGCGACAAGCTCCAGCAACTGCGCATCATCAGCTACATGGGCTACCAGGCCCACGACGACGAGCTGCAACGCCTGCGCACCACCACGCAGGGACTGACGCGCGAGATGGCGTCGCTGGCCATGGCCTACAACATCCTGCGCGAGAACAACATGGAACCGCAGGCCAACGACATCCTCAACCGCATCAAGAACGCCCTGCGCCTCAATGGCTATGAGTCGCACCTGAAGGTCTATGGTGGCGGCATCGAGTCGCAGACCGTGGAGTTCAAGACATCGATCGTCTATCCGCCCAACAACGACTCCTTCCCCGACATGAACCGGCAGATGAAGACCATCCTAACGGTCATTGCCGCCTTCCTCAACGCCGATGGCGGCACGCTCTACATCGGAGCCAACGACAGCGGTGCGGGCGTGGGTGTCTACGACGACCTCTGCTATGAGGAGTTTCATGGCGACAAGGACAAGTACCAGCGCACCGTGCTCGACGGCGTGGCCCTGACCTGGGGCAACAACGTGGCCTCGTATGTGAGTGTGGGCTGGGACACCGACAACACCAGCGGCAAGGATGTGCTCGTGGTGACCGTGTTGCCCTATGCCCCCGGTGTGGAGCTCGACGGCGCCTGGGTCTACCGCAACGGCAGTGGCAACCGCCACCTGACGAAGGCCGAGTTTGAGCAATACAACATGCGCCGCCAGGCCCACCAGGAAGGTCCTGTGGCGACGGCGACACCCGACCAGCCCACATCGGCCTCAGCTGTCACGCCGCCCGTGATGCCCGCCCCCACGTTGTCGCGGTCGTCGGCGCCCGCTGCGCCCACAGCCGTGCCCGCCGACAAGCGCCCGCACCTGCAGACCAGCGCCTACCGCAAGAACGTGCTGGCCAACTATGAGGAGGGCTTCCTGCCCTACGAGGCATGCCTGAAGTTTATGGCAGGCGGCAAGTTCTGCAAGATCACCGACTACGACTACGACGACACCACCGAGCTGACGCTGCCCGTCTATGAGGAAGACCTGCGCGACCACTACCTGCTCCTGGGCTATGCCGACGGCACCATCGGCAAGGTGCCCATCCGCGAACTGATGAAGTTTGAGGACTACAAGACCTACAACCGCTACGACGGTTCGCCCCTGCTCTTCGCCGCCATCGCCGGCAACGACGACGGCCTCGTCAGCGTGACGCGCGAGAGCAAGACCGGCGCCCGTGTCATGGTGCGTGTCGACACCATCGGCCGTCTCGACGAGTGCCGCCTCACCAACCGCGGCATGCGTGTGGCCAACGAGGGCATCGCCGAGTGTGCCCTGGGCTATGAGATCGTGCCCGCCGCCACGCTCGCCCAGACGAAGAGCGTGCTCGACCGCGACGCCCGCACGCTGGGCCTGCCCCTCGCCACGATGTCCGATGACCTGCGCCAGGCGATCCCCCTGCCTAAATTGTAAGGTTGAGGCGCCACCTTGGCACCATCTTTGCATGACTAAACACAGAGAAATATAAAAATCAAGTCATCATGAAAAAAGTATTTTTAGCAGTTGCAGTTGTTGCAGCCATCACGCTGAGCAGCTGCGGAGGTAACACCAGTAAGAATGCCGTGGCCACTGACAGCGTGGCCGCGCAGGCCGACAGCACCGTGTCTGACAGCGCCGCCGCCCTGAGCCAGGAGACCAACGAGACCCTCGCCTCACTGACCGACCAGGCCACACAGGCCCTGCAAAACAAGGACACCAAGTCGCTGACCACCACGCTGGCCACCCTGCAAGCCACCTATAAGGCCCTTGTGAACGCTGGCAAGCTCGATGAGGCCAAGGCTTATGGCCAGTCGATCAAGCACTTCCTGGCCCAGAACGCCGAGAGCATCAAGGCCGTGACCAGTGGCGACAACACCATCGCCAGTCTTGTGGAGGGCATCCAGAACCTGCCCACCACCGCTGCCACGACCGCCGAGGAGGCCAAGCAGGCCGTGAAGGACGACGCTGTGAAGTTGGCCGCCCCCTACATCCAGAAGGCTGCCTCTGCCGCCGCCACCGCCGAGGCTGCCAGCGCTGCCCTGAAGGCTGCGCCCGAGGCCGCCAAGAAGATTGTGGAGGCTGCGCCCGCCGCTGCCAAGGAGGCCGCCAAGACCGTTGCCACCAATGCCGCAAACAACGCCAAGACAGCCGTGAACAACGCCAAGACAGCTGCCGAGAGCAAGGCCGCCGCTGAGGTGAACAAGGCTGAGACCAAGGCTGCCGAGAAGGTGACCAAGGCACAGAACAAGGCCGCCGAGAAGGTGAGAGAAGGCCAGAAAAAGGCCAACGACAAGGTGAACGAGGCTGCCAACAAGGCCCTCAAGGGTCTCGGTCTGTAAGCGCCGCGTCGCTCGTAGCCTTTGGGCCTACATGAAAAGAAGCCGCCCTGCCAGCATGATTGCTGGCAGGGCGGCTTTTTTGATATGTCGTGTTATGGGGTTACTTGACCACCTTGCGTGTGGTTCCGTCGCTCATCTTCACGATGTTGATGCCCTTCTGGGGAGCGTCGAGCTGTTTGCCATCGAGGGTGAAGAACTGCTGGGCCATGGGCTTCACTGTGCCGTCAAGGCCGAGGATGCCGGTGTTGTTTCCCTTGTCCTTGACAATGAGCTGCATGCACGGTGTGTTGGGTCTTTGGGTGTCTGCGGCAAGATACCAGGCTGTGCCGTCGGTGCCAAAGGTACCGTAGACGAGGAAGCACAAGCCGTTGGCCACCTCAGTTGTCTTGCCATAGAGAATGGGGGCTGCGTCTTGTGAGGTCTTGTCGGTGTTCTGCGTGTAGGTGTAGCCATAGCGGATGGCAGCGTCGGTCTCGTCGATGGTGAGCGGTGTGTCAAAGTAGACGTCGTTGTACTTCACGTTGAGCTGATTGCCGTTGCTCAGCGTGCAAATGTCATACGTGCCTTCCTTGAGTTCATACTCGGCTTCAGCTTTCAATTTCTGGTCGGAGCCGAACAGCCAGGCGAAGCAGGATGCGTTAGCGCCCAGGTTGCCCATCACGATGAAGCGCATGCCGACCACCTGGTAGGCAGCAATCTTCTTGATCTTGGCGGCGTCTGAGACCTGCGCGGCCACGGCCTGTGCGTCGCTCACTGAGGGCCATCCTGTGTAGCCCGTCGGATTCTCTGAGCCGGGGTAGCCGACGAGCATCTCGTCATCCTTGATCTTTCTCTTGGAGTTGGCCTTGGAGCCTGAAACTGCGCTGGCCAGGGCTGTAGCCTGTCCGGCGACTGTGGCTGTACCCTTGATCTCTTGGTTCATCACTTGTGCGTTTGCACCCATGGCGACACTGATCATCGCCATCATTGAGAGTAGAGTTTTTCTCATAAAAAGAATGTTGATTATTTAGTTATCTGAAAACTTGGTGTAAAGTTATAAAAAACATCGGACCTGTGGCCCTTTTGCCCCACATTATCGTGTCAAGAACAACTCTCATGCTTATTTCCGATAGGGTGTTCGCTCGTGCAAAGTGGCGAAGGAATTGACCTTCTCTTGCGTCATTTCGCCTTGTTCCCACATGCGGTCCATCTCATCTTTCACCTTCTTGGCAAAGAAATCGGAGATGGCCTGTTTCAAGTCGGCTAAAGCTTCGGGACTTTTCACCCATTGCATCATGTTGATGAGATCAATCTGTGCGTCATTAAAAACGGTTGCAGCCATATTTGTGTTGTCATTAGTTCATTATTGCGCTACAAAAATAGCTCTTTTCTCGTATATGATCGCGCGTTTTCACTTCTTTTTTTATGGCTTTACGAAAAACACAATAGCCTGATCTCGCTGAGACCAGGCTATTTTCATAACTGATGTTTTAATATATAACGCAAAGAGTTATCGCTTTGCTTTCTGGTTCGGGGCCTTGGGTGGCATCAGCGGATGCGGTCCATGCTCTTCACCAGGCGGTCGTCGGCCTTGATGCCACGATGGGCCAGGGCCAGGAGGATGATGGCCACGAGGGGCAGGCAGGCTGCGAAGCGCACGTGGAACGTGGCGCCGTCTGTGGGCAGGCTGACCAGTGCGCTGAAGATGTAATAGGCATACCACAGCACGCAGAGCACGATGCTGACCGTGCAGAGGCGCATCTGGCGCGCACGCTGGCGATACTGGAAGATGGTGAGCAGCGACAGCGCAGCCGTGACGACCAGGCCGACGAAGGGCACGGGGCGCATGTCGAAGCCCTGTCCCTGGGTCAGTCCCAGGTTATACCATGCGGCGGGCACGCCCATGCCTTGCGGCTCCACGCTGCCGATGGGCAGGCAGAGGCAGGCCACGAGCACGGCCACAGCCAGCAAGAGGTAGACGGTTTGTATGCGCTGGATCATTGTGCCTCTTCCTCCTCGTTGTCCTGTGAGGGATCGCGCCAGTAGATGTCGCCGTCCATAAACTCCTGTGTGGCCAGCAGTGTGGGCTTGGGCAACTTCTCATAGTAGCGGCTGATCTCGATCTGCTCACGGTTCTCAAACACCTCGTCGAGCGAGTCGTTGTAGGAAGCAAACTCCTGCAACTTCTTGTTGAGGTCTTGCTTGATTTCGACGCTGATCTGGTTGGCGCGCTTGCCGATGATGGCGATGCTCTCATAGATGTTACCGGTGCTCTTCCACATCTCGGGAAGTTCGCGAGTCACGGTGTTTACCGGAGCCTTTGACTTCTTATAATCCATATCAGATAAATATTGATTTTTGATGTATTTTTGTTCGATGGTGTGTGATTACTCCTCGCTGCTCTCGCCCGTCACCTTCTTGCACTTGGCGATGAGCTGTTCGGCGAGTTTGCGCGACTTCGAGTCGGGATACTCGTTGATGAATCCGTAGCACTCGTCCTCGGCGTTCTGGAAGCGTTCGACGCGCTTGTCCTCCACGCTCTGCTGTGCCAGTTCAAACTTGCTCTTCATGATGAGCAGGGCGAAGTCCTCGCGCTTGCTGGTGTAGGGATAGTCCTTCAGTGCGTTTTCCGAGGTGACGATGCACGCCTCATAGTTGTTGCCACCCTCGGTGCAGTTGCCGAAGTAGGAGCCGAGGTTGTAATAGAGCTGGGCTGAGTAGAGCTCCTTCTGCACGAGCTTGTCTTGCAGGGAGAAGAGGCGTGTCTGTGCCTGCTCCTTCATCTTGGCGTCGGGGAACATGTCGAGAAACTCCTGGAAGGCGGAGATGGCCTGCACCGTCTGCGTCTGGTCGAGGCGTGCCTCGGGCGTGCTGAGGTAGAGGCTCTGCCCGACGTAGTAGGACGCCATCTCGGCATAGATGCCGCGTGGGTACGACTTCACGTAGCGCTTGAAGGTCTCGGCCGCCGTCTCGTAGTCGCGGTTGCAATATTCGGCCATTCCCAACATGTAGAGGCTCTCCTGGGCGTCGGCGGTGCCCTTCTCCTGCGTGATCACATCCTGCAGGATTGTCGTGGCGCGCTGATACTTGCCGTTGGCGAAGCACTCCTTGGCGTACTCGTACCTGTATCTGAAGTCGGGAGTCTTATACACTTGGTTGAATTCCCTTGCGCAGCCGCTCAAGAGCAACACCAGTGTGAAAGCAATGAGAATGTTCTTCTTCATGTTCTGCGTTTTGAGTTGCAAAAATACAACTATTTCCCGTATTGGCCAAGGCACGCCCCTCATTTTTAGCAAAAAATAGGATTTCGAGCGGGCCAATCGCCCTTTTGGGGGCCAAAAACGGCCAAACGACCGACCAATCAGTCGTTTAGGGCCCGTCGGCGAGGGTGGGGGAGCGAGAAAATCGAGAAACCATCATTTTGTCTTGATAATTCTGAAAAATCCGTGTCATGGCGAGTGAGTGAAATAGAGAAGAAAAAACAGGTTTTGTCCGATTAAATTTCGTTAAAAGTCTTAATGTCGGTTAATTTGTATGGAATTGTTCCGCGAAAGAGGCCTAATCGAGTTGCGATAGATATCGAATCGAGACTCGATAGATATCTTATCGAGACTCGATAGATATCGAATCGAGGGTCGATAAGGTATCTATCGCAAAACCCTGAGCATGCGCAGAGTTTTCCGAAGGGTGTATTTTTGATTAATGCCCTGTGTATCAGCCGTTTGCGCAAAATTCGCTCAGAATCGCGTATATGCGGCCAAAAATCTTGCGATGGAAAAAATCGCCTGGATTTTGGGGGTAGTTGTCAAGATTATTACGAGTTTTGACCCGTCCTGCCGTCCCTGTTGTCTCGCCCCGTCGTCATCAGTCGGTCGTGAGCTCCCTTGCCTGCCATGGGGGAGGGCTTGCGCCTTTCTGTCCGATGCCCATCCGATCCTATTTGTACCTATTATATTAAAAAGGCGCGCATGTGTTGCGCCGTCAGCGATTTTTTTGCTATCTTTGCAGAGAAATATAGCTCACACCAATACATCAACATGGGAATATTCGGATTATTCAGCAAGAAAAAGAAAGAGACCCTCGACCAGGGTTTGGAGAAAACCAAGCAAAGCGTCTTCACCAAGATCAGCCGTGCCATCGCCGGTAAGTCGAAGGTCGACGACGACGTGCTCGACAACCTGGAGGAGGTGCTCATCACCTCAGACGTGGGCGTCGACACCACGCTCAAGATCATCAAGCGCATCGAGGAGCGCGTGGCGCGCGACAAGTATGTCTCCACCTCAGAGCTCAACCGCATTCTGAAGGAGGAGATTGCCGCCCTGCTCACCGAGAACAACGCCACCGACGAGTCGGGGTGGGACCTGCCCTCCGACCACAAGCCCTATGTGATCCTGGTGGTGGGCGTCAACGGCGTGGGCAAGACCACCACCATCGGCAAGCTCGCCTGGCAGTTTAAGCAGGCCGGCAAGAAGGTCTACCTCGGCGCTGCCGACACCTTCCGTGCCGCCGCCGTGGAGCAGATACAGATCTGGGGCGACCGCGTGGGCGTGCCCGTGGTGAAGCAGCAGATGGGCGCCGACCCCGCCAGCGTGGCCTTCGACACCCTGCAGAGCGCCCAGGCCAACGGCGCCGACGTGGTGCTCATCGACACCGCAGGCCGACTGCACAACAAGGTGGGCCTGATGAACGAGCTGAAGAAGATCAAGGACGTCATGAAGAAGGTCGTCCCCACGGCTCCCGACGAGGTGATGCTCGTCCTCGACGGCTCCACCGGCCAGAACGCCTTCGAGCAGGCCAAGGAGTTCTCTGCCGTCACCCAGATCACGTCGCTCGCCATCACCAAGCTCGACGGCTCCGCCAAGGGTGGTGTGGTCATCGGCATCAGCGACCAGCTGAAGGTGCCCGTGAAGTACATCGGACTGGGCGAGAAGATGGAAGACCTCCAGCTCTTCAACAAGAAGGAATTTGTGGACTCGTTATTCTGATACATCATCGTGAAGAAAAACCAGATAGACATCATCACCATGGGCTGTTCGAAGAACCTTGTCGACTCCGAGCAGCTCATGCGCCAGTTTGAGAACCAGGGCTACCACTGCGTCCACGACGCCAAGCGTCCGCAGGGCGAGATCGCCGTCATCAACACTTGCGGCTTCATCGAGAGCGCCCGCGAGGAGAGCATCAACACCATCCTCGAGTTTGTGCAGGCCAAGACCGAGGGCCGCCTCCACAAGCTCTATGTCATGGGCTGCCTCTCGCAGCGCTACCAGAAGGAGCTCGAGGCCGAGATACCCGAGGTCGACAAGTTCTATGGCAAGTTCAACTACAAGCAGCTCCTCACCGACCTCGGTCCGGCTCCCGCCGCCGAGGCAGGCGCCGAGAGTTTCACGCGTCGCCGCACCGCCGCCAACACGCGCCGCAAGCTGACCACGCCCTCCCACTATGCCTATGTCAAGATCGCCGAGGGCTGCGACCGCCACTGCGCCTATTGCGCCATACCCCTCATCACGGGCCGCCACGTGTCGCGCCCGATGGAGGAGATCCTCGACGAGGTGCGCGAACTGGTGGCCGAGGGTGTCACCGAGTTCCAGGTCATCGAGCAGGAGCTCACCTACTATGGTGTCGACCTCTACGGCCACACCCGCATCGCCGAGCTCATCAGTCGCATGGCCGACATCAAGGGCGTGCGCTGGATACGCCTCCACTATGCCTATCCCAACCAGTTCCCGCTGGAACTGCTCGACGTGATGCGCGAGCGCCCCAACGTCTGCAAGTATCTCGACATCGCCCTGCAACACATCTCCGACCATGTCTTGCAGCGCATGCACCGCCATGTGACCAAGGCCGACACGCTGGCCCTGCTCCGCACCATCCGCGAGCGCGTGCCCGGCATCACGCTGCGCACCACGCTCATGGTGGGCTTCCCCGGCGAGACCGAGGACGACTTCCAGGAACTCATGGACTTCGTGCGCACCCAGCGCTTCGAGCGCATGGGCGCCTTTGCCTATTCGGAGGAGGAGGGCACCTATTCCGAGCAACACTATGTCGACGACGTGCCCGCCGACGTCAAGCAGCGCCGTCTCGACGAGCTCATGGCCTTGCAACAGGACATCAGCGACGAGGTGGAGGCCGCCAAGGTGGGCACCACCCAACTGGTGGTCATCGACCGCAAGGAGGGCGAATACTATGTGGGCCGCACCGAGAGCTGCTCACCCGAGGTCGACCCCGAGGTGCTCATCCCCGTCGAGGGACGCACGCTGCGCACCGGCCACTATTATGAGGTGAAGATCACCGGCAACGACGAGTTTGACTTATACGGAGAGGTATGAACAACAAGGAATACATAGCCGAGTTGGCACAGCAGTCGGGCTACACGCAGACCGACACGCAGAAGATGGTGTCGGCCGTCATCGAACAGATGGGCAACCAGTTTGACGAGGGCGACAGCGTGCTCATCCCCGGCTTCGGGTCGTTTGAGGTGAAGAAGCGCCTGGAGCGCATCATCGTCAACCCCGGCACGCAGCAGCGCATGCTGGTGCCGCCGAAGCTCGTCTTGAACTTCCGACCCATGGAGGCCATCAAGGAAAAACTCAACAAGGCTTAGCAATCACCCATCATGAGCAAGATAGGATACAAGGAACTCGCCCAGGCGCTCGTCGAGAAGTATGGACTCGAGCGCGCTGCCGCCGAGCAGTTTGTGGAGAAGATGTTTGGCGTGCTCGTCGAGGGCATCGCCACCGACCGCCAGGTCAAGGTCAAGGGCCTTGGCACGTTCAAGGTGGTGCCGGTGGCCTCGCGCAAGAGTGTCGACGTCAACACCGGCGAGCCCATCGTCATCGAGGGCCGCGACAAGGTCTCCTTCACCCCCGACAACGCCATGCGCGACCTGGTCAACCGTCCCTTCTCACAGTTTGAGACGGTGCCCATCAACGACGGCGTCGACTTCACCGCCATCGACGAGCGCTTCGCCGATCCCGACGCCGCCCTGGAAGCCCTGGCCGAGGAAAAGCCAGCGGAGGCCGCAGAGGAGCAGGCCGCCGAGCCCGCAGAGGAGCAGCCCGCTGAGCCCACCGTGGAGGAGCAGCCCGCTGAGCCCACCAAGGAGGAGCAGCCCGCCGCTCCTGCTGAGCCCTCTGTCCCTGAGCCTGCCGAGGAACAGCCTGCTGAGGAACAGCCTGCCGAGGAGCCCGCTCCTGTGCCTAATAGGCCTATTATGCCCAATATGTCCAGTGAGCCTAATATGCCCAGTGAGCCCAATATGCCTATCGAGCCCACCGCTTTCCCCTCAGCCCCCACCACTCCCGCTCCCGAGCAGCCTTCAGCCCCTGACCCCCCTGACACCCCTGCCCCCGAGGTGTCCACCCCCGCCATCGAGGCCGAGCGCCAGGCCGAGGACGCCCGCAACCAGGTCATCATCCTGCAACAGGAGATGACACGCCACCACCGTTTCATGCGTTGGTTCCTCGGCGTCGCCATCGTGTTGCTGTTGGCTTGCGTGGGCGGCATCTTCTATCTCTTCGCCCAACTCTCGCAGCGCGACCACCGCATCGAGCACCTCGAGTCGGAGGCCATCCTCGCTGCCCGCACGCCGCAGGGACGCGCCATCATCGACGCCTCTGTCGACACGGCCGCCGTGGCCCAGGCCCGAGAAGACAGCATCGCAGCCGCCCGCAAGTTGCAGGCAGAGGAGAAGGCACGTCAACAGGCCGAGCAGCAGGCCGCGGCACAAGCAGCCCCAGAGAAGGCCACCGCCGAACCGTCGGCCACCGACAAAACCGAGAAGGCTTCCCGTGAGACCCAGGCCAAGAAACAGGTCGCAGCCCCGACAGCCAAGGACGCCAAGGCCAAGGCTGAGAAGCAAGACGCCAAGCAGACGGCCAAGCCGTCCACCAAGGAGAAGGCACCACAAGCCCAACCGGTGGCCGCCTACAACAAGGACGTGCGCATCCGCACGGGAGCCTACGACATCACAGGCATCGAACGCACCGTCGTCGTCAAGGCCGGACAGACCCTTGAGGGCATCAGCCGCACACAGCTCGGCCCAGGCATGGAGTGCTACATCGAGGCTGTCAACCCCGGCCGCGCCCAGCTCAAGGCCGGCGACAAGGTCAACATCCCCCGCCTGAAGCTCAAAAAGAAAAAGTAAAGGGGGCGGCCCCCATAAACCAACCACCTACACATTATTTATTATCATGCCAGAACCCAATAACACCCCCAATAACCGGCGCAAGCGCGCCACCACACCCATCGACCCTACCTATGGCCACCTGCAACCGCAGGCCGTCGACGTGGAGAAGGTGGTGCTCGGCGCTCTGATGATCGACAAGGACGCCTTCTCCGTCGTCTCGGAGATGCTCCGCCCCGAGACCTTCTATGAGCCGCGCCACCAGAAGATCTTCCAGGCCATACAGACCCTCAACATGGCCCAGAACCCGGTCGACATCATGACCGTGACCAACGAACTGCAAAAGGAGGGCACCCTCGACGATGTGGGCGGACCCACCTATGTGGTCGACCTCACCGCCCATGTGGCCTCCTCGGCCCACATCGAGTATCATGCCAAGATCCTCCAACAGAAGTTCCTGGCCCGACAGCTCATCTCCTTCGCCTCGGTCATCGAGACCAAGGCCTTCGACCAGACCGTCGACGTCGACGACCTCATGCAGGAGGCGGAGTCGAACCTCTTCGAGTTGTCGCAGAAGAACATGCGCACCGACTACACCCAGATCGACCCCGTGCTCCGCCAGGCCATGGAGATCTTGCAGAAGGCCTCCTCGCAGAAGGGTGGCCTCACCGGCATCCCATCGGGCTACACCGCCCTCGACAACATCACCTCGGGCTGGCAACCCAGTGACCTGATCATCCTCGCCGGACGACCTGCCATGGGTAAGACGTCGTTTGCGCTCTCCATCGCCAAGAACATCGCCGTCGACTACAAGGAGCCCATCGCCTTCTTCTCGTTGGAGATGAACAACGTGCAGCTCGTCAACCGCCTGATCTCCAACGTCTGTGAGATCGAGGGACGCAAGATCATGAACGGACAGCTCTATCCCGACGAGTGGCAACGCCTCGACAAGTACATGGCCCGACTGACGGGCGCCCCGCTCTACATCGACGACACGCCGGGCATGTCCATCTTTGAGCTCCGCACCAAGGCACGCCGACTGGTGCGCGAGAAGGGCGTCAAGACCATCATGATCGACTACCTCCAGCTCATGAACGCCAACGGCATGCGCTTCGGCAACCGCCAGGAGGAGGTCTCCACCATCTCGCGCTCGCTCAAGGGACTGGCCAAGGAGCTCGACATCCCCATCATCGCCCTGTCACAGCTCAACCGTACGGTGGAGAACCGCGAGGGCCTCGAGGGCAAGCGCCCGCAGCTCAGCGACCTGCGTGAGTCGGGTGCCATCGAGCAGGATGCCGACATGGTGCTCTTCGTCCACCGCCCCGAGTATTACCATATTTATCAAGACGACAAGGGCCGCGACCTCCGCGGCAAGGCCCAGATCATCATAGCCAAGCACCGTAAGGGTGCCACGGGCGACGTGCTGCTGGCCTTCCAGGGACAGTACACGCGCTTCCTCAACCCCGAGGACGCCGCGCCCGCCCCGCTGCCTGGCGACATGGGCGGCGAGTATATCGGCTCGCGCATGAACAACGACGGCGCCGTGGCCGAGAACGACGATCCCCTGGGACCGCCCCCCATGGCTCCCCAGTTCTGAGAAACACACAGCAAGCATCCATACGATGGGCATCATGGGCTGCCAAGCCCATGATGCCCATCGTGCGTAATAAGCCCACGATGCCTATTGGGCCTATTATGCCTATTATGCCCAATATGCCTAATCAGCCCACACTCCTCTCCTCAAAGTGTCATAATCTTCTTAAAACGAGCCGATTGATTATCATTTGCAATTATTGCTTGCATTTTTCTTGCAATTTATTTGTTTGTGTGCCAAGAAATGATTAACTTTGCTGTCGAAAAATCAAAAGAGAATTGAACATGACCATCGCCATCATTAGCACGATTAGCATTCTACTCGGTATTCGACTGCATCAACCAGCCGGAAGTGAGAGAGTGTGTATCTGCATGTGAGCGACATGACGAATACAAGGCCTTTCCACTTCCGGTAGTGGAAAGGCCTTTTTCGTTGCGCCAACGGCCCTTTCTCTTCATCATGAGACAAAACAAAGTAAATAAAAATAGATTATGAGCGACAGACTTTTTATTTTCGACACCACACTTCGCGACGGCGAGCAGGTGCCTGGATGCCAGTTGAACACCGTAGAGAAGATACAGGTAGCCAAGCAACTCGAGCTGTTGGGCGTTGACGTCATCGAGGCCGGCTTCCCCATCTCGTCGCCGGGCGACTACAACTCGGTGATGGAAATCTCAAAGGCCGTCACATGGCCCACCATCTGCGCGCTGACACGCGCCGTGGAGAAAGACATCGACGTGGCCGCCGACTCGCTGAGATACGCCAAGCACAAGCGCATCCACACTGGCATCGGCACATCCGACTACCATATTAAATATAAGTTCAACTCCAACCGCGACGACATCCTCGAGCGTGCCGTGCGCGCCACGGCCTACGCCAAGAAGTATGTCGAGGACGTGGAGTTCTACGCCGAGGACGCCGGACGCACCGACAATGAGTACCTGGCGCGCGTCGTCGAGGCGGTCATCGCAGCCGGTGCCACCGTGGTCAACATCCCCGACACCACTGGCTACTGCCTGCCCAGCGAGTTTGGCGCCAAGATCAAGTACCTCAAGGAGCACGTGTCAAACATCGACAAGGCCATCATCTCCACCCACTGCCACAACGACCTCGGCATGGCCACGGCCAACACCCTCGAGGGTGTGCTCAACGGAGCTCGCCAGGTGGAGGTCACCATCAACGGCATCGGTGAGCGCGCCGGCAACACGTCGCTCGAGGAGATCGCCATGATCCTGAAGTGCCACAAGGGTATCGGCATCGACACCAACATCAACACGCAGAAGATCTATCCCGTCTCGCGCATGGTCAGTTCGCTGATGAACATGCCCGTGCAGCCCAACAAGGCCATCGTGGGCCGCAACGCCTTCGCACACTCCAGTGGCATCCACCAGGACGGCGTGCTGAAGAACGTGCAGACCTACGAGATCATCGACCCGAAGGACATCGGACTCGACAACAACGCCATCGTGCTCACCGCACGCTCGGGACGTGCAGCCCTGAAGTATCGCCTCGAGGTCAACGGCGTCGACATCAAGGACGAGG
Source organism: Prevotella sp. (assembly GCA_050875105.1). Taxonomy (GTDB): domain Bacteria; phylum Bacteroidota; class Bacteroidia; order Bacteroidales; family Bacteroidaceae; genus Prevotella. The sequence continues at coordinate 16,454 of JBNMMB010000016.1, read as the reverse complement.
AGAAGCTCGACAAGATCTACAAGGCCTTCCTCAACCTCGCCGACAAGAAGAAGGAGATCACCGACGATGACATCCTCATGCTCGCCGGCGCCGACACGGCCGCCAGCCATGCCGTGAAGCTCGACTATCTGCAAGTCACCACAGGCAAGGGCGTGCGCAGCGTGGCCAGCGTGGGCCTCGACATCGCCGGACAGAAGTTTGAGGAGAGCAGCACCGGCAACGGTCCTGTCGACGCCGCCATCAAGGCCCTCAAGCGCATCATCCGCAAGCAGATGACCCTCAAGGAGTTTACCATCCAGGCCATCTCCAAGGGTTCAGACGACGTCGGAAAGGTGCACATGCAGGTGGAGTACGACGGCAACGTCTACTATGGCTTCGGCGCCAACACCGACATCGTGACCGCCTCGGTGGAAGCTTACATCGATTGCATCAACAAGTTTAGGAAATAAGGCAGACTAAAGACAATCACACCATGAACACATTATTTGATAAGATATGGGACAGCCACGTCGTGCAGGTCGTGGAGGATGGTCCCACCCAGTTGTATATCGACCGTCTCTATTGTCACGAGGTGACCTCGCCCCAGGCCTTCGATGGCCTGCGCCGCCGCCATCTGCAGGTGTTCAGGCCCCAGCAGGTCTACTGCATGCCCGACCACAACATCATGACCCACGACCAGGGCTCGCCTGAGCTCGACCCCGTGGGCCGCCACCAGGTGGAGACCCTCGACAAGAACTGCCAGGAGTTTGGCCTCACCGAGTTTAAGAAGAACACGCCCGAGAACGGCGTCATCCATGTGGTGGGTCCCGAGACGGGCCTGTCGCTGCCCGGCATGACCATCGTCTGTGGCGACTCCCACACCTCCACCCATGGCGCCGTGGGCGCTGTGGCCTTCGGCATCGGCACCTCCGAGGTGGAGATGGTGCTCGCCTCGCAGTGCATCCTGCAACAGAAGCCGAAGTCGATGCGCATCACCCTCAACGGCGCGCTGAAGAAAGGCGTGACGGCCAAGGATGTGGCACTCTACCTCATGGCCCAGCTCTCCACGTCGGGAGCCACCGGCTACTTCGTGGAATATGCCGGCCCGGTCATCGAGCACATGAGCATGGAGGGTCGCCTGACGCTCTGCAACCTCTCCATCGAGATGGGCGCGCGTGGCGGTTTCATCGCTCCCGATGAGACGACGTTTGCCTACCTCAAGGGCCGCAAATATGCCCCGAAGGGTGCCGACTGGGACAAGGCCGTGGCCCAGTGGCGCCAGTTGCGCTCGGGCGACGATGCCGTGTTCGACCGCGAACTGGTGTTCGACGGCGCCGACATCGAGCCCCGCATCACCTATGGCACCAACCCCGGCATGGGCATCGCCGTCGGCGGCACCGTGCCGACGCTCGCCGAGGTGCCCGAGGGCGAGCAGGCCTCATTCCTCAAGAGCCTCCACTACATGGGCTTCGAGCCCGGACAGCAGCTCAAGGGCCACACCGTCGACTATGTCTTCCTCGGCGCCTGCACCAATGGCCGCATCGAGGACTTCCGCGCCTTCGCCTCCGTGGTGAAGGGCCATCACAAGGCCGACAATGTCGTGGCGTGGCTCGTGCCTGGCTCATGGGCCGTGCTGAAGCAGATCAAGGAGGAAGGCCTCGACAAGACCCTGGAGGCCGCCGGCTTCGCCATCCGCCAACCCGGATGCTCGGCCTGCCTGGCCATGAACGACGACAAGGTGCCCGCAGGCAAGCTCTGCGTCTCCACCTCCAACCGTAACTTCGAAGGACGACAGGGCCCTGGCGCACGCACGGTGCTGGCTTCGCCCCTCACGGCGGCCGCCGCAGCCATCACGGGACGCATCAGCGACCCGCGCGAGTTTCTTGAGGCCTGATTATTAATCCTTAGACAACACACATAACGATGAAACAGAAATTTGATGTCATCACATCTTCCTGCATTCCCCTTCCCTTGGAGAATGTGGATACCGACCAGATCATACCCGCCCGCTTCCTCAAGGCGACCGACAAGGAAGGCTTCGGCGACAATCTCTTCCGCGACTGGAGATACAACAAGGACGGCAGTCTGAAGAAAGACTTCGTGCTCAACGACCCCAGTTATTCGGGCGTCATCCTCGTTGCCGGCAAGAACTTCGGTTCGGGCTCCTCGCGCGAGCATGCCGCTTGGGCCATCGCCGGCTATGGCTTCCGCGTGGTCATCAGCAGCTTCTTTGCCGACATCCACAAGAACAATGAGCTCAACAACTTCGTCTTGCCCGTGGTGGTGAGCGAGCCGTTCCTGCAAGAGCTCTTCGACACCATCGACAAGGACCACGCCACACAGGTGCGCGTCGACCTGCCCGCACAGACCGTGACCAACCTCGCCACGGGCCACTCGGAGCACTTCGACATCAACGGATACAAGAAACACTGCCTCATGAACGGCCTCGACGACGTGGACTTCCTCGTCGCCAACCGCGACAAGGTGGAGGCCTACGAAAAGCAACGCGCATAATGGAAGTTGGCCCCAAGAACATTCCCGGTCCTCGCATCGAGATCATGGACTCCACGCTGCGCGACGGCGAGCAGACCAATGGCGTCAGTTTCCTGCCCCATGAGAAGCTCATCATCGCCCGCTCGCTGCTCCACGACGTCAACGTAGACCGCATCGAGGTGGCCTCGGCGCGTGTCTCCGAGGGCGAGCGCGAGGCCGTGACACGCATCTGCAGCTACGCACGGCGCGAGGGCTTCATCGACCGCATCGAGGTGTTGGGCTTTGTCGATGGCAAGCTCTCGGTCGACTGGATCAAGGGCTGTGGCTGCCATGTCATCAACCTGCTCGTCAAGGGATCGCTCAAGCACTGCGTGCACCAGTTGCACAAGACGCCCGAGGAGCACATCGCCGACATCCTGCGCGTGCTCGACTATGCCGACCAACAGGGCCTGCAGGTCAACATCTACCTGGAGGACTGGAGCTCGGGCATGAAAGACTCGCCCGACTATGTCTACCAGATGATGGACGCCCTGAAGGACACGGCCATCCGCCGCTTCATGTTGCCCGACACCTTGGGCATCATGAACCCGCTGCAGTGTGTGGAGTATGTGCGCAAGATGCACCGTCGTTATCCCGACAAGCACTTCGACTTCCATGCCCACAACGACTACGACCTGGCCGTCTCCAACACGCTGGCGGCTGTCTTGAGTGGTTGCCGCGGTGTCCACGTCACCGTCAACGGACTGGGCGAGCGCTGTGGCAACGCGCCGCTGGCCAGCGTGCAGGCCATCCTCAAGGACCAGTTGCACGCCAAGACCTCCATCCATGAGGGACAGCTCAACAGCATCAGCCGCCTCGTCGAGGGCTACAGCGGCATCGCCGTGTCGCCCAACCAGCCCATCGTGGGCAGCAACGTGTTCACACAGGTGGCCGGCGTGCATGCCGACGGCGACAACAAGGACAAGCTCTACAGCAACGACCTCGTGCCGGCGCGCTTCGGCCGCAAGCGCGAATATGCGCTGGGCAAGAACTCGGGCAAGGCCAACATCGAGATGAACCTCGAGGAGCTGGGGCTCGAACTGACGCCCGACGAGACGCGCAGCGTCACCCGGCGCATCACCGAACTGGGCGACCGCAAGGAGATGGTGACACAGGACGACCTGCCCTACATCATCGCCGACGTGCTGAAGCACAACACGCCCGTGGAGCGGGTGAAGCTCCTGAGCTACATGGTCTCCACGTCGTATGGCCTCAAGCCCATCGCGAGCATCAAGGTGGAGATCAACGGCAAGGACTACACCGCCGACGCCACCGGCGACGGACAGTATGACGCCTTCGTGCGGGCGCTGCGCAAGGTCTACAAGGACAACCTCAACCGCACGTTCCCCCGACTGGCCAACTACACCGTGACCATCCCGCCAGGAGGACGCACCGACGCCCTCGTGCAGACCATCATCACCTGGGAGGGCGACGCGGGGCGCGTCATCCGCACCCATGGCCTCGACGCCGACCAGACGGAGGCGGCCATCAAGGCCACCTTCAAGATGCTCAACATCGTGGAGGACGAGGAGATGATGAGGTGGCAACAGACCCACCGATAAGCCCCACCCATTACCCAAGAACAATCAAAAAACACATAAGCAATCATGAAACTGAATATCGCAGTATTGCCCGGCGACGGCATCGGGCCAGAGATCATGCCGCAGGCCATCCATGTGCTCGACGCCATCGCCAAGAAGTTCGGACACGAGTTTGTCTATCACGAGGCCATCTGTGGCGCCCACGCCATCGACGCCTGTGGCGACCCGTTCCCCGACGAGACGTTCAAGACCTGCATGGATGCCGACGCCGTGCTCTTCGCCGCTGTCGGCGACCCGCGCTTCGACAACGACCCCACGCTGAAGGTGCGCCCCGAGACGGGCCTGCTCGCCATGCGCAAGAAGCTCGGACTCTTTGCCAACGTGCGCCCCGTGGCCACGTTCGACTGCCTGCTCCACATGTCGCCGCTGAAGGAGAGCATCATCAAGGGTGCCGACTTCATGGTGATCCGCGAGTTGACGGGTGGCATGTATTTCGGCGAGAAATACCAGGACAACGACAAGGCCTACGACACCGACGTCTACAGCCGTCCGGAGATCGAACGCATCCTGAAGGTGGCCTTCGAGACCGCACAGCGCCGTGGCCACCACCTGACGGTCGTCGACAAGGCCAACGTGCTGGCCAGCTCACGCCTCTGGCGCCAGATCGCCAAGGAGATGGAGCCCCAGTATCCCGATGTGACGACCGACTACATGTTCATCGACAACTGTTCGATGCGCGTGCTCACGGAGCCTCGCTTCTTCGACGTCATCGTCACCGAGAACACGTTTGGCGACATCCTGACCGACGAGACGAGTGCCATCACAGGTTCGATGGGCCTCCAGCCCTCAGCCTCGCTGGGCGCTCACACACCGCTCTTCGAGCCGGTGCACGGATCATGGCCGCAGGCTGCCGGCAAGAACCTGGCCAACCCGTTGGCACAGATCCTCTCGGCTGCCATGTTGCTTGAGCACTTCGGACTGAAGGCCGAGGGTGCGCTGATCCGCGAGGCCTGCAACGAGAGCCTGCTGCAGAATGTGCGCACGCCTGAGATCCAGGTCGAGGGCGGACAGCACTATGGCACGAAGGAGGTCGGACAGTGGATCGCCGACTACGTGGCCAACCACTAAACCATATCATTTCACATTATTCACGGCGCATGTACGCTTGGGAATGACGGGCTTTTCTGCATGAGCAATCATGTCTTTTGTCGCTCGTTCCCCACGCTTCCATGCGCCGTTTTGTCTTTGGGCGTGCCTTGCAGATTAAGATAAGAATAGGTGGCGCTTGGTAAAAACATCTTGCAAACATGATGTTTTTCCCTTCTTTTGCGCTATCTTTGCACCATCAATCAACATGTCTACTTTCATGAAAACCACCTTACTATTAGTAGCCTCGTTGGCTTTCTCGACCAGCGTCATGGCGCAAACAGACGTGACGGCGGAATATGTGAACAATGCCTCGTTCGAACTTGACGATGTCAAGTCAATGGACGAAGTGGTCAATTCCGCCGACGGACTCCGTGGCTACAAGCTCACAGCTCCCAAGGAGTGGACCCTCAACGGGTCGCCCAACGTGACACTGATCGTGACAGCCAACTGTTATACCGACAACAACTTCGGTAAAGTGACAACCACGACCGATGGCACGCAAGCCCTCTACCTGCGCCAAGGATGGAGCGCACAGGCCACCACGCTGACCCAGCAGATCGCTTCGTTGCCCAAGGGCAAATACAAACTGCAAGCGGATGTGCGCACAGCCTATGCCAACGCGGCCACGTCGTCGTTTCGCCTGGTGGCCAACGACGCCTCTGCCACCACCGCCTTCAACCAAGGCTCGGCCAACTATTTCACCACGGCCAATTGGCAAACCTATGAACTGACTTTCGAACAGCAGGCCGACGGCACCGCTAACATCGGGTTTGGCGTCGACTGGCTGGCCGGAGGCAGTTGCATGATGATCGACAATGTGAGGCTGACGCGCCTGGCCGACGACTACGTGGAACCCGGCGACCCCACCGAAGACCAGGTGAAGAGCGTCACGGAGGGCATCATCAAGGGCGACTTCGCCGACGAGGCCGCCATGAAGGGCGACCTGCTGCAGATGCTGGCCAACTTTGCGACCTACCTGAAGAATGACTTCCAGTCGGCACAGGCGCCCAACAGCGCCGGGGAGGCTTGCGGATGTTTCAAGAGCAACTCCACCATGCAAAACAACGAGGATGGCGTGCGCTCCAATGCAGACCTGTCGATGATCTGTGCGTTCTTGGCCAAATATGGCAAGGGCAACGTCACCTTGCCGGCCAACGTGACATGGGACGACATCGAGCAGATGGCCATGAAGTCGTTGGTCTTTGCTTACTCCACCCACAAGGCAAACAAGCTCAAGGTGTGCGCAGGCAACAACTATTGGGGATCGGTGTCGGCCTCCGACCATGTGTGGGAGAGCTCGCTGTGGGCCATGTCGGTGGCCTACTCGGCCTTCTTCCAGTGGGATAAGCTCACCGACAAGCAGAAGGGTTATGTGAAATCCTTGCTCGTGGCAGAATGCAACTACGAGCTGAACCGCACCATCCCAACAGGCTATGCCGGCGACACCAAGGCCGAGGAGAACGGATGGGAGGCCGACGTGCTGGCCGCCACCCTGGGATTGTTCCCCGACGACGAGCGGGCGCCCAAGTGGTTTGCAAGGCTTCGCGAATTTGCCATCAACAGTTATTCACACAAGGACGATGCGGCCGACAACACCGTCATCGACCCTGACTACGACAACACCACGGTGGCCGACCTCTACAAGGGACAGAACCTTTACGACGACTACACGCTGCAAAACCACAACTATTTCCACACCTCCTACCAGAATGTGGTCATCCAGGAACTGGGCGAGGCGGCACTGGCGCTGAAACTCTTCCAGACCTCGTTGTATGGCGAAGAGAAATGGAAGACCAACGCCCTGATGCACAACAACGAGAAGGTGCAGAAAGAGGTGCTCAACTGGCTGGCGCTGGCCGATGGCGAACTGGCCATGCCCAACGGCAACGACTGGAGCCTGTTCCTCTACGACCAGATCACGTCGTACACCACCAACGCCTGCTTCCTCCGCGACGCCGACGCCTTGATGCTCGAAAACCTGGCCTACAAGATGATTAAGGCACGCCAGACCACCACGGATGATGGCTCATGGCTGTTGCGCTCGGACATCGGGGCGCGCCGCATGGGTGTCGAGGCCCATCGCGTGATGATGACCTATCTCATGCACCAGGCCGCATCCACGGCCGACCTCCAACCCACCGACTTCGAGGCCTTCCGCCGACAATATTCCGCCGCCAAGCTCATCAAGGCGCAAAACATCGTCAGGGCTTACACCAAGGATCGCTTCACCACCTTCTCGTGGGCGCCGGGCATCAGCAGCTACACCGGCTACATTGCCGCCAACTCGGTAGACAAGAACAAGATCATTGTGCCTTACAAGCAAAACAACACGGGCAACTTCCTGGGCTTCTACACCGTGAGCGGCAAGAAGACCAACGCCACGCCTGTCGTGAATGGCATCTACCAGTTGGACGGCGACGCTTGGGTGATGAACGGAGAACTCAACACCAACGACGCCACACTCAACAACCGCTTCGCCATCTATTCCACGCCGGGCAACGCCGTGATCTATCTCGACTATGTGTCGGCACTCACCGATGGCACCATCACCAAGGAGCAGGGTGGCCTCACGGCCATCTCCGTCGACGAGCTCACCAAGACCCACCGCACCCTCTATTATGCTGACACCCACAAGCAGAGCGATGGCTCGCAGTTCCTGACCTTCACCTCTCCTTGGGTCAATGTGGACAACGCGCTCGGCATTGTCGCCCACAACGACAAGCAGATGGGCTTTGGCGACCGCGGCAACAACAACTCGATCCTGACGGCCAAGCTCTATCCGGCCTATTCCACCACCAGTCGCCAGTTTGCTAACGGCTCAAAGGTGGACAGCCGCAACATCGTGTATTATAGCAACATCAATGCCGCCGAGACCCAAAAGATGAGCGACGAGTTCATCTCGCTGGCCGACCAGTTGCCCGAGGGATGGAACGGCGCCGTGGTGGCCGATCCCGACGGCACACGCTATCTCATGCTTTCCAACTTCATGAGCGACAAGAAGGCCGAGTTCGACATGCCTGTCACCTCGCTGGGCATACCCGTGGTGAAGCAACCGTCGATCATGGGCAGACTGTCTGTGGCGGTGGAGCAAAACCATAGTGCCGTGAGTGCCACGCGCTTCTTCGTCGAGGACTCGTCGCTCAGCACCATGCTCGACAAGGACGACGACCATGTGGCCTACATAGAGGCCAATGCCGATTGTGAGTGTGACTATATCGTCCGCGCCATCACCGGCAAGGGCGTGGTGGAGAAGACCGTGAGGACAACAGGATGCGTGAAGCTCACCCTCTCGGGTGACGACCTGCTTGTGGAAGACGCCTCGTTCCCCTATCCTGACGACGACGATGTGGCCAAGGGATATAAGGACATCACACACGACTGTCTGCAAAACCCCAACTTCGAGGAAGACAAGACCTATGGCACCGTGAGCACCAACGTCACATCGAATGGTGTCACCTACGCCAATTGTTTCACCAATGACGTGAAGGCGGCCAACAGCCAGTGGCCCAACGTGCTTCCTGTTGTTGGCTGGACATCGGCGCTGGCGCTCGAGGCCGGCAGCAACTTCTGTCGCATGTATTCCATGCCCTATAGCAACACCCTGTTTTGTGTGAGTCCCAGCGCCGTGGGCAACTATGCGGCCAAGACCAGTCGCCGCGTGGCTGATGAGAAGGCAGGCGCGCGCACGCTCACCGTGCTCAACTCTTGGGCCAAGGGCGACAATGCCATCACGCAGCAGGTGGCGCTCCCCGCAGGTTCCTACCGCCTGGTGCTGGACATGAAATACGAATGTCCGAACCAGCAGACCAACGATGGCGACAAGGTCACCACCACGGCCGGCGTCGTCAACACCTCGCTCACGGGCATCAGTTATCGGGGCACAGCCGACTACCGTTACCCTTCAGCCGCCAACACATGGGAACAGATGGTCTATGATTTCGATCTCGACGCCGACACCGATGTCACCCTCTCGCTGGGATACTCCGTAGGCGCCAGCACGGGCGCGGCCAACAACACCCTGCTCTATATCGACAATGTCCGACTCCTCCAAAAGGTGACCGACGGCATCTCTGGCGTTGCCGCCGGCGCAAGCCATGGCGTCTCGGCCATCTACAACATTGCCGGCCAACGCATCGCTCCCCCGCAGCAGGGATTGTATATCCAGAACGGCAAGGTCAGGGTGGCTACCAAGACCAAATGACCCACCCCCTCATCAACAAAGGAATGCATCGCGACGCTTCGGCCGAGCGATGCATTCCTTTGTTTTTATGGGTTTTCCATCGCCGTCGCCTGCAAATGCTACACATGCCAACACATTTGAAACATGAGCCAAAGCCTATCAGGACGGAAAAGCATAACTTTGCGACTGATGATTTGCCACCGGCCCACAGCCAGGGCGCCACGCCGCTGCGACAGGCGCCACAGGGGTGAGCACGAGGCAAAGAACTTCTAAAAACCAAGATCATGAAGAAAAAACTATTGCTGCTGGGACTGATGCTGCTGACGCTCACGAGCGCCTTGGCTGCCGTCGACCCCAATTTCCAGATCTACCTGTGCTTCGGACAATCGAACATGGAGGGCAACGCCGCTATAGAAGAGGTGGACCGCACAGGCGTCGACGACCGCTTCCTCTCGATGGCCGCCATGGACGACGAGAAGTTGGGATGGGTCAAGGGCCAGTGGCACAAGGCACTGCCACCCCTGGCGCGCCCCACGACGGGCCTGACACCTGTCGACTACTTTGGACGCACCCTTGTGGCCCGGTTGCCACAGGCCGTGCGCGTGGGCGTCATCACCGTGGCGGTGGGAGGCACCGACATAGCGCTCTTCGACACCGACGAGTGTGAGGCCTACCTGAAGGACAAGAAGACCGCCGACTGGTTGCGCAACTTCGCCCATGCCTATGGCGACAATCCTTATGGCCGACTCATCGAACTGGCCAAGAAGGCGCAGCAGCAAGGCGTCATCAAGGGCATCCTGCTCCACCAGGGAGAGACCAACAACGGACAGAAAGACTGGCCGCTGAAGGTGAAGAAAATCTACAACCGCATGCTTGCCGATCTGGGCCTGAAGGCTGAGGACGTGCCCCTGCTCGTCGGCGAGATGGTGCAGAAGAAGGAGGGCGGCATCTGCTGGAAACACAATGAGATCATCGACCATATCGCCGAGACCATCCCCACGGCCCACGTCATCTCGTCGGAGGGCTGTCCGCAGCGTGGCGATGGCCTCCACTTCCTGGCCGAGGGCTATCGCACGCTGGGCCGCCGCTATGCCGACCAGATGCTACAGCTGTTGCTCGCCCACGACGCACAGACCATCCGCCTGGTGAAGGGTGACGCCGCCTTGGCGCCCGCACAGACCACCCTGCCGGGCAACACTTATCCGCGGGTGGACGCCGACCGCCGCGCTTACTTCAAGCTCCATGCCCCAGAGGCCAAGGATGTGCAGGTCGACATCTGTGGCAAGCGCTACCCGATGGTGCGCGACGCACAGGGCGACTGGTATGCCAGCACCGATCCGCTCGTCGTCGGGTTCCACTATTACTTCCTCATCGTCGATGGCGTGTCGGTCGTCGACCCGGCCAGCGACACCTATTTCGGTTGTTGCCGGCAGGCCGGTGGCATCGAGATACCCGAGGGCGAGGAGGGCGACTACTACCGTCCGCAGCAGGGCGTGGCACAGGGCCAGGTGCGCTCCTGCACCTACTATGCCGCCTCGCAACACCAGTTCCGCCGCGCCATGGTCTACACGCCGGCCGAGTATGAGGCCAACCCGAAGAAGCGCTACCCCGTGCTCTATCTACAGCATGGCATGGGCGAGGACGAGACGGGATGGAGCAAGCAGGGACACATGGCACAGATCATGGACAACCTCATCGCCCAGGGCAAGGCCACGCCGATGATCGTGGTCATGGAGAGTGGCGACATCCGTGCGCCCTTCTCGGCACCGCGCGGCACCGACATGGAGCGCGCACGCCAGCAGTATGGCGCCACGTTCTACGACGTCATCCTCAAGGATCTCATCCCGATGGTCGACCAGAAGTTCCGCACCAAGGCCGACCGCCGTCACCGCGCCATGGCCGGACTGTCGTGGGGTGGCGTGCAAACATTTCAGACAGTGCTGCCCCATCTTGACCTTTTCTCGGCGTTCGGCACCTTCAGCGGCGCCCTCTTTGGCGTCGACGTGAAGACGTGCTACAATGGGGTCTTCGCCGACGCTGCCAAGTTCAACAAGCAGGTGGACTACATGTTCATGGGCTGCGGCTCGGAGGAGAACTTCGGCACGGAGGCCATGGCCAAGCAGCTCAAGGACCTGGGCGTGAAGCTCGACGTCTATGTGTCGCCCGGCACCCACCACGAGTGGCTCACGTGGCGCCGTTGTCTCAAGGAATTTGTGCCTCACCTCTTCAAATGATTGGCGCCCAGGCACACTAAAACGGCCCATCCCACGTTTATTCACCATACGAAATCATAAACCAACCGATATGAACAAACGAAAAATCTCCCAGGCGGCGCTCATCATGGCCTCGGCCTTGAGCCTCCACGCACAGAAAAGCATCACACCGCCTGCTGGCGGCAAGGCCATCAGCGACAACCTGATTGGCATCTTCTTCGAGGACATCAGCTCATCGGCCGATGGAGGCCTCTACGCCGAACTGTTGCAGAACGGAGCCTTCGAGTATAATCTCTCGGAGCGCGATGGCTGGGGTCCCGCCACAGCCTGGCGCGTCATCCGGCCGGGCCACTCGCTCGGACAGGCCGAGGCCCTGCAGGCCGACCCGCTCAATGAGAACAACAAGAACTACATACGCCTCCATGTGGAGCGCACACGCGAGTTTAAGGACTACAACGGCTGGAAGGGCTTCGGCCTGGAGAACAACGGCTTCGACGGCATCACGGTGAAGAAGGGTGCCAAGTATGACCTGTCGTTCTTCGCCCGCAACGTCGACAACAAGGACAAGAAGGTGCGCCTGGTGCTCGTCGCCCCTGGTCGCGAGACCCACGTGCTGGCCGACACCACGGTCACCGTCAACACAAGCAAGTGGGGCAAGTATGCCGTCACCCTGCAAGCGGCCGACGACTGCAAGAACGCCGCCCTGCAGATCCTCGCCCTCGACCTGGGCGTGCTGGACGTCGACGCCTTCTCGCTCATGCCCGAGGACACCTACAAGGGTCATGGCCTGCGCCGCGACCTCGCTGAGGCCTTGGCCGACCTCCACCCGCGGTTCATGCGCTTCCCCGGCGGCTGCGTGGTCCACGGCACCGATGGCTTCTGGAACACCTATCGCTGGAAGACCACCCTCGGACCCAAGGAACAGCGCAAGCAACTGAAGAACGCATGGGGCTACCACCAGTCGATGGGACTGGGCTACTATGAGTATTTCCAGTTCTGCGAGGATGTGGGCATGGAGCCCCTGCCCATCCTGCCCTGTGGTGTCAACTGCCAGGGCTCCAATGGCGGATGGGGCTTGTGGCCCGAGCAGGCACAAGAGGCTGCGCCGATGAGCGACATGGATGAGTGGACGCAAGACGTGCTCGACCTCATCGAATGGGCCAATGGCGACGTCAACACCAAGTGGGGACGTGTGCGTGCTGAGGCTGGCCACCCCAAGCCCTTCAACCTGAAATACATCGGCCTGGGCAATGAGGAGAAGATCTCGCCCGAGTTTGCCGAGCGCTTCAAGTATATCTACGACCGCGTGACCAAGGCCCATCCCGAGATCACCATCGTGGGCACCGCCGGCCCGGGCTCCCATCCCGGCAACCCCGACTTCGAGAATGGTTGGAAGTTGGCCGACCAACTGGGCATCCCCGTGCTCGACGAGCACTACTATGAGCCCCGCACCTATTTCGAAACCAGTCGGCAGTATGACAAGTATCCGCGCGACCGCAAGACGAAGGTCTACCTCGGCGAGTATGCCGCCAAGGACAAGAAGCTCAGCGACGCCCTGGCCGAGGCCCTCTATCTGCTCCATGTCGAGCGCAACGGCGACGTGGTGACGATGACGAGCTATGCGCCCCTCTTCGCCCGCAAGAACGCCACCAATTGGAACCCCGACCTCATCTATTTCGACAATGAGCGTCCTTACCTCACCTGCAGCTACTACGTGCAGCAGATGTTCGGACAGTCGTCGGGCAACTACTACTATGGCGACTGCGTGACGTTTGATGGCGAGAAGACCAACCTGCAAGAGCAGACCGTGGTGCTCAACTCGAAGACGCGCAAGCTCTTCGTCAAGGTGTGCAACGACTCGGGCGAGCCCCGCAAGGCCACCGTCGACCTCTCACGCTTCAAGGGCCTGAAGACCGCCGCCACCAAGACCACCCTGGCCGGACAGCCCAACGACGAGAACAACTACGACACGCAACCCATCGCGCCCGTCACCGAGAAGGTGAAGGTCAGCAAGAAGATGACCATCGACCTGAAACCGTACTCATTCGTAATGTATACCATACAACTGTAAAAAGAAGAAGATTCGGGAATTAACAAACAAAGAAACCCAAAAGCTTCCCTTGGACAAGGGCGGCTTTTGGGCTTTCTTGTTTGATGGAGGCAGCGATTTTCTATAGTGCCTACGTGACCTGCACGCCAATAGCTATGCTGTGGTGAAGGTCTACTCCCACTGGTGCAATTGCTTCATCATGCGGTCGCGACTGGCGTTGTCGGGGATGGGGAATGTGCGCACCGTGTTGTAATAGCGCTCCACGCTCTCCCACTGGTCGGTGTTGATCTCGCCGGCACTGTAAAGGATCTCGATTCTTCGTTGCATTTCCTCTTTGCAATGATGATCGAGAACACCGCTCACCCCGACTGATCCGCGAAACTGCTGGAAAGGCTTGTAGAAGATATAGCCATCTATGCAGTCTTTCCATTTCAATCCGTTTTCCCAATACCATAGAGGGGTATTGCCGTATGGCGTTCCCTTAATATCCAAAGCCACAGGACGACACCCCATGCGTTCAAAAGCGGCATCCCAACGCCCGTTGTCTATCAGTTCCACACCTTTGGAAGCATAACCATAATCGCCCGGGGAATCCCAGACATACCAATTGAGGCATACCACACGAACCTTGTCTTCACCCAATGCTTTTTTGATTCTCCACCCTTCTGTACGTGCATCTTGTGCTACGATGGCGTGCGGTTGGTTGGTGATCACAAGTGCTTTGCGGCGTCCGCTTATTGGTTTCTGCCTTTTGTAGAGACGAAGGAAGTTTCGTGCCATGATGCGGTCACGCACCTGCCCTTTCTGTCCTTCATGATAATAGGTGTTTGCGCGCAACCATTTCTTATATTTATAGGGGGATGAACACGCAAACCAGTCAAAAGCGATGTCGGTAAGTCCCAACGTGATGCGCTTGTCTTTTGGCAACCGGCGATTGATATGGTAGAGACTGTCGAGAAACACAGAGCGATTGGTCTTCTCCCAAATGAATTGGTAGTCTTCGTTTCGCAGGTGCTCATGCAAGGCATCAACAAACGCCGATTCGTCGGGCCAATCGGTCTTGACAAGGTTGTTGGCATTCTCAGTCTGGTTGGTGACCCCAACTTCAGTGTACACATGGCCTATCCTGTCAGCAAACCGGGGATCGGAGAGCAAACGCATAATAAATTCATACTGGGTGGTTTCACGGTGATCGCGCTCACCGAGCACGACCACGTCCGCTTGTTCAAACAGACGAAACACATACTCCACGGGATCTTCGCCATATTTTTCAAGACATTGTTGGTATTCGTCAACAGGCGTCTGAGCCGCCACCGTTTCTGTTGACGAAAGGCAGAAGGCAATTGTGATGCAAAGGCAAAGACCCTGTAGCATGTCTTTGCAGAAAGATGGTAGACTGTGTTTCATGTTTGCAAAGATAATACAAATCGAATGCAAAATATCAAGCTCGCTTGAATATTTTGCTGAGATGCAGCTTATCTTCTATAAAGATACGTAAATTCTCACGAAATGCTTTTGCTTCTATTTGTTTTTATGCGACATTCTCCGCAACCCTCTGCAAACTCAGAACAAGAATGCCTTTCTCCAAGGCAAATTCGAATGTGGGCACGTCTGCCCACGGTTCATGCCACCAGGCAGATGACCCTGTCGCAGGAGTGTGAAAGAGGCCGCTGTCGTTACCCAAGCAACAGCGGTCTTTAGTTGATCGCAGCAGTACTTGATAGAGAAGCCAGCAGTACTTGATAGAGAAGCCGACTGTACTTGATAGAGAAGCCAGCAGTACTTGATAGAGAAGCCGACTGTACTTGATAGAGAAGCCAACAGTACTCGATAGCGGGGCCCAGACGGTTAGTCATACCAGTTGTTTCGCTCCTTCTCCATCCGCTTGCGTTGCTCTTGGAACATGGAGCAAGAAAAGATAAATGATAATTTACTGATGCTTGGCCGTTCATTAAGAGAGGCAACAACTCGTCTCGCTGCTTAGTAAGAGCATTTATTTCTTCTATATTGTTGTCAATTTGCTCGTATATAACTTTTACTCGTTCAAAGAATAAGTCTAACAAGGATGTAGGAACATCTAACCACTTATTAGCCAAGAATGTATCAGTCATAAAATTCTTAATACCCGAAGTCTTACCCTCAAAATTGAACATATTATTATTGTCGTAGAACATACGCCACATAAAATAGAAATATGCAGATGCCTTGTAGTCTTTTATTGTAAAAGCATGACAAAAGTTTGAACAAGTCAAATTTCCGCCATTTCGTTTCAACACACCAGGCGTTACAAACGCACTCCTACCTGTTGCTTGGGTTGGACTGCCACCAGATACCTCTATGACAATATCCCATGCTGACAATAACTTTGAAGTGTTGCTGTCTTTAATGTAGCGAATTGGTAAATCATTTAGTTTTACAATATCAGCTCCGCGAATACATCCAACTTTAATGTTCCTTTTCTCCGCTGGTTCATCAAAACCCCAATCGCCAGTATTATTACTGCCTATATAATCGCTTAAAAGGCAAACATTCCAAGTACATGGTATGCTCATGTGCAAATCTTCATTCCACACCATAGCCCCACCGCTCGACTTGTACGGCTTGCCCTCCTCATTCGGGAAATCAAACTGCACAAACCAATAGTCGTAGAGTTGCTTTGCCATCGCCTCTAAATTATCATTTATCTGACGATTAAGTTCTATCTTGCGGTCTATCGCAAAAAGGACAGCCACAATTTTTCTTTGGTCGTTTATATCCTTATGGAAGGGAACGACCAAAGAATGTACCAATTTTCTATCCAGTGACGGTAT
>JBNMMB010000015.1:0-49966 GCA_050875105.1 Prevotella sp. | reverse complement strand
GGTGTGCTAAATCTATGTTTTTTTATGAGATTTAGCACACCTATCGCCACTTTTCTGTAAAATCAGGGCACTTCCTCATGGAAGAAATGGCGAGCCACTACAAAGCAGCAGATATGAGAAATGTATTAGCAACAATAGGCAATGTCCCTATACCATCTTCGGTCATAGCTTCCCTATATCCCGAAAGAAATGAATATTTGGTCGATATAGAAAGCAACTGTGTTATTTGTATTTTCTACGAAGTATGAGGAAATCTATGTTCTTTTTATAGTTATCCTCATGTTTCAAGCATATTTCTCTTCATGTTATCCATAAAAATCTTATCTTTGCATAAGATAAGCTGCATCTCGGCAATAAATCCAAACAAGTTTGGCTTGTATTGCTCTCGATTTGCATTATCTTTGCATAAGATAAGCTGCATCTCGGCAATAAATCCAAACAAGTTTGGCTTGTATTGCTCTCGATTTGCATTATCTTTGCACTTAATAGGATTTTACAATGATTATTTCCTATGGCTTTACAGAAGATTCAGACACTAGTGCTATTCAGATCCAACTTACAATGAATGATTTTTTTTCTTGAACATCTCATGACATACGAAGAATTCAAGCACCTGGCAGAGCATCCACAGCATCGCAATAAGGTGAAGCCTTTTGATGTTTTCAAGCGGGCGCACGATTGCAGCATCCGAAACAAGGAGCAGATAGAGAAGTCGGAGAAGTGCGGTTGCTTCTCGTGTGGCCGCATCTTCCCGTCGGCCGAGGTCATCGACTATGTGTCCGACGAGGAACCAACAGCCCTCTGCCCCTATTGCGGCATCGACTCTGTGATAGGCGATACCTCCGGCTTCCCCATCACAGGGAAGTTCTTGAGGGAAATGAATAAGCGGTGGTTCTAGCCAAATTGCGGAAAAATACTTAGCTAAATTTGAAAATCATCCCAAGTTTGATCCATCAGCCTCATTTTCATAGCATGGCCAGCTGATTAGCGATTGCGGATTGCGTTACTGTATACTACAGATTTTCCCATCTTGATTTTTCTTTGTGTCTTAGTCGTTCGTAAATGTCTGGGCAAAGATAAACCTTTTTTGCTGCAAATCATGAGCAACCGCCGAATGGGGCGACTACGTTCCAGATGCCGGCGCAGGGCAGCTGATGCCGGGCGATACGACGGAAAAGCGAAAAAATGGCGCTTCACCAGTGGTGGGCTTTCCGATAAAAACCGTAACTTTGCAGCGCAACAAAGCACACACAACAATGGAAAACCCATACATCAAACAATACCCCGACCTGATGCGGGACAAGAAGATCATGTACAACCACGGCTTCGGTTCGTCAGCCGCCTCAGGCACCGTGACACGCATCCGCGAGACATTCCCCGAGGCCACCGTCGTGGCCTACGACCTGCCGCTCCATCCCGAGGAGGCCATGGCGCTGCTCCGGGCCAAAGTGGCCGAGGAGAAGCCCGACCTCATCATCGGCACGTCGATGGGCGGCATGTACACCGAGATGCTCTATGGCTACGACCGCATCTGCGTGAACCCCGCCTTCGAGATGGCCAAGACCATGAAAGGCCACGGCATGACCGGCAAGCAGACCTGGAGCAACCCACGCCAAGACGGCGAGAAAGAGTTCATCGTGACCAAGTCCCTTGAGAAGGAATACCAGGAGATGACCGACCAATGCTTCACCGCCCTGGAGGCCATGGCCCCCGAGGAGCGCCAGCGGGAGCAGGGGCGCGTGTGGGGCCTCTTCGGCGACAAGGATGAGCTCGTCGACACCTTCGGCATCTTCACCGCTCACTATCCGCAGGCCGCCCATTTCCATGGTGGCCACCGCATGGACGACCGATCGTTTCTCGACGGCGTGGTGCCCGTCATCCGCTGGATCGACGACCGCCAGGAGGGACGCGAGCGCCCCATCGTCTACATCGACGCCTCGGCACTGAAGGACAGCTACGGCCACCCGAAGTCGTGCCTGCAGAAAGCCTTCAGCATGCTCATCGAGCATTACCAGGTCTACATCGTCGCTCCGGCGCCCACCAATGCCCATGCCGACCTCGACCAGATGGCCGCCTGGACCGAGCAATATCTCTGCACCCCAGCCCACGACCATGTGGTCTACACCAACCAGAAGGCGCTGCTCTACGGCGACTACTTCATCGACGCCACACCCTCGCCCGACTTCATGGGCACAGGCATCGCCCTCGGGTCCGACGACTTCAAGACCTGGGAAGACGTCATCACCTTCTTCGATCGGCTGGGCGGTCAGTGACCCCACGGGGCGTCAATACTCCGTCTTGTCGCGCTTCGCCATCCACATGTCGAAGGCGCGGCGCCCCTCCTCGGGCAGCAACACCCGAAACACCTTGTCGCGCTTCGCAGGGTCGAGCATCAGCTCATCGTAGATGAAGTTGTCGGCAAAGCCGATGCGGGCGGCGTCCTTGCGGTCGTTGGCATAGTACACCCGGTCGAGGCGCGCCCAGTAGATGGCGCCCAGGCACATCGGGCAAGGCTCACACGAGCAGTAGATGTCGCAGCCGCTCAGGTCAAACGTCTTCAGGCCCCTGCAGGCCATGCGGATGGCGTTCACCTCCGCATGGGCCGTCGGGTCGTCGTCGAGCGTCACGCTGTTCGACGCCTCGGCCACCACCTCACCGCCATGGGCGATGACGGCACCAAACGGTCCGCCGCCCGTCTTCACACTCTTCTCGCTCAGGGCTATGGCCCGGCGCATCAGTTCTTCTTGTGTCATAAGCATTGTTTTTGTCAACAGGTTGTTTCCCGCTCCACCCCGTGAGGGCCGTCGCCCATGAGGGCGCCAGTCATCCCCTGTCGGGGAGACGAGGAGGACAAAGATAAGCATTTTTGGCATGATCCCTCCTCCCAGTCCTTATTTTTTAACCTTTGCCATCCTTTTTTTAACTTGAAAACACTATCTTTGCACCTATGAGTGACTTGATAGAATACGGATTTAGCGAGAGCCCCTTCGGCGACATCATCGTGGCACGCACCTTTGAGGGCGTGTGTGACTTGCAGTTTCTCGATTTCAACCGCTTGGAGACCATCCACGAGTTGGCCAAGCGCTGGGGCAAGTACACCCCCACCACACAAGACGACACCATGGCCCACACCGTGGAGCGAGTGGCCTTTGAGCATTTCGACCATCCCCTGCGCCTCGACCTCCGGGGCACCGCCTTCCAGATACGCGTGTGGCAGGCCCTGCGGCAGATACCCTTCGGCCAGACCCGCTCCTACCAGCAGGTGGCCGAGGCCATCGGCGAGCCAAGGGCCGTGCGCGCTGTGGCCACCGCCATCGCCCAAAACCCCATCGCCATGCTCGTGCCCTGCCACAGGGTCATCCACAGCGACGGCACCTACGGCGAGTATCACTGGGGCCACGACCTGAAGCGCCAGCTCATCGAGTGGGAGAGGGCACAACTGGCCCAACAGCAATCCTAACACCCCGCCCCGCCATGCCTTCCAATATCACCGCCGCGGAACTGTTCCATCGCGTGGCCTACATCGCCAGTGCCACCACGGTGGCCCCCGCCACGCTCAACAAGTTGATGCACGAGACGCTGGTGCTCGCCTGTGCCGCCGGACTGGCAGGCACGGCCGACGCCATCGGCTCGCTCTTTGCCAAGGTCGATGTGCTCTGCAAGCAGCGGCGCATCGGCCAGCACGACTATTTCGACATCCAGAAGATGCGCCACGACTCCAACAGCACGGAGCCCCTCAGCCGCGACGACCTCTTGCAAGACTGTCGGGCGCTGGCCGTCTTCATCTCCAAGGTCTTCGACACCGACATCCCCGCCGAGCTCATCGGCAAGATACCCATGACGCGCCGCCCGACAGCCCAGCGCCGCCATGTCGACTATCGTTGTGTGCGAGCCATTGTGCGCCAGGTGGCGGATGGCATTGTGACCGTCGAGGTGGCGCAAGACGCCGATGAGAAGACGCTCCGCGTGGATTGCCGCGCCGACAAGTTCGACGGCCTCCGTGGCCTGCTCCGCGAGGGCATGCAGGTCAACCTCATCGACGTCACGGCACAGGCCGGCGACGACCTGCGCCAGGCACGCCAGGTCATCGTGGAGCCCGACTTCCTCATCGACATCAGTTCGCTGGCCGCCTGCTTCACGCCCTATGGCCACTCGCCACTCGTCTACACCGTCAACCGACTGAAGCCGCAGGCCAACTCCCAAGCCATCCTCATCGGAAACTTCGCGGGCAGCGCCCTCGACGACATCATCAACCGGGGCGATGACTATGACTGGCGGGAGACCTTCAAGACCAATTTCCGCGAGAAAGCCCTCGAATATTGCACCTGCGAGGACCTCAACCAGCGCGAGCCCTTCCACATGGAGGCCCAGGTGCAGGCCAGAAACATCCGCCAGGCCGTCGACATCCTCTTCCAGAAGGCCTACGACCGCCACAAGGCCATCCTCGAGCCGAGCTTCGTGTGTGAGCAGATGGGCCTGCAGGGCCGCATCGACCTCATGACCACCGACCTCCGCTTGCTGGTCGAACAGAAGTCGGGCAAGAACTACGCCATCGACCGGGGCAACCCCATGGCCTACGGCAGCATGCTCACCGAGCCCCACTACGTGCAGCTCTTGCTCTATTATGAATGCTTGAGCCGCAACTTCTCGTTGCCCTACAACAGCATCGACGGTCGCCTGCTCTACTCCAAGTATGCCATGCCTGCAGGCCTTCCGCGCGCCACCTACTACCGCCAGCTCATCGACGAGGCCATCAACCTGCGCAACCAGATCGTGGCTGGCGAGTTTGCCGTGGCCCACGACGGCTTCGCGTCGGTCATCGACCGGTTGGAACCCCTGGCCCTGCGCACACAGCCCGTCAATGAGAACCTGTGGAACAAGTGGCTCTATCCGCAACTGTGTGCCGTCACCGTGCCCTTGCACGACATGGATGCGCTCACCCATAGCTATTTCTGCCACATGGCCGACTTCGTCTATCGTGAGCAGCTCGCGGGCCGCCTGGGCGTCGTCGAGGGAACGGGCAATGCGGCGGCCGACCTCTGGAACATGCCAATCACCGAGAAAAAAGAGACCGGCAACATCTACACCGGCCTGCACATCACCGACAAGCAGCAGTCGTCATCCTACAATGGCTACGACACCATCACCCTCAGCGTGCCCGACCAGGGTGAGGACTTCCTGCCCAACTTCCGCTTGGGCGACGCAGTCTACCTCTATCCCTATCTCGACGGCAGCCAGCCCGACGTCCGCCAGGCCCTGCTCTTCCGGGGCGCCCTCACCGAGATGCGCTCCGACCAGGTGGTGGTGCACCTGAGCGACGGCCAGCAAAACCCCGACATCTTTGAGGCGGCGGGACGCCGCAACACCACGGGCGACCACCCCGTGCTGTGGTGCATCGAGCACGCTGGCGCCGGGGGCAACGCCACGGCAGCCCTGCGCAGTCTGGCGCGCCTCGTCAGCGGACCGGCGGAGAAGCGCCAGTTGCTCCTCGGCCAGCGCGCCCCCGAGGGCGACAAGACCGTCGGGCTGAGCCGCTCCTACAACCCGTCTTACGACGATATCGTGCTCAGGGCCATGCAGGCCAACGACTATTTCCTGCTCATAGGGCCTCCCGGAACGGGCAAGACCAGCATGGCGCTGCAATACCTGGTGCGAGAGACCATTGACCCCGACACCACAGGGCAGGCCAGCGCTGCGTCGCCACGGAAGAACGTCTTGCTCATGGCCTATACCAACCGGGCGGTCGACGAGATCTGTGGCATGCTCTGCGACAACGGCATCGACTTCCTGCGCATCGGCAACGAATACACCTGCGACAAGCGCTACCGAGACCACTTGCTCGACCACGCCCTCGAGCAATATGGCAAGTTGGTGGAGATCAAGGGCAAGATCCTCGACACACAGGTCATCGTTGGCACCACGTCGACCCTGCTCAGTCGCAGTTACCTCTTCAACCTGAAGCACTTCGACCTGGCCATCGTCGATGAGGCCAGCCAGATCCTCGAGCCGGGTATCGTGGGCCTCTTGACCCATCCCGACAAGTTCATTCTCATCGGCGACTACAAGCAGTTGCCCGCCGTGGTGCAGCAAGACGCTGAGCTGTCGGCCGTCAGCGACCCGCTGCTCACCGCCATCGGCCTCACCGACTGTCGCAACTCACTCTTCGAACGGCTCATCCGCATCGAGCAGAAGCATGGCCGCACCGACTTCATGGGCGTCCTCTCGCGCCAGGGGCGCATGCACCCGGACATCGCGGAGTTCCCCAACCATGAGTTCTATTTCGCCGAGCACCTGCGCCCGGTGCCCCTGGCCCACCAGCGCGAGACCACACTCGACTATGGTCCGCAGGCCCTCGACGCCCTCGACCAGACGCTCATGACCCACCGGATGGTCTTCATCGCCTCGGCCGACTGCCGCCGCCCCGACATCTCCGACAAGGTTAACCCTAGCGAGGCCCACATCGTGGCCGACATGCTTCGGCGCACACGCCGCTTCTATGGCGACCGCTTCGACGCGGCCAAGACCGTGGGCGTCATCGTGCCCTACCGCAACCAGATCGCCATGATCCGCAAGGAGATAGAACGTCTCGGCATGCCCGAGCTGGAGCCCATCAGCATCGACACCGTGGAGCGCTACCAAGGCTCACAGCGCGATGTCATCATCTACTCGTTCACCATCCAGCAGCGTTACCAACTCGACTTCCTGACGGCCAACTCGTTCACCGAGGAGGGGCACGTCATCGACCGCAAGCTCAACGTGGCGCTCACCCGAGCCCGCAAGCAACTCATCCTCACGGGCAATGTCGGCACGCTCGAGAAGAGTCCTGTCTTCAGCCGTCTCATCGGTTATGTGCGGCAGAACGGCGGTTACGTCGAGGCTCAGCAATAGTTTTTCTTCCCCACTTTTCCTTGCCCATCCCGACAGATATGCTTACCTTTGTGCCAAGCATAACACATAGCAACGATATGGATGAAACTACCTGCGTAAAACTGTTGGAGCGCCACGGCGTCAAGCCCACGGCCAACCGCATCGTGGTGGTGAAGGCCCTGGCTGCCAATGAGCATCCCGCCTCGCTCTCAGAACTGGAGGAACGCATCATCACCATCGACAAGAGCGGCATCTTCCGCGCACTGGTCATCTTCCGCGAGCACCATCTGGTGCACCAGCTCGAAGACGGCGACGGCGGCGTGAAGTATGAGCTCTGCCTCAGCCATGGCGACAGCGACGACGATGACGACATGCACGTCCACTTCTATTGTGAGCGTTGCCACCGCATTTTCTGTTTCCACGACACCCCCATCCCCATGGTCGACTTGCCACTGGGCTATGAGGCCCACATGGTGAACTACATGATCAAGGGCGTCTGCCCGCAGTGTGCCAAGAAGCGATGATGGACGCAGCGGCTTTCTTGAGCAAGCTCTCGGCCTGGTATCGCGACCATGGCCGTGACCTGCCGTGGCGCCACACGCGCGACCCCTATGCCATCTGGCTCAGTGAGGTGATCTTGCAGCAGACCCGCATCCAGCAGGGACAGGCCTACTGGGAACGCTTCATGTGCCGCTTCCCCACCGTGGCCGACCTGGCCGCGGCCTCCGAGGACGAGGTGCTGAAGCTCTGGCAGGGACTGGGCTACTACTCGCGGGCCCGCAACCTCCATGCGGCGGCACAGCAGGTGGTGGCCTTGGGCCACTTCCCCGACCAGGTGGCGACCATCGGCCTGCTGAAGGGCGTGGGCGACTACACAGCCTCGGCCGTCGCCGCCTTTGCCTTCGACAGGCCCGCCGTGGCCATCGATGGCAACGCCTACCGCGTCTTCGCCCGACTGCTTGGCATCGCCACACCCATCAACAGCACCGAGGGCAAGCATGAGTTTCGCGCGGCGGGCCATCGCCTCTTTGGCCTGACGGCTGAGGGCGGGAGCCTGAAACCACTGCCACAGGTGAGCCACGCCTCCTGGCGCGAGGCCAACTCGGCACTCATGGACCTGGGCGCCACGGTGTGCACACCGCAGTCGCCAGCGTGCGACGACTGTCCGCTGGCTGACGACTGTGTGGCCCGCCACGAGAACCTGACGGCGCTGTTGCCCGTGAAGCAGAAGACCGTGAAGACACAGACACGCCACATGGCCTTCGTGTGGATGCGCTGCCAGGGGCAGGTGGCCCTGCGACGGCGCGGCGAGGGCGACATCTGGCAGGGACTGTGGGAGCCACCCTGCTATGAAGGGGTGCCCGTGCCCGCCTTCGACGGTCGGCTGACGCTGTTGCGGCAGGGTGTGCGCCATGTGCTCACACACCGCGTCATCGTGGCCGACTTCTACCTGCTCGAGGCCGACAGCCGGCCGGCCTTGCCCGCCAACGACTATGTGTGGGTGGACGAGCGCACCGTCGACCGCTATGCCGTGCCACGTCTCGTGGAGAAGCTCTTGGCACTCATCGGGGAGTAAATAGCGATTTTAAGAACACGAATGGCGCATTACTGAATTAAAATTAGTAATTTTGCACCATATTCATATAATAACAGCAAAATACAGATGGAAGAAAAGAATTTCAAGCGTACCACTGTCACCGCCGCCCTGCCGTATGCCAACGGCGGTGTTCACATCGGCCATCTGGCCGGTGTATATGTTCCTGCGGACATCTACGTGCGTTATCTCCGACTGAAGAAGGACGACGTCATCTTCATCGGCGGATCAGACGAGCACGGTGTGCCCATCACCATCCGCGCCAAGAAAGAGGGCATCACGCCGCAGGACGTGTGCGACCGCTACCACAAGATCATCAAGGACTCGTTCCAGGAGTTTGGCATCTCGTTCGACATCTACAGCCGCACCACATCGAAGGTGCACAACAAGTTTGCCTCCGACTTCTTCAGCAAGCTCTACAAGGACGGCAAGCTCGTGGAGAAGGAGACCGAGCAATACTACGACCCGGAGGCCCACCAGTTCCTCGCCGACCGATACATCATGGGCACCTGCCCCCACTGTGGCAACCCCAACGCCTATGGCGACCAGTGTGAGAAGTGTGGCAGCGACCTCTCGCCCATGGAGCTCATCGAGCCTCACTCCACCATCAGCGGAGCCAAGCCCGAGGTGCGCAAGACCAAGAACTGGTATCTGCCGCTCAACGAGTATCAAGACTGGTTGAAGGACTGGATCCTCAACGGCCACAAGGAATGGCGCCCCAACGTCTACGGACAGTGCAAGTCGTGGCTCGACATGGACCTGCAGCCGCGTGCCATGACACGTGACCTCGACTGGGGCATCCCCGTGCCCGTGGAGGGCGCCGAGGGCAAGGTGCTTTATGTGTGGTTTGACGCGCCCATTGGCTACATCAGCAACACCAAGGAACTCTGCGACGCCGAGCCGGAGCGCTGGGGCTCATGGGAGAAATGGTGGAAAGACCCGGAGACGCGTCTCGTCCACTTCATCGGCAAGGACAACATCGTGTTCCACTGCCTCATCTTCCCCACCATGCTCAAGGCACACGGCGGATACATCCTGCCCGACAACGTGCCGGCCAACGAGTTCCTCAACCTCGAGAACGACAAGATTTCCACCTCGCGCAACTGGGCGGTGTGGCTCGACGAATATCTCAAGGACTTCCCCGGCAAGCAAGACGTGTTGCGTTATGTGCTCACGGCCAATGCACCCGAGACCAAGGACAACAACTTCACATGGCGCGACTTCCAAGAGCGCAACAACTCGGAGCTCGTGGCCATCTATGGCAACTTCGTCAACCGTGCCCTGCAACTCACCAAGAAGTATTGGAACGGCGTGGTGCCTGAGTGTGGCGACCTGCAAGAGGTTGACAAGCACGCCATCGACGAGTTTAAGGATGTCAAGGAGAAGGTGGAGCAATATCTCGACAACTTCAAGTTCCGTGAGGCGCAGAAGGAGGCCATGAACCTGGCGCGCATCGGCAACAAGTATATCACCGAGTGTGAGCCTTGGAAGGTGTGGAAGACCGACCCCAAGCGTGTGGAGACCATCCTCTACATCTCGCTGCAACTGGTGGCCAACCTCGCCATCGCCTTTGAGCCTTTCCTGCCCTTCTCGAGCAAGAGCCTGCGCGAGATGATCGGCATGGACGAGTTCGACTGGGCACAGCTGGGCCGCACCGACCTGCTGAAGCCGGGTCACCAGTTGGCTGAGCCGCACCTGCTCTTCCAGAAGATCGAGGACGAGGAGATACAGAAGCAGCTCGACAAGTTGGCCGCCACCAAGGAAGCCAACGAGAAGGCCCAGGCCGCCAAGGACTACAAGGCTGCGCCAGTGAAGCCCAATGTGCCCTTCGAGGAGTGGGAGAAGCTCGACATCCGTGTCGGCCACATCAAGGACTGCCAGAAGGTGAAGAAGTCGAACAAGCTCCTGCAGTTCACCATCGACGACGGCAGCGGACAGGACCGCACCATCCTCTCGGGCATTGCCAAATACTATGAGCCCGCTGACCTCATCGGCAAGGATGTGCTCTTCGTGGCCAACTTCGCACCGCGCAAGATGATGGGCATCGAGAGCCAGGGCATGATCCTATCGGCCGTCAACTTCGACGGGGCGCTCAACGTGACCACCACGCTTGGCCAGGTGAAGCCCGGAAGCCAAGTGGGATAACGCAAGCATGACGTCGGCCCTGTGCCGACGCTGACATAACAACAAAGCCTCGCTGTCAGGAGACACTTCCTGACGGCGAGGCTTTGTTGGTGAATAGGCGCGACGGCAACGACAAAAGACTGACAGCCCTCATCATCGGGGGCAATCAGCATGAGCGCCGTGGCGCGTGTGTTTTAAGGATATGCTTTGGAAAATGCGAGAGGAATGCTCTTCGCTGTGTCGACACTTGGATTCGAACCAAGGACCCCCACCATGTCAAGGTGATACTCTAACCAACTGAGCTATGCCGACAGGCTTCTAAAAAGACGCTAAGTGAATAAACGTGCTTTCACTTAAGCGGGTGCAAAGTTACGGCTTTCTTTTCATCCCCACAAATTTTTGGACCATTATTTTCAAAGTTTTTTCTGTTTTATCGGTTTTATTGAGTTTTGTAGTATGCGGCAGCGGAAACGACCGCTCCTTTCGCCTTTCCGCCCACTGCGACAAAACCATGACCTGTGGTCATGCAAACAGAAAAACGCCAGCCTCCATTTTGCAGGAAACTGGCGTGATGGTTGGGACAGGCAAACCGATGCCTAATGACAGCAGCTCTTCTGTTGGTTGAGTTTCAACAATTTATTGTATTCCTTCTTGGTGATGCGCATGAAAGAGCCGTGCTGTGGGCCAGTGACACCCTCGATGTCGACGGGATCATGGAAGTTGCGCAGGTTCTCGTCGGCCTTGCAGATGCGATAGTGCTTGGGGTTGTCGCTGTATTGGATGTAGGCCACGCGCCAGGTCTTGTCGCCGATGAGCTGGAAGGCACTCGAGCCCTCACAGTTCTTGCGGCCCTCGAAGCTCACGTAGTCGTCTTCCACGGGCTCACCCCAGCCATAGGTCAGGTGGTCCGACACAGCGGTGTAGATGCCTGGCTTGCCGCCTTCCTTCTTGATGAGCATGTGATACTTGCCGTCGGCCAGCAGGTTGATGTCGGCGTCGATGGTGGCGTAGCCCCAGTCGAAGAGCAGGCGTGGCGTCGTCAGGCGTGTAAAGTCTTTCGAGGCGTGGCTGTAGTACATGCGGTCATACTTCTCCTCGGCGCGGTTGAGCATCGAGTAGTAAATCATGTATCCGCCGCGCTCACCGTTGGCCCACACATAGTCGGGGTCCCAGAAGATCTGCGGAGCCCACACGCGGTTGATCGTCGCCCAGTTCTTGTAGGGACTCTTGGCCGTCGCACCGTCGCAGAAGATGGACATGCCCTTGCGGAAGTCGAACGTCACCGACTGCCAGTTGACGAGGTCCTTGGAGCGGAGCAGGTCGATGCCGTAGTTGTCCCACTTGTGGCTCTTGGCCACACACATGTCGGTGGTCACCATGACATAGCCCTTCTTGTTCCAGGCGCGGGTGATGTAGGCATCGCGTGTGCCGCCTTCGATGCGGGCGTGCTCTTTCGGGTCGAAGATGGGCTTGCCGCCCAAGATGTCCTGATAGTGATAGCCGTCGCGACTGACAGCATAGGCCGTCCACTCTCCGCGGTCGCTCATGTGGCAATAGAGATAGCCATAGTCGCCCTTCACCGGATTCTGGGCGTGGGCTGAGAAGGTTGTTGCAGCCAACAGGGCTGCGAGGATTATTTTTTTCATGTGAGTAGATTTTGTTTGAGCAAAGATAGGCATTTATTTTCCAATTGTCACAATTCTTCGCGTAAAAAATGAAGGTTTTTCGTATATATTATATAATAGGTAATTAGTTTCAATCACAAAAACGCTTATGAATAAGTTATTTACGACGCTCACTCTGCTGTTTCTCGGTGTGGCCTCGCTGTGGGCAGCCGAGGGGGACAGTACCGTGGTGACCTTCGATTTCACCACGACCGCCAGCACCGATGGCGCCTATACGGGCAGCCTGAAGAATGGCGCGCGCCTGACCACGTTTGCCGGACGGCCTGTGTTGGCGCTGGGCGACAACGGAGGTTACTTCGAGTTTGACCGGGCTTTCGGCCAAGCGCTGCGAAGCCTCAAGTCGTTCTCCATCACCACCGACGTGTTTATCCCCGAGACGACGGACACCACGAAGAATGGAAACTTCATCTGGTGCTTCGCCAACTCGTCGACCACGGGCTACCTGTTCTACTCGGCCAAGGGACAGCGCTATGCCATCTCCAAGACCACCTACACTGGCGAGGAGAAGGTCTCGACACGCGCCACCATGATGCCCAAGTTGGGACGATGGTTCAATGTGGCCGTCATCATGCGGCCCAATGGTCGCCTCTATATCGACATCAATGGTTCGGGCGCGGCCTTGGCCAAGGTGTCGACGACACCGGTCGACCTCAACGAGCTGGTGCAGAACTACCTTGGACGGAGCTGTTACAATGGTGACGCCCCACTGAAGGGAGCCATGTATAGCAACTTCAAGTTGTGGAACTACGACATCACGTCGTCCGAGCTGAAGGATATCCGCAACGATGCCGAGCGAACGGCCATGAACGCCTACATCGACTCGCTCCAGCAGGCCCACAAGGACTCGCTCCAGCAGATCGAGGATGAGGCCACACTTGCCACCTTCACCATGGGCGACATGCACCATCTCATGGACAACGTCGACCTGCCGTCCACCTTCCAAGGAGGAACGGTGGAGTGGACCACCAGCGACGCCAGTGTCATCACGGCTGATGGCGTCATCACACGACCGCCCTTTGGCGCACAGGAGACGACCGCCACGCTGACGGCCCACCTCTCACTGCGCAACGCACGCGCCGAGAAGTCATTCGAGGTGTCGGTCATGCCCAACCTCTCGGAGGAGGAGTGCCTGGCCTATGACCTCGATAACCTGACGCTGAGCAACAAGCGCAACAACCTCTACGACCAACTGGTGTTGCCCACCGTCGGTCGCCTGGGATCGATCGTCACCTGGAAGTCGGGTGACGCCGAGTGGCTGTCGGACGACGGTCGCGTGCTGAAGACATCGGCGACAGAGAAGCACCACGTGACCCTCACGGCTACCTTGCTCCGCGGACAACTGCGCCAGACGAAGACCTTCGACGTCTACATCCACCAACAGGAGCCCTACAAGAACTATCTCTTCGTCTATTTCCCCAGCAACAGCAACGAAAACCTCTACTACGCCATCTCTGAGGATGGCTACAACTACACGCCGCTCAACAACGGACAGTCGTTCCTCAAGGCCGACACCACCACCATCATGGGCGGTCTCCGCGACCCCCACATCCTCCGCGGTGAGGACGGATGGTTCTACATGGTGGCCACCGACATGAAGTGCTCGCTCGGCTGGAGCAGCAACCGTGGCCTCGTGCTGATGAAGTCGAAAGACCTCATCAACTGGACCCACAACACGGTGCACTTCCCCACGAAGTATGCCGGCACACCTTTCGCCAACGTGACACGTGTCTGGGCGCCTGAGACCATCTGGGACCCGCAGGCCAAGAAATACATGGTCTACTTCTCGCTGCTCACCAACGATGGCACGATCCGCTACGACAAGGACTACTATTGCTATGCCAACGCCGACTTCAGCGACCTGGAGGGTGAGCCCACCTATCTCTACGACCGTGGCTCGGCCACCATCGACATGGACATCGTCTACAACGAGACCGACTCGCTCTACCACGGATTCTTCAAGAATGAGGGCATGGGGGGCATCTGCCAGGTCACGGCACGCACACTCACCGCTCCCGAAGGCGCACCCCTTGGCAGCCAATGGTCGGCCCCATCGTCCACGCTCCAGCAGACCACTGAGGCTGTGGAGGGCGCAGGCGTGTTCAAACTCATCAACAAGGACAGTTGGGTGCTGATGTACGACTGCTACACGGCAGGCCATTACCAATTCTGCTCCAGCTCGGATCTCAACACCTTCAAGTTTGTGCAGAACACTGCCACCTCGGGTGCTTTCACGCCCCGCCATGGCACTGTCATCCCCATCACCGAGGAAGAGACAGAGGCCCTGCTGGCTGCTTTCCCACCGCAGAAGGCCACCACGCTGGCCCTGCAAGGCGCCAACGACGTGAACGTGAAGCAGGAGAACGTGGCGATCTCTGCCCATGCGGCCTTCATCCCCGTGCAACAAGGCACCGACCTGAGCCATTATGACCCGCAACTGGAGGTCAGTCTCGGCGCAACGGTCACGCCGCAGGGGCCCCAGGACTTCACCAAGGGCGCGGTGAACTACACCGTCAGCCAAGTAACGACGTCGAAGACCTATGCTGTGACTGTCGAGGCCGACGGCAATCCCATCCTGCCGGGCTTCCATGCCGACCCCGAGGTGTTGGCCTCCCGCAAGACCGGACGCTTCTATGTCTATCCCACCAGCGACGGTTATGCCGGCTGGGGTGGCAATTACTTCGATGTGTTCTCTAGCTCCGACCTGGTGCATTTCACCAATGAGGGCACCATTCTCAACCTGAAGAACGGTGGCGATGTGGTATGGGCCACTGGCAACGCATGGGCACCGTGCATCGAGGAGAAATGGATGGACGGCAAGTGGAAGTACTTCTTCTACTTCAGCGGACAAAACAAGAACCTGAACAAGAAGACCCTGGGTGTGGCCGTGGCCGACAATCCCACAGGACCTTTCAAGGCTGCCGCCAAGCCCATCGTGTCGACCACCAGTGGCGGACAGATGATCGACTCCGATGTTTTCACTGATCCTGAGTCGGGCCAGACCTATTTCTATTATGGCAACGGCCAGATGCACTACCGCCTGCTTGCCGATGACATGATGTCGACCGTGGGCAACGAGTATACCATCACGCCGAGTGGCGGCTCGTTGGCCAATTACGCTTACCGCGAAGGCACGTATGTCTTCTATCGCAACGGCATCTATTACTTCCTCTGGAGTGTCGACGACACGGGCGCTACCAACTACCACGTGGCTTATGGCACCGCCAAGTCGCCCACTGGTCCCATTGAGGTGGCCGCCAATCCCATCGTCATCATCCAGGACCCTGCTAAGGAGATCTATGGCACAGGCCACAACTCGGTGGTCAACGTGCCGGGCACCGATGACTGGTATATCGTCTATCACCGCATCAACAAGCACTACTTGAACGACAGCCCCGGCGTTCACCGCGAGGTGTGTGTGGATAAGTTGACCTTCGACGATATGGGCCGCATCAACCAGGTGACCCCGACACGCGAGGGCATCAGTCCTGTCGACAACAGCGCACTCATCGAGGCGGCCACGGCCATCAGCGTGCCTGAGGCTGGCGTGACGGGCGACGGCACGGCCAAGGTGGTCGGCGTGACCTATTACAATGTGGACGGCACATGCCTCGGGACGACCGCACCGCAGGCGCACGGCATCTATGTGCGCAAGGAGATGCGCGCCGACGGTTCCACAAGAAGCCTGAAGATCGTGAGATAAAACACAACTGACGTGGCGCCTTGCGGGCCACGCACGCCAAACGAACCCCTGCTCCCTGATCATCGTCATCATGGAACAGGGGCTTTTTGTTGGCGTGACAGCGAGCGCCATCGTGTCGTTTCCATCCCCAAGTCGGCCACCCTCCTCCTGTGCGTCTTGATACATTTTGGCGACAAAACGAGGAAAACCATTCGTTTTCCTTTGCCAATCCGCCTGTTTGCGCTACCTTTGCACTACATAATATATATATAATGAAAATCATCCAACCCCAATTTGAGATATGGCCGCAGGCGCCAGGCCTCGACGGCCTCTATCGCCAGATTGAGCGTGTGGGCCGCGTATGCTACAAGAGTGAGGACCACTGCACGCCCACCTCGGCACGCCCCTTCGTGGAACGCATGCTGAAAAACCGCCACTTGGCCATGCTCGAGCATGGCACGGTCTATCTGCAATCGCCTGTGGAGCATGGCACCAAGAGCATCGACATCAACAGCATGTATGCTCGCTACAATGACAATAAGTTCTCGATGGTTCACGTCCACGACGGCGTGGCCCACATCACCACCAACCTCCGGGTGCTGGCCGAGAACGGGTGGATGGCCGACCTGAAACAACTCTGTGAGCCCACTGAGCACCATGAGCGCCGTGTCACCGTGCATTTCACCACGCAGATAGCCATCACACGCGAGTTCAACCGCCATCGTGTCGACTCGATGGCCGAGCAGTCGACGCGCTACTGCAACTACTCGAAGGACAAGTTCGACAACGAGATTGCCATCAACCTGCCGCAGTTTGTCACCGCGCTGCCCCAGGGCGACCTGGCAGAGGCTGTCACCTCGGGCGACATCAACCTCACGGGGGCCGACCTCGTGGAACTGGCGCGCAAGGTAGCCACAGGCGAGGCAACCGACATCGAGAACTGGCTCTTCGCCAACGCAGCCGCCGAGCGGGCTTACATGAACCTCGTGGCCGCAGGACGCAAACCACAGGAGGCACGCGTGGTGTTGCCCCTCGACACCAACACCGAACTGGTGCACACGGCCTTTGTGACCGACTGGAAGCACTTCTTCGACCTCCGCGCACTGGGCACGACAGGTGCCCCACACCCCGACGCCAAGGCTTTGGCCCAACCTCTCTACGAGCGCTTCGTCGAGGAGGGTTGGATAGCGCCCGCCAAGAAGTGAGCACCGCATCGGTGACCAATATGCATCGGTGACCATCGGGCATCGGTGGTCATCGGTCATCGGGGAAAACAGTATCATTGAGACAACAAACATCATTCATTCATCAAGGATTATTAGCAATATGAAAAGACATTACGCATGGTTACTCATCGCCCTCATGGCGTGGACAGCTGGCACGGCCAGTGCCATCACACGTCAGCAACTGGCCTCCTACGCCTCGTCGCTGAAGGGCAAGAAAAAAGCCGAACTGAAGACGGCGCTCTACCAACTGATGAACAGTGGCAAGAAGACGCTGTCATACGGCAGTGGCTCGGCAAGCACCTGGTGGGGCTTCTATGTCACCGACCGCGACCCGAAGACCAATGAGGTCATCAACCGCTACAGTGGCGAGAAGTTCTATTTTGGCAAGCGGGGCAGTGCCGTCACCGGCATGAACATCGAGCACTCGTTCCCCAAGAGTTGGTGGGGCGGTGCCAAGAACGCTGCTTATTGCGATCTTTTTGAGCTCTATCCCTCGCCCTCGGATGTCAATGGCGACAAGAGCAACTACCCCATGGACGTGGTGACCAACGCCACATCCGAGGAGGAGGGCTACGACAAGGTGGGCACAGCCACACACGTCAGTGGCAAGGCCTGGGAGCCGGGCGACCGCTACAAGGGCGACTTCGCGCGTGGCTACATGTACATGGCCGTCACCTACTCGAACCTCACGTTCACGAAAACAGGACTGCTGACCATGCAGGCCAACGCCTCGGGCTATCCCGGCATGTTGCAGTGGGCCACCGATCTCTATCGTGCTTGGAGCGGCAAGGACAAGGCCGACAGCCTGGAGGTGGCGCGCAACAACGCCGTGTATGGCATCCAGAACAACCGTAACCTCTTCGTCGACTTCCCCTACCTGTGCGAATATGTGTGGGGCGACAGCGTCGATGTGGCCTTCGATCCGTCCAACGCCATCTCGACGGCTTCGGACGACAGCCGCTATGGCACCTACAATCCTGAACCACCCACGCCGAGCGACACGACCATCGTCGAGGGCGACTATGTCTTCGGCAAGTTGGAGCAGGCTCTGCCCACAGCTGGCAAGCGCTACCTCATCGTGGCCGAGACGGCCGGCAAGCTCTATGCGGCCAAGCCCGTGGTGCTCTCAGGCAGCAAGACCTATGGTTATCTCTATACTGATGGCGTGATCGACGAGAATGGCAAGATCACCTTGAGCGAGGACAATGACGCCTACACCTTCGAGGAGGCCAATGGCGGCTACTACCTCAAGGACAGCCAGGGACGCTACTACTATCAGGACAAGTCGTACAACACGTTCACGCCGACCACTTCGGCCAGCGATGCCGATGTGTGGGAGGTGACAGCCAACAGCGATGGCACCTACACCATCAAGGCCTCCGACTCAGGCAACGTCATCATGTACAGCGCCCAATACAAGTCGTATGGCAACTATGGCGCCGACAAGCAGAGTGGCAACATCTTCCCCTATCTCTATGAGGAACAGAAGCAGGCCGATGGCGTCGAGGGTCCTGCGGTGATCCGCGTTCCCACCTCGGCTGTCTACACACTGCAAGGTGTGCGTGTCAGCAAGCCGACGCAGCCCGGCATCTATATCCGTGGCGGCAAGAAGTTTGTGGTGAAGTGATGCAGGCTGGCCGCCAGTGAGCGGCAGTGCCATTCCAATAATAACAAAAGGGCCATTCCCGTCTGGTTGTGACGGGGATGGCCCTTGCTCTTTTAGAAAGAAAGGCTGGACGTTGCTCCATGCCTTTCCTGTTACCTGAATAATGCCTATCTGATGCTGATAACCTGTTAGTCTACTCGAAGGTCACGTCTCCCACATGCTCGCCGATGAAAATGCGGGCGAAGTCGGCGGTCTTGTACCAACCGGGCTTGCCAGGCATCTTGTCGTAGATGTGCTGTCCGTTGATGCGCAGGTTCTTGAAGTGGATGCCGCTGATGGTGCGGCTCTCGTCGTACCCCGTGATGAGGGAGAGGTTGGCGTGTGAGCCGTTGTAGCTGATGTCCTCAAGGGTGATGTCGTGGATGCTGGCGCCCGGGGCATGACAATACTTGCGGTTGTAGCACACGCGGAAGTTGATGAGCATGCCCTCGTCGATGTCGTCGATGCGGATGTTGCGGAAGGTCATGTTGCGCACAGTGATGTTGTCGCCGTTGTTGATGGCGATGCACCCCTGGTAGTCCACCTGCTTCTCGCGTTGCTGTAGGATGTCGATGTCGTCGTAGGTCACCTGTTCGATGACCTCGTGGCGGTCGATGTCGCCGTGGAGGCCAATCATGATGGGGTGGGCCACGTCGGCCCAGTAGACGGCATCCTTCACGCTGATGTTGCGGCAACCGCCATGATAGTCCTTTCGGGTGCAGTAGATGGTGGAGCAGTCGTCGCTGGTGCGACAAAAGACATGATTGTAGCTGACGTCGTTGCTGGCAAAGACATTCATGCCGTCGCCCCAGCCATACCAACTGATGACCTTGGCGTTGCGCACGCTGACACGATTGCTGCCGCCCACAGGTATCTGGGTGGTGATGAGGCCGTCCACCTCCACGTCGTTCGAATACCTGACCATGATGCCCTCGTGCTGTCGCTCAGGCGTCACGATGCCGTGGCCGATGACCTTGGCGCCCGTGGCCTGCCACACCGAGGCATAGCCCTTGATGTATGCGCCGCCGGCCACATAGAGCACCTGCCCTGAGCCTACGCGGATGGAGTCCTGTCCGAGGTCGTGGTAGCCCGGCCCATAGAAGATCACATCCTTGCGTTTCACGCCATAGGCCTTGGCCACCTGTTGGGCGTTCTTGTAGACAGGCGTGGCGGCGTTGGCAAAGAGTTGCAGGTTGTGGTAGATGTCACCGTTGACCTCCACTGAGAGGTCGAGCGGGCGGTCGAGGCTGAAGCGGATGGTGTTGCCGCTGACGGTTGCGGCGATGCCCTTCGACAGCGGGCGCACGCGGGCAGTCTCGACGTCGCCCTTGTTCCATGTCACCTCAACGTCGACCGTTCCCTCAAAGTCGAAGTAGGCCACAGATGTCTTCTCCACGCGGTGCTTTCCATTGTCGGTGTGGTCCACGTTCCACGAATAGGCGTCGACAGGTTGCCAGGTGCCTCCCGCCGTGCGGACACGCACCGAGAAGTCGTGGTTGAGGGGCGCGCCAGCAGGGGCCGGATAGGTGGTCAGTGTGGCGGCGGTGAGTGCCGACACGATGAGCTGTAGCAACAGGAAGATATAAATGCGGTGTTTCATGATTTAGCGGTTGATGTATTTCTTGCCGTTTCGTATGATGATGCCCTTGTAGTTGGAGCCGACACGCTGTCCGCTGAGGTTGTAACACTTGTCGTCGGTAGGGCGGTCGGTGCTCATGTCGCTGATGCCCATGGGATCGTTGTATGGAATCAGTTCGATGGGGAAGCTGGTGGGCACCGAGTAGGTGACATGGTCCACCACGCCATCGGCGCCGATGGTGAAGTAGCAGGGACGCTTGTTGCGGATGTGATACCAGTTGGTGCCCAGGGCCTTGCGGAAGTAATAAGGCGTGCGTGTGCTCGTCGTCATGCGCATGGTGAGGGCCAGGTAGCGCTGGTCGCCCAGGCTGAGCAGGTCGTAGCAGGGTCCGACGGTGTTCTCGTTGGTGATCTTCCAGGCCTGCGCTTGCAAGGCGTCACCCTCCTTCTTCGGAGTGAACGTGGCGGCGGCATACGACACGCCCTCCACAGAGTTGTTGGTGAGATAGGTGTCGTGGAAGCGGTCGCGGATGAGATAGTAGCCGTCGGGGATGGGGCTGTCGAGCGAGTCGCTGATGTAGGCAGCGTAATAGACGGTGTCGCTCTTGCCGTGGATGGTGTAGACGAGGGTGTCGATGACGCTCGTTTGGAGGTTGTCGTAGGTCACGCTGCGCTCCTCGGAGCCACTGCTCCAGTGGAAGGTGATGTCACGGAATGTGCTGGGCACATAGGGATTGAAGGCCACCTTGTCGCCAGGTTGGCATACGGACTGCACGGTGTCGACCTTTGTCTGGCCGTTGACCGCCATCTGCGGACGGAAGTATTTCAGGCCGACGCGCACCGTGTCGCGTGAGAGGGCGCCGCCCTGGTTCTTGTAGGTCACGACGAAGGTGGTGTCCTTGCGGATGTTCTTGGCGGTGATGGTGCTGCTTGTGGCACCATTGCTCCACTGATAAGTTCCCCATCCTCCTTTGGCTGAAGCGCTCAAGGTCACGGCATCGTCATAGAAGATGGTGATTGAGTCGTTGGCGGTCACGCCGTCGTAGGTGGCCGACGCCGTGACGGGCGAGGGTTCGCAGTCGCCCTGCACGGCGATGGAGAAGCAGAGATGGCTCTTCACACCATTCTTGTTGGTGTAGGTGACGCGGTAGACATAGCTCTCGTTGGCCGTGACGGTGATGTCGCGTGTGGTCTCGCCGGTGTTCCATTGCCACAGGCCCGTGTCCTCGCTGTTGTCGCGAAGTTGGGGCAACAGCTTGATGACGGTGCCTTTGGTCACACCTGTGTTGTTGTTGGTCTTGAACGTGTTGACGAGCGCTCCCAGTTCGTTTTGGTTGAGCGTGTCACCGCCGACCACCATCTTCGGGGCGAGCAGTGTGGGCACCTCGTCAGCCGTGGCCACATGGTCGCGGTAGTTCATCAGCACGGAGTAGCCCAGGTGGTCGTATCCGCCGCTGGTGGAGCCTTGTCCGCCACCGTCGGGCCCGTTCTTTGTCATGTCGGCATAGGCCATCTCCGAGTAAGGCATCTTGGCGCCCAGCACACCCTCATAGTGGCCGATGACGGTGCCCCAGTAGGGACGTATCTGGTTGCCGAGGGCCGGACTGCCCATTACCCAGCAGCGCCCGTCGGTGTAGTAGAGGCCACTCGTGCCATACTTGTAGTTGGTCCATGGCAATCCCTCGATGCTCTGTGTCTGTGCGGCGACATACTCGATGCCGGCCGCCAGGCGGTTGTCCATGAATGAGAACAGGTCGTCGCCCTGGTTCCAGGCCATGTGTGCGATGTCGATGGCCAGGCCGAGGGCCATCGTGGCGTGTCCGATGTCGCGTCCGCTCTCCTGCATCTGGCCTATCTTGCCGTATGAGGAAGCCTTCAGGTTGGCCGGTGTGTTGCTCACGGTCACCACGAGGTTGCCCATGAACTCCGTGAGTCCGTCGTTGAGGATGGGGGCGGCCGTGCGCGGATCGGTGAACGTGCCCACCTGGTCGTGCTTGATGTAGCTGAGGCCTTGGTTGTAGATCGACACGTCGTCGCAGAGTACACCGATCGACATCACGCAGAGGGCGTTGCACAGTCCCCAGTTGCTCCAGTAGTGGCCGGGTGCCTGCCACCAGCGGCTGGCGTTCTCCCAGGTGCCGTTGCGGCCACGGAGGAAGCCGATGGCCGACGGATACCACACCTGCAACATCCACTGGCGGAACTTCTCAAAGCGCTCGGGCGCCCAGCCGTCGTAGTCGCGCAGCAGTTCGGCGGCTTGCGCAAACTGGTAGCCGTAGAGTCCCGCGGCCAGGGCATAGTTGGAGTCTCCGCCGATGCCCTTGGTGGTGTTGGCCCACTGCATGAGCACACTCACCGCATGACTGGCGTTGGCGGTGTTTCCTGTGATCTTCCACACGAGGGCGTTCTGGTAGGCGATGGTCGCTCCGCGGGCGGCGTTGATGTAGTTCTCGCCATTGCCACCGCCACGCACGATGGTCTGCACGGGGTTGGTGCCAGCTGTCGCCTGTGCGTAGGCGGCTTGCGTCAGCACGTTGACGGCGGCCGTGATGGTGGGATCGCCCTTGGCCAGCAGCGCCTTGATGCGTTCGAAGTCTTCCTGGGTGTGCAGACCTCCTGGATGCACGAAGCCGCGATTGCGGTTGTAGCCCTGTGCCATTGCGCCAAGCGTGAGGAACAAGGCTGTGAGCAGTAAGCAAACTTTCTTCATGTTCTATGTCGTTTTATGTTTTTCCCCCTATGTGTTGTTTTATGTTTTCCCCTATATATAAATGCCTGCCTCCGACAAGATGAATGCTTGCCAGACGAAGCCATGTGGGCAGCAATGTCTGTTGGGATTAGAATCCTGCGGCCTTCAGGGTCTGCCTCACCATCTTGCGTGTGCGATAGAGCCTTCCTTCCACGGCGCGCAGCGAGAGGGAGGTGATGAGCGTGATCTCCTGTGGCGTCTTGTTGTCGAAGCGACTGAGGCTGTAGACCCATGCGTCACATTCGTTCATGCGGCTGACCACGTGGCGCTCCGCCTGGAGAAGTTGTCGGCACTCCACCTCGCATGGCTCCACCGTGGCCTGCGGGCGCCACTCGTTTTGCAGGCGGCGGCAATAGACATGGTGGCGCAGCCAATCGGTGCGCTTCTGGTAGGCGATGGTGACGGCGAGGCCCAAGAGATGGTCGGCGAGCAGGATGTCGAGCGTCATCAGCTTGACAAACACCTCTTGCACGAGATCCTTGCTGTCCTCATCGGGGATGTGGGCTTTTCTGAAAATGGATAGGAGCATGGGGCGCGCCGTCTCATACAAACGGCTGATGGCCTCCTGGCGTAGGGCAGTACTATTTTCCATTTAGGTCGGTTTATAAATTGTTTTTCGGTGCAACGCGAGCAGGCGCTCCGTGCAACGATATTCGGTTTTCGTTGCAAAGATAGTTAAGAAATCGTTTCCATGCAAGTATTTCCCCCTTGTGAAATGTCTTTCCCATCAAAGCGATGCACTTGTCTCTCAATATGCTGATGGATAGATGATTACAAAGAAAAGCCCTTTGCACTTTTCCGTTGGAAAGTGCAAAGGGCGCAATCGTTGGTCGTTGGAAATGTCACTCCTTGAGGCTCTTCATGTAGTCTTTGGGCGTCATGCCCGTGGCCTTCTTAAACGCCACGAGGAAGGGGTTGCGACTCTTGAATCCACATTGCTCTGCCAGGGCCGTGATGGTGAGGTTGCGGTTGGCAGGCTGTTGGGCCAACCGTTGGAATGCCTTGATGCGGTACTCGGCAATGAAGTCGTAGTAGTTGCGGTGGAGTTGCAGCGAGAAGAGTTGCGAGAGGGTGTGCGAGGAGCAGCCGAGGGCTTTTGCCAAGTCGGCCATTTGCAGGTCGGGGTTGAGGTAGGGGCGCTCCTCGTCCATGTAGCGCAGCAACGCCTGTTGCAGGCGGCGGCCCTCCTTCTCGTCGAGGCGGCTCTTCTGGTATTTCTCAGGTTGCGGTGCAAAGCGCTTCCAGAAGTAAGGCTTCCGATGGTAACGGCACCACACCACGTGAGCGGCCAATGCCGCCAGCAACAGCATGACCATCAAGATGAGGATGGCCGTGGAAGTCATGGGCACGTCGACGACCACGCAACCGCTCATCTCCGGCATGCCGACGGCCTCGATGCGGAGCGTGTAGTGGCCAGGCCACAGGCCATGATAGTCGATGGTGCGCGACCGGTCGGCCAGTTGCCAGGTCTTGTCGTGTCCCTCCAGGCGATAGCGGAACGCCAAGTCGCGTGTGTTGCCAAAGGCGAGCGGTGTGAACCGCGCCGTGAACTCATTGTTGTGGCGGCTCAGCGTGAGCAGGCTGTCGAGCACCACGGCGCTGGCCTCCTGGGGTGTGAACCAATGGTCGGTCTGTATCTCCGACAGGATGATGGGGATGTGGCGGAACAGCGTCTGGCTGATGTTGCTCAGTCGGGCGAAGACCAGTCCGCCGTTGGTGGCCGCCCAATAGGTGTCGGTCGATGGGTCGATCCAGATGGCGTGCGACTGAAACTGCGAGTTGGCCAGGCCGTCGATGTGTCCGAAGCGTCGCACCTGTCCGTCTGGCCCTACGAGGTAAACGGCGTCGGAACAGGTCACGATGAAGCGCTTTCGCCCAAAGGGTTGGATGTCGAGGATGCCCTGGCTTGTTGTCAACCCCTCGAAGGTGAGGGCTCGCAGACTGCCGTTGCCGGGTGTGAGCACGGATGGTGTGCCGTTTTGCGGAATGAAGAGCATGCGTCCGTCGGCCAAGCACCTGACGTTTTGCAGCATGCCCAGTCGGACCACCTGTGGCATCATGCCCGCCGTGGTCACCATGCGCTGGTCGGGGTTCCACATGCATTGGCCACCCGCCGTCGACACCCATCCGCGCCCGTCGCGGGCCAGGCCCATGCAGAATACCTCGTTGTCGGGCAGTTGCGAGTTGCGGGTGGTGTAGAGGTGCAACGAGCCCGAGGCCGCGTCGTAGTGGCCCAAGCCCGCCGAGGAGCAGATCCACAGTCCGCCATGCTGGTCGCTCACCATGTCATAGATGTTGGCCCCAGCCAGTTGAGCCAGTTGCGCTGACGGCACGGGAGTCAGCGAACCGACGCTGAGGCGGTGGAGGCCGCCGCCGATGGTGCCCACCAGGTAGGTGTCGCCCACCCGTCGGATGCACGCCACGATGTCGGAGCGGAGAACCTCGCGACCCACGTAGGCCACCGTCTGGCGCGCCTTGTCGACCACATAGAGGCCGCTCCGCGTGCCCAGCAGAGTGCGCTGCCCGTCAAGCAGGAAACTGCGCACGGCATGATCGGCACTGTCGAACACCCCCGGCATGCTGAAGGTGTGGAAGACACCACGGTTCAGGAAGCTGTAGTCGAGACCAAAAAACTTATAGCCAATCCAACTGACACCCTCGTCGTCGCGGCAGAAGACCACCGCGTTGCTGATGCGGGTGCGGGTGACATCGGTCGACATGGGCACCGCCTGACTGGTGTAGCGGTGTGTCACCCGATGGCTGTCGAGTGATAGCTCCACGCAACCGTCAAACGCCGTGGCCACCAGCAAGTGGCCCATGCCGTCGGCCGAGAGGCCCGACACGTCGCGTATGTCGCTGGCAAAAGCCGTAAACTGTCGGCTCTTGGGATGGAAGGTCAAGACACCCCGCTCGCGTGTTCCTATATAGATGCGCCCCCTGGCACTGGTCAACGAGGTGAGATGCGTGCCCGCAAACGCTGTGGGTAGGTTGTGGAAAACGGTGGCTTCGGGC
The DNA here is from genome assembly GCA_050875105.1 of Prevotella sp. Taxonomy (GTDB): domain Bacteria; phylum Bacteroidota; class Bacteroidia; order Bacteroidales; family Bacteroidaceae; genus Prevotella. Next base: position 23,807 of record JBNMMB010000015.1, on the reverse strand, counting down.
TTGCCGACGGGTGTCTCGGCCAACTGTTGGCCCGTGAGCAGGTAGAGACGTCCGCCGCAGAGAGCCAGTCGCCTGACGGCATGGTTGGCCACCTGCCTGCGGGCGAAGATGTTCACTGGTTCCACCCGGTTGCCCCGCAACCTGAAGAGCCCTTGTGCCGTGGCGATGAAGAGCGTGCCGTCGGTCGTCCGCACCATGTCGAACACCTCCATGTCGATGACTTCCTGGTGGATGCGGCGGATGGAGAGCTGCCGCCTGTCGAGCAGCCACAGGCCCACCTTGTTGCCCAGGAGCAGCGCCTGCGCGTCCTGTTCGACCATGGTGTTGATGGCCATGTTGCGTTGCGTGTCGCCCTTTGGGAAGTCGATGTTGAGGATGTTGGTGCCGTCGAAGCGCGACACGCCCTGGTCGGTGCCGAGGAAGACAAAGCCATAGCGGTCGCGCAGCACGCTCGTCACCGATGCGCTGCGCAGTCCGTCCTCCTGTGTCAGCGCCCCCAGTTGGGGCGTCTGGGCCAGGAGGCACATGGGCAACATCAAGAGAATTAACAACAGGTTTTTCAGTCTCATGGGCTTAGGGTTATGGTGAAGGGTGGGAGAGAGGTGACGGGCGGTCTATCGGTATCCGTTTCGGATGTTGCGCGGATGATGCATCAGCACCTCCTCGCGGAGCAGGGCGTCGTCCATGTGGGTATAGATCTCCGTGGTCCCGATGTCGGCGTGTCCGAGCAATACCTGGATGACGCGCAGGTCGGCGCCCCCTCGGAGCAGTGCCGTGGCAAAACTGTGGCGCAGGGTGTGTGGCGAGATGGTCTTGCGGATGCCAGCCTCCTCGCCCAGTCGCTTGACCATGATGAGGATCATGGTGCGTGTGAGGTGGTGGCCGCGTCGGTTGAGAAACACGTAGTCCTCCTCGCCCGGCTTGATGGTCATCTGCCGTCGGTCGTCAAACCAAAGGTTCAGTTCGTTGATGGCACGGTCGGAGATGGGCACCAGCCGCTCCTTGTTGCCCTTGCCGACGACACGCAGGAAATGGTCGTCGAGGAAGAGGTCCGACAGCTTCAGGTTGACCAGTTCGCTGACGCGCAAGCCACAGGAGAAGAACACCTCCACGATGGCCCGGTTGCGATGGCCCTCGGGCGAGGTGAGGTCGATGGCGCCTTCCATCCTGTCCACCTCATCCTCCGACAGGTATTCAGGGATGTGCTGTGGCAGGTGGGGCGACTCAAGGAGTTCCGTGGGGTCGATGTCGAGGTAGCCGTCGATGACCAGGAAGTGATAGAACGAGCGCACGCCGCTGAGGATGCGCGCCTGGCTCTTGGCCCCGATGCCGCGCTCGTGGAGCCAAGCGGCAAAGTGCTCCAGGTCCTCGAGCTTCACGTCGAGAGGCGTGAGCTGTTGTTCGGCGAGATGGCTGAACAGCAGGTTGATGTCGTGGTGATAGGCATCGAGGGTGTTGGTCGAGTAGCTCCGCTCCAACTTCAGGTAGCGGAGGTAACGGCGCATCAGTTCGGCCAGCGTGGCGTCGCCGGCCGACATATTTCCCGATTTTGTCGACGATTTGCTTTGCGCTTTATCCATTTTCGCTTACCTTTGCATTGGGGAGGGCACTGCCGACTCGTTGCGAGTGTGGCCAAGTGCCGCCTTTTGGCATCTTCCCCATGGCAAAATTAGCGAAAACGAAGGAAAAGACCAAGGAAATGAAGAAAATTCAGATCATCAACGGACCCAACCTCAACCTCCTCGGCAAGCGCGAGCCAGGCATCTATGGCAAGAGTTCGTTTGAGAGTTACCTGCCCACATTGCGCCAGCACTACCCTGATGTGCAGATCGACTATTACCAAAGCAACATCGAGGGCGAGCTCATCAACAAGATGCAAGAGGTGGGCTTCAGCTACGATGGCATCGTGCTCAACGCCGGTGCCTATACCCACACGTCGATCGCATTGCTCGATTGCATCCGTTCGCTCCACTGCCCTGTGGTGGAGGTCCACATCTCCAATGTCCACCAGCGTGAGGAGTATCGCCACCACTCCATGATCTCTGCAGGCTGCAAGGGCGTCATCTGTGGTTTTGGCCTCGACAGTTATCGCCTCGCCGTGGAGGGACTGTTGGCCGACGGCACACAACAGGAAGGCTGACGCGATGACCATCGACGAGTATATCCTGGCCCACATCGAGCCAGAGGGCGACTACCTGCACCGCTTGTGGCGCGCCACCAACATCCACACCATCCATGGGCGCATGGTGAGCGGCCACCTGCAGGGTCGGTTGCTCAAGTTGCTGGTGCTCATGCTCAAGCCCCGTCGCATCCTGGAGGTGGGCACGTTCTCGGGTTATTCGGCCCTCTGCATGGCCGAGGGGCTGAAGCAGCTCCACGAGTCGGGCCTGTTGCCTGTTGCCGCGACGGGCGGTGAGGCCGACCGCCCCATGCTCTACACCTATGAGATCAACGACGAGATGGAGGATTTCACGCGCCCGTGGATCGAGCAGTCGCCCGTGGCCGACTACATCGACTTCCGCATCGGCGACGCCGTGGCTGAGGCCCCGACGCTCGGGCTGACCTTCGACCTGGCCTTTCTCGATGGCGACAAGCGCACCTATGTGGAGGCCTATGAGGCGCTGTTGCCTCTCATCAACGCGGGCGGAGCCATCCTGGCCGACAACACCTTGTGGGACGGTCATGTGGTGGACCCGGCCTATGACCATGACCACCAGACCGTGGGCATCCGCCAGTTCAACGATCACGTGGCCGCCGACCCACGTGTGGAAAACGTCATCCTGCCCGAACGCGACGGCATGACGCTCATCGTGAAGCGATGAAACGAGGGTGGCAAGCTCTTCGTGGCGTGTTAAATCATCCAAAAATCAGTATGATTTAACCTCAAAGGCTGTTTTTTCCACCTATTATAAGAAAAGGTTCTCGTTTCTTTGTTGTATCTTTGCAAAGGATAAGTTGCGCTTGGCCAGGCTCGCTGGCCAGGCCTTTGCAAAACCAAACATTCATGAGGACGAGCCAGTCCCTGCGGGGCAGACGGCCGTCCTCCCGATCAATCTCCGATAAATGAAAACCAAAACACTGCACACGTGGTTGCTTGCCCTGGTGTTGCTCCTTCCTGTGGGCGCGGCGCAAGCAAAGAAGAAACAACAGCTCACCGACCGTGAGTATTGGTGCCAACAGGCCTACCGCATGGCCCAGCCTGTGCTGGAGAACATGGCCAAGGGCGAGTTGCAAAAGAACATGATGCTCGAGGTGTCGCCCAACTGGGACGGTCGTTCCAAGAAGGTGGCCTACATGGAGTGCTTCGGCCGACTGATGGCCGGCATCGCCCCGTGGATCAGCCTGCCCGACGACGGCACCGCCGAGGGCCGCCAGCGCAAGCAGTTGCGCGAGTGGGCGCTGGCCAGCTACAAGAACGCCGTCGACCCCGAGAGCCCCGACTACCTGGCATGGCGCGGTCATGGACAGGCCCTCGTCGACGCCGCCTATGTGGCCGAGAGCTTCATCCGCGGCTACAAGGCCCTGTGGGAGCCCCTCGACACGCTCACCAAGCGCCGCTATGTGGAGGAGTTCACCCAGTTGCGCCGTGTCGATCCGCCTTACACCAACTGGTTTCTCTTCAGCTCCACCATCGAGAGCTTCCTTGCCAAGGTCAAGGCCCCATACGATGAGTTTCGCGTGAACACCGCCTGCCGCAAGGTCGAAGAGTGGTATGTGGGCGACGGCTGGTATGCCGACGGTCCCGACTTCGCCTTCGACTACTACAGCAGCTACGTCTTCCATCCCATGTACCTGGAGACCCTGCAAAACATGGTCGACGCCCGTGCCAACACCCGCCTCGACTACCAGAAATACTGGAACCGCGAGCTCAAGCGTGCCCAGAAGTATGCCATCATCCTCGAGCGCTTCATTTCGCCCGAAGGCACGTTCCCCGTCATCGGCCGGTCCACGCCCTATCGCCTGGCCGCCATGCAGCCCCTCGCCCTCATGGCGTGGTATCAGAAGTTGCCCAAGGACCTCTCCAACGGACAGGTGCGCGCCGCCCTGACGCAGGTGCTCCACCGCATGTTCGACCAGCAGAACAACTACAATGCCGGCGGCTATCTCACCATCGGCTTCTGTGGCTCCCAGCCCGCCACCGCCGACTGGTACACCAACAACGGCTCGCTCTACATGTGCTCGCTGATGTTCATGCCCCTCGGCCTTCCCGCCGACGCCCCCTTCTGGACCGCGGCCGCCGAGCCCTGGACGCAGGTCAAGGCCTGGGGCGGACAGCCCTTCCCCAAGGACCATCGCTGGGCCGACGACATACAGACCAAGGACAAATGGTAAACGATAAATACTGAAACCCAATAACGATTATGAGAAAAATCATTCTGACGGCCCTTGTGGCCCTCGCAGCCCTCGGCGCACAGGCCAAGGGATGGACGACGGAGCAAGTGGACGCGACCATCGCCAAGGTCAACGACTATTGGCAGCAGCACAACAAGGCGGAGGTGCGCTCCTTCTGGGACAACGCCGCCTATCACACAGGCAACATGGAAGCCTACAAACTCCTCGGCAAGAAGGCCTGGCTCGATTACAGCACACGCTGGGCCGAGCACAACCACTGGATGGGCGCCACGGAGGCCGACCCCGCCAAGTGGAAGTATCGCAACTATGGCGAAGGCCAGCAGTATGTGCTCTTCGGCGACTGGCAGATCTGCTTCCAGACCTATGTCGACCTCTACTGGATTGCCAACGCCCAGGGAGCCTCCGCTCGCAACGAGCGCATGGTGCGGCGCGCCAAGGAGGTGATGGGCTATGAGGCCTACTCCAAGGCCCACGACTACTGGTGGTGGTCGGACGCCCTCTACATGGTGATGCCCGTCATGACCAAGATGTACAAGCTCACGGGCGACCGCCAGTATCTCGACAAGCTCTATGAGAACCTGCTCTATTCCGACAGCATCATGCTCGACCAGGAGACCGGTCTCTACTTCCGCGACGGCAAGTATGTCTATCCCAAGCACAAGACGGCCTCGGGCAAGAAAGACTTCTGGGCCCGCGGCGACGGATGGGTGCTGGCCGGACTGGCCAAGGTGCTGCAGGACATGCCCGCCGACTACGCTCACCGCGACTTCTTCGTCAAGAAGTATCAGCGCCTGGCCGCTGCCGTGCAGCAGTTGCAGCAGAAGCAGGGCTACTGGACACGCTCGATGATGGATCCCGACCTGGCCCCCGGCCCTGAGACCAGCGGTACGGCCTTCTTCACCTATGGCTACCTCTGGGGTGTCAACAACGGCCTGCTCAGCGCCAAGCAGTATCGCAAGACCATCGACCGCGCATGGAAATATCCCACCGAGGCGGCGCTCCAGCCCGACGGCAAGGTGGGCTATGTGCAGCCCATCGGCGAGAAGGCCATCCCCGGACAGATCGTCGACAAGAACTCACAGGCCAACTTCGGCGTGGGAGCCTTCCTCCTCGCCGCCTGCGAGTATCATCGTTACTTAGACAAACAGAAATAACTTAAACCAATAACACATGAGAAAAGCATTGTTCATTACAGCCATGGCAGCCATGGCTCTCAACATGAGCGCGGCCCGAGTGAAGAAGGCGGCTCCCGTGGAGCAGATGCCCACATGGACCGAATGGCACGACCTGCAGGTCAATGCGGTGAACCGCTATCCGCTGCGAACCAACTTCTTCGCCTATGAGAACGAGCAGAGCGCCTTGGCTGGCGACATGACCAAGTCGGCCAACTACCTCTCGCTCGAGGGCGCGTGGAAGTTCAACTGGGTGGCCAACGCCGACCAGCGCCCCACCGACTTCTACAAGGCCGACTACGACGACTCAGCCTGGAAGACCATGCAGGTGCCCGGCATCTGGGAGGTCAACGGCTATGGCGACCCCGAGTATGTCAACTCAGGATTTGCCTGGAGATACATGTTCAACGACCAAGACTACTTCAAGGGCTTCAAGAAGGAGTATAAGGTGACCGAGGACAGCGTGCCTGTACCCATCACCGACAACCATGTCGGCACCTATCGCCGTGTCATCGAGGTGCCCGCTGACTGGAACGGCAAGCAGGTCGTGGCCCATTTCGGGTCGGTCACGTCCAACATCTACCTCTTCGTCAATGGCCACTTCGCCGGTTACGCTGAGGACAGCAAGGTCGCTGCCGAGTTCGACATCACCAAGTTTGTGAAGCCCGGCAAGAACCTCATCGCCTTCCAGACCTTCCGCTGGTGCGACGGCTCATGGGATGAGGACCAGGACTTCTGGCGCCTCTCTGGCGTGGCACGCAACTGCTACCTCTTCGCCAAGAACCCGGCCATCCAGGTCAGCAATGTCAAGCTGACACCCGACCTGCTCAACGACTACCAGGACGGCGAGCTGCTCATCAACGTCAACGTGAAGGGCGATCCCATCCTCGACTTCCAACTGCTCAATGCCAATGGCCAGGTGGTGGGCAAGTCGTCGGGCAGCTTCCACAACATGAGCACAGGCTCGGCCCGTTTCACCGTCCGCAACGTCAAGAAGTGGACCGCCGAGACACCTTATCTCTACACGCTCCTCACCATCGTCAAGGATCGTAAGGGCAACGTGGTGGAGGTCATCCCGCAGAAGGTGGGCTTCCGCAAGGTCGAGATCAAGAACAGCCAGTTGCTCGTCAACGGCCAGCCGGTGCTCATCAAGGGTGCCGACCGTCATGAGATGGATCCCGATGGCGGTTATGTCGTCACGCGTGAGCGCATGATCCAGGACATCAAGATCATGAAGCGTCTCAACATCAACGCCGTCAGAACCTGCCACTATCCCGACGATCCCGTGTGGTATGACCTCTGCGACGAGTATGGTCTCTACGTCACCGCCGAGGCCAACCAGGAGAGCCACGGCTTCGGCTATGGCCAGAACTCGCCCGTCGTCACCAAGACCTTCGCCAAGCAGATCCTCGAGCGCAACCAGCACAACGTCGAGATGCAATACAACCACCCCTCTGTCATCGTCTGGAGCCTCGGCAACGAGACCGACAACAGCCAGAACTTCGTCGACGCTTACAACTGGATCAAGAGCCAGGACAAGAGCCGTCCCGTGCAGTATGAGCGCGGCCTTTGGGGCCATGGCGAGTGCTCCGACATCTATTGCCCGATGTATTACAGCCACGACGCCTCCGACAAGTACTCCAAGAACGCCGACCAGAAGCGCCCGCTCATCCAGTGTGAGTACAACCACACGATGGGCAACTCCAGCGGTGGCTTCCTCGAGTACTGGGATCTCATCCGCAAGTACCCGAAGTACCAGGGTGGTTACATCTGGGACTTCGTCGACCAGGGCCTCCACCGCAAGCCCGACTTCAAGGCTTCGCGCACCGTGGCCGACTACGACGCCATCTCGGCCAAGTATGAGCCCAACACGGGCAACATGTCACCGCTCTACACCTATGGTGGCGACTACAACAAGAAGGATGCTTCCGACAACAACTTCAACTGCAACGGCATCATCTCTCCCGACCGCCAGCTCAACCCCCACGCCTATGAGGTCGCCTATGTCCACCAGAACATCTGGGCTGAGGCCGTCGACCTGGCCAAGGGTCAGATCTCGGTCTACAATGAGTATTTCTTCCGCGACCTGAGCAACTATGAGCTCGTGTGGACCCTGATGAAGGACGGCAAGGCTGTCCAGAACGGCAAGGTGGCACAGCTCAACGTGAAGCCCCAGCAGAAGGTGAACCTCACCTTGCCTTACACCGTCCCGGCCGAGGGCGAGGTGATGCTCAACATCGAGTTCCGCCTGAAGAGCGCCGAGCCCCTGATGAGCAAGGGCCAGGTGGTGGCCTACCGACAGCTGGCTGTGCGCGAGGCGAAGCCCGCCGCTGTCGAGCAGCCCACCCAGAAGGCTAAGCTGAAGGTGACCGACGACAAGAAGGCCAACGTGGTCAGCGTGAGCGCCAAGGACCAGTTCGACATCGTGTTCGACAAGGCCACCGGCCTGCTCAAGACCTACAGCGTGGCTGGCAAGAACCTGCTGCCCGAGGGTGGCACGCTGCGTCCCAACTTCTGGCGCGCCGTGACCGACAACGACATGGGCGCAGGCCTCCAGAGCCGCTTCAAGGCTTGGCGCAACCCCGTCATGAACCTCACTTCCGTCACCTCTGAGAAGGTCGGCAAGGTCGGCGCCCGTGTGGTGGCCGTCTACGACATGCCTGAGGTGAAGGCCACGCTGACCCTCACCTACGACATCGACGGCGAGGGAGCCATGACCGTCTCCCAGCAGATGAAGACCACACCCGACGCCAAGGTCAACGGCCTGCTGCGCTTCGGCATGGTGATGGACCTGGCTTACAACATGGACCAGAGCGAGTTCTACGGCCGTGGCCCGATCGAGAACTACATCGACCGCAAGGCCAGCCAGAACATCGGCATCTACAAGCAGACTGCCGACCAGCAGTTCTTCCCCTACATCCGTCCGCAGGAGACAGGCACCAAGAGCGACATCCGCTGGTGGAAGCAGACCACAGCCGACGGCTTTGGCTTCTGCGTGACCGCCCAGGAGCACTTCTTCGACGCCAGTGCCCTGCACTATAACATCAGCGACCTCGACGAGGGCGACAGCAAGGCGCAGCGCCACTCGCCCGAGGTGCCCAAGAGCAAGTTCACCGAGCTCTGCCTCGACCTGGCTCAGTTTGGTGTCGCTGGCGAGAACAGCTGGGGCGCATGGCCGCTGCCGCAGCACCGCGTGAACTATCAGGACATGACCTTCACCTTCCACATCACACCCCTGAAGTAAGGAAGCGCAAGCCAATAACCCAATCCTTGCGGATGAGACGCCCCTGGGCGCTCCCGTCCGCAAGGATTTTTTGTTTCCTCAGTTCCCTTCAACGAGGACGAGTATTGATCGCTTACTGTCGAGCCATCAAGGCTCAAAGCATTGAATATCAGCGATATGAGAATTTTCAAGAAGATTCTCATATCGCTTTTTTCGTTCTTTTACCTCTAAATAAACTTATCAATAAGCCAGTATTTCAAGAATTAAATGATCAATAACTGCGTCATTTCCGTGACTATAGGAAACAAGATGTTATTGGAAGAGAAAATAGCTTTCTGGAAAGTTGTAGTTTCCATTTATATACTGTATCTTTGCACATAATAAGTTCTGAAAAGTGTCTTGCTTGGCACAAATCGTAAGTTATTAGCGAAAATATGAGAATAGAAAGAGACGTCATAAATAAATTCAAGGATTGGAAAGATGCCGAAATGCACAAGCCAATCCTTTTGAAAGGTGCCCGCCAAATAGGCAAAACATGGGCAATGGAAGAGTTCGGGAAAGAGCATTTCGACTATGTGGCGAAGTTCGACTTCGACCGCCAAAGAGAGTTGCAATCAGCTTTCGCTGTGTCAAAGGAGCCTGCACGCATCATAAAAGAACTTGCCCTTTATAGCCAAGTTCCACTTATTCCGGGCAAGACGCTACTCATCTTTGACGAGATACAAGAATGTGAGGAAGCACTCAACTCATTGAAGTACTTTTGTGAGGATGCTCCCGAATGGCATATTATAGCAGCAGGTTCGCTGTTGGGCGTGGCTGTGAAAAAGCGGAGAATGACTGTGCCAGTAGGGAAGGTGCAGGTAATGCGCATGTATCCGATAACATTCAAAGAGTATCTGCGAGCCAGCGATATCCAGACATTCAATTTTGTGGAACAGATAGAGAGGCCAGAGAAGCTGCCTCTCATCATACTTGACAAATTGAAGTCTGAATATCGCAGATATATGGTGTCAGGAGGAATGCCTGAAGCCGCTGCCTGTATGCTTGAAAATCAAGGTATGCAAGCCGTGGATGACATTCTGCAAGGCATATTAGACTTGTATGAACTTGACTTTGCCAAGTATGCAGAGCCTCGTGAGATACCGCGCATTCATGCTATTTGGCATTCGCTTCCATCTCAACTTGCCAAGGAAAACCGTAAGTTCATCTATAAGGTTATAAAGAAAGGAGCAAGAAGCCGTGACTACGAAGATGCCTTGCTGTGGCTTGAAGATGCAGGCATGATATATCGTGTGAATGCCGTTTCAAAACCGGGAATGCCACTGAGTGCCTATGAGGAACCTGACATATTCAAGGTTTATGCTAGTGACTGTGGACTATTGCGGCGATTGGCAGGACTACCTGGAAGCATCGTCATAGACCCGGCTGCCAACTACACTGAATTCAAGGGGGCAATGGCTGAGAATGCTGTGCTGCAAAGTCTGTTGCCGTCATACGGTTCTATGCCTTACTATTGGTCTTCGGAAGGAAAAGCAGAGATAGAGTTTTTGTTACAGCGAGAGGACGAGATAATCCCCGTAGAAGTAAAGGCCGAGAATTGTGTCAGTGGCAGAAGCATTGTTGTGTACAACGAACGCTATCAACCCAAGAACCGCATACGTTTCTCGTTCCTCAATTTGCAACAAAACTGCGGTATGCTTGCTTGTCCGTCACCTTTAGCAGAGTGGTCTGCAAAATGGTTGCTCAACTAAGGTCATGCAATAGTGATTTGTATCGCCCTTTTACGACCTTTCACCACTAAATAAATTGATCAATAATCGTGGCTTGGCATCACAACTCTTTGATACCCAGCCTCACCAATCCTCTTCAACGAGGACGAGTATTAACCGCTTATTGTTGGGTCGTCAAGGCTCAAAGCAATGAATATCAGCGATATGAGAATTTCTGAGCGAAACTCTCATATCGCTTTTTTCGTTCTTCTACCGCTGAATAAACTTGCCAATAATGCTGCATTTCCAAAAATTAAATGATCAATAACCGCGTCGTTTCCGCAACTTTCTTTTGTGATCATTTTATTTTGAGAGAAAAGTCGGGCTATATGTTTGTTTTTAAAGTAAATGCACTACCTTTGTATAGGACAAGTATCAATGTATTAAATAAGGAGGTGAACTTATGAGTACACAAGAAGCAAAGAACCAAGCTGTGTTGTCTAATCAAGGCGACATGACTTCATTCAGGTATTCCGACTACAACATTCGTTTCCGCACTCCGAGCATACTGAAAAAGTATGTAGAGGTAAAATCGTGGGATGACGGTTATATAGTAGTGATGGCTGACTATGAGGGTATTGGCATAACAGAAGAGTATATCGACTTGGTGCCAATACTCCAGAATCTCTATATAAATCCAGGAACTTTCTTGAAGAACATAAAAACTGTAAAAATCGGAGACTATGAACAATGAAGACTTATTAAAGGTGAGTTCTACGGCTGACATGATAGTTTGTGGTTACGCATTCAACAAGACAGATGACTCCAACATACGTGTGTTGGACCTTAACGAACCACATCACGCATTGCTTATGTCTCCACAAGGTGAGGTGTTGGAAACTACTATGGACGATGTTGAATTAAGTATCGTAGAGGATTATTGGAACAAGAACCGAAAATACATGGAGGAGTCATATGCCTAAGTATTACGAATTCAAAGTTTCGGGATATTTCCTTTACTATACGTCACATTGCGTCATTGAAGCTATGCACGTACATGCCAGCGACAATAAACTGACTGAAATAGGTTCAGCGAAGTTTTTTGTAAAAGGTAATGGCAATACTGTGGTAAAAGAGCGTGGCAGACTTAACGATAAAGCCATACGCATCATACGTGAGTTTATCAAGGATAATTACAAGGAAATGTATCTTTGTTGGGCAAAGATGAGTCCAAATGGATTCTACGAAAAGGGATAAAAATGGTTTCGTAGATTATTTTGAGGAGGATTGACAATGAAAGAGAAAACATTAAAATTCCTTGAGAGAAATCTCAGCAGCGAACCATCTTCTTTTGCAGAAGAAGCAAAGTGGAGACAAGACAATGAAGTGTGGCTGAAATGGTCACAAGGCATTGCCATGAAGATTATTGACTATATGCAGGAACATAAACTCTCACGTGTCGACATAGCAGCGCGTCTTGGATGTTCTCCTCAGTATGTCAGCAAGATTCTTTCAGGACGAACCAACTTCTCATTCAAAAGTATAGCAGAGATTGAACGGTGTCTTGGCATGCATTTTATGGAAACCATTTTTGCGTGAAGTTAAGGTTAGAGACATTCTTAAAGAATATTCAAACGGTGAAAATTACAGACTATGAAATATGCGTATAAGTCATTCCAATCAAATGTGGAAATAGATTCCTTCTTCAACGAAATTAACAATCATATCTATATTCCTGTAGATTGTTGGTACAAGCAAGACGGACTAAAATTATATGGTTACTTTTATGATGAAGAAAACAAAGTGGGTTTTGCCCATTTATTACTTTGCTTTGGACAAACAATATGTCCAGACACTTTACAACCACTAAGTCATAATACGATATTCTCAGAGCTAAGACGATATGGTTCAAGTCGTAAATATAAAGGGTTGAAAGATATTAGAGGAAATGTGCTTCTTAGAAATATGTATGATGACATTGGCTTCTTTTATGCAACCGAAACCAATGCTTATTTTATTGTAAGTAAAGATGGCAAGAAAGGGGTAGTCAAATTTGTGTATGACAAATTTACAAATATTGCGCTACCGCAGTTTGATGATTTTTTTGATGCTGGCGAATATACTTTTGGATATGTAAAAGAAAATAATGTCGGCTTTATGTCTCTTGATGGAAAATTTATAACAGAAGCAAAGTATCGACTATCACCCGATTTAAACCATTTTATAGACGGACGAGCACTTACTTGTTTAACTCATCCTGATGGCATAAATCATTATATCAATCATTATGGTGACTGCATTGGTTATCCTGAAGATGATTTTTTGAACGAGGAACATGGATTAGGAACTGGATATTATCCTTATGGAGACTTGCCTGATGCAATGGATGCGTATGAAGGTGATGAGACAAACTTTTGGAATACAGACTAATGAAACGTAACTCGCCAAAAGTGTGCATTGTTACATTTTGGGCGAGTGATAAACTAAAACAAGAGTCTTATACTTTATAAAAAACACTCCTCTTTAATACTAAAATCTTCTGAAACCAAAGAAAGAGGAGTGGCGGAGCAAACTTTTCTGCTATCTTCGCATATATCGATTATAAATGAATTTGAAATAGATTTGTATATGGGAAGAATATCACGCACTTATCCGAAAGGAAGATTGAGACTGCGCACTCCGAGAATGGTGCAGCCCGACAAGAAGTATCCGCTCTATATTGAGTATAACTGGCAGGCAGACAAAGCATGAAAGTAAACCGGCATCAAAAACGAGTTTTTATAGCGATTATTTACCCAAATCTGGCTCAATTATATAGATTTGGGTAAATAATCACTATATATTTCTCTCTTTGCTGCAATAAAATCATTAACTTTGCATACATTAATAGACAATGGTATGAGCATGATGAATAAACTTGTTGGCAGAGAGCGGGAGTGTCAAGAACTCAAAAGAGTTATGGAGTCAGATCGCTCCGAGTTTGTGATAGTGTATGGGCGACGAAGAGTCGGTAAGACTTTTCTTGTTGACCAGTATTATCAAGGCCACTATGATTTTACATTTGTCGGTGGACATAACCTTTCACGCCAAAGACAACTTGCGAGTTTTGCGCGTGCTTTGAAAAAGTACTCTGGAGTGAAGCCCGACAAGTTTGCCGATTGGTTTGATGCCTTTGATGTACTTGAAGAATACCTTGAATCGCTTGATGCAAACAGAAAGAAAGTGGTATTTATAGACGAGATGCCTTGGATTGACACTCAAAAGTCAGACTTTGTTGCTGCATTAGAGAATTTTTGGAATGGTTGGGCAGCCCGCCGTAGTGATATAGTGTTTATTGCCAGTGGCTCGGCTACATCATGGATGGTTGACAATCTGATAGAAAACCAAGGCGGACTGCATGCCCGCATCACAAGCAGCATTTATGTCAGACCTTTTACTTTGCATGAGACGGAAGAATATCTTCAAAGAAAGCACTGCAAATGGGACAGATACCAAACACTTCAGTGCTATATGGTATTCGGTGGCATTCCATTCTATTTAAGTCTCATCAACACAAAAGAAAGTCTTGTACAGAATGTAGACAGACTATTCTTTGCTCAAGGAGGTATTATGCGGAGTGAGTTCGATGAATTATATAATGCTCTGTTTTCAAATGCCGACTTATACATAAATGTCGTAAAAGCTTTGGCTGCTCATCATGATGGAATGTCTCGAGATGAAATATCAAAAGCCATAGGAGTAACTGGTGGAACGCTCACCCGTGTGCTCACCAACCTTGAACGATGCGACTTCATCTCTCGGAGTCAGAATTTCGGATATAAGACAAAAGACACAATCTATCGTCTGGTTGATTTCTACACATTGTTTTATTACAGGTTCATCTTGCAGGATATGTCGGGCGATGAACATTGGTGGAGTCATAACTTTGAGTCGCGCCAGGTAGCAACATGGCAAGGACTCACATTTGAGATAGTGTGCTTGATGCATACTGACTGCATCAAACGTGCTTTGGGTATTTCGGGTATGGCAACAGAAGTTTCTTCATGGCGCAAGACTGCAAGTGAAGGGCAGAAAGGCGGTCAGATTGATTTAGTCATCAAGCGTGCAGACCGTATCATACATCTGTGTGAGATGAAGTTCAGTAAGTCGGAGTATCGCATTACTGAATCATACGAGCAGTTACTGAGACAACGATTGGAATTGTTCCAAAGTTCCACCAAGACCAAGTTTTCATTGGTCATCACTTTCGTTACTACCTACGGTGTCGCCGACGGCTTGCATCATAGTTTGGTGCACAGCGAAGTTACAATGGATCAACTGTTCGAGTGACGAATATCATTTTATGGTCTTTCACCGTGGAATAAGTTGATCAATAATCGTGGTTTGGCACCATAACTCTTTGATACCCAGCCATGCCCTTCCTCTTCAACGAAGAAAGCCATTCCCGTCAGCAGTCTGACAGGAATGGCTTTCCTCATTGTTTGTGGTGTCGGGCAGAAGGCTCTCGCCCCACCTTATTATAAGTTGCCTGCGGACTTACACGTAGTCTTGGCCCTTTCTCAGTTGAGTCTCGTTGACATACTTGCGCACCAGTGCCGACGAGTCTTCCTTCTTGCAGATGAGCAGCACGTTGCCCTTCTCGGCCACGATGAAGTCTTCCAGTCCGTTGATGACGCCCAGGCGCCCCTTCGGCAGTTTGATGATGTTGCCGTGGCTGTTCTCGAGCATCACCTCAGAGTCGATGACCACGTTGTCCTCGTCGGTCTTGGGCAAGGCCTCGTAGATGCCGTGCCACGTGCCCACGTCGGCCCATCCGAAGTCGCATCTCATCACGCTCACGTGGTCCGACTTCTCCAGGATGCCCATGTCGACCGACAGGTTGGGGTAGGCCGTGAAGTGCTCCATCATGTAGTCCTCCTCTTCCTTGGCCGAGGCATGGCTGTTGAGCTCGTCCAGCCCACGCAAGACGGGAGGCAAGATGCGTGAGAACTCCTCGCGCAGATGGCGCACGTTGGAGAGGAAGAGCCCCGTGTTCCAGAAAAACTCGCCGCTGTCCATGAACATCTGTGCAAACTCGCGGTCGGGCTTCTCGGTGAAGGCCTTCACCTTGTAGACGTCTTTCTCCTGTGGCTCGCCCATCTGTATGTAGCCGTAGCCGGGCTCGGGACGCGTCGGCTTCACACCCATCGTGAGGAAGCTGTCGTGCTGGGCCACGAAGGCCAAGCCCTCGAGCACGTTTGCGCGGAAGGCGTCCTCGTTGAAGACCAGCTGGTCCGACGGCACGGCAATCATGCACGCGTCGGGGTCGAGTTGTGAGATGCGGTGGTTGGCCCAGGCGATGCTGGGTGCGGTGTTGCGGTGGATGGGCTCCGCCATGATGCGCTCGCGCGGCACGTCGGGGAGCTGTGCGGTCACCAGGTCGAGGTAGTCGATGTTGGTGTTGACAAATATGTGTTCGGGATCCAGTATCTTCGCCATCCTGTCGTAGGTCTGCTGCAACTGCGTGCGGCCCGTGCCGAAGAAGTCGATGAACTGTTTGGGGTGCATCTCGCGGCTGCAGGGCCACAGGCGACGGCCCTTGCCACCGGCCAGGATCAGGCAATATTTATGATCAACGGATGTCATAGGCTTTAGTACAGATTTAAAATTTCACTATGCGAAGTTACAACAATAAAACGAGACGGCCACGCCCTTTAGTATTTATTTGGATAACTTTTTAATATTTTTACCAATCCGTTTTTGCCCCCAATTTCTTTTTGCTAACTTTGCATGAGATAAGAGGCGCGCCAGCCTTTTGGAGCGAGCTCCAGGGCGATAGGCTTGCGCTATCTCAGCAAAAGAAAACAACCAATCATGACAAAGAAGCAAATCCTCCTGATCAATGATATCTGCGGATACGGCAAGGTGGCCACGGCGGCCATGCTGCCCATCCTCTCCTACATGGGTCACTCCACCTACAACCTGCCGACGGCCATCGTGTCCAACACGCTCGACTACGGCAAGTTCAACCTCCTCGACACCACCGACTACATCACGGGTGTCTTCCCCGTGTGGAAGGAGCTTGGCTTCCGCTACGACGCCATCGCCACGGGCTTCATCGCCTCGGAGCGACAGGCGCGCATCGTGTCGCAATATTGCCGCGAGCAAGCCGCCAATGGCACCACCATCTATGTGGACCCCATCATGGGCGACGAGGGCAAGCTCTACAACGGTGTGACGCCGGCCACCATCGAGAGCATGCGCGAGATGATCGCCGTGGCCGACCTCATCTATCCCAACCACACCGAGGCCTGCTATCTCACGGGCTCCGACTACCACGCTGAGGGTGTGAGCCGCGACGAGGCTGTGGCCCTCGTCGACGCCTTGCGCGCCATCGGCAGCCAGTCGGTGCTCATCACGTCGATCAAGGTCGACGGACAGCCCAGCGTCATGGGCTACAACCACCTGTCGGGCGACTATTTCTCACTGCCCTACACCGAGATACCGGTCCACTTCCCCGGCACGGGCGACATCTTCTCGGCGGTGCTCATCGGCCACCTGCTCGATGGCGAGGCGCTGGCCACGGCCACACGGCAGGCCATGGACGCCGTCTACCAACTGATCGACCTGAACAAAGACAATGAAGATAAGAACCGCGGCATACCGCTCGAAAAATACTTGAACATTCTCTGATGGACTGGCTTCTTTCTCTCTTTTCCATCCACTCGTCTACCGAGTCGGTGGTGATTATATCGCTGATCATCGCCATTGGCATGGCCTTGGGCAAGATCAAGGTGATGGGAGTCTCGCTGGGCGTGGCTTTCGTCTTCTTCATCGGCATCCTGGCCGGACACTTGGGACTGACCGTCGACAGCACGGTGCTCGACTATGCGGAGACCTTTGGCCTCTCGATGTTTGTCTATTGCCTGGGCCTCCACGTGGGCCCCAACATCTTCGGCTCGCTCCGCCATGAGGGCATGGCGCTCAACCTGTGGAGCCTGGCCATCATCGCCGCGGGCACGGTGTTTGCCCTGGCCCTGGTGCCCCTCACGGGCATCAGCCTGCCCGACATGGTGGGCCTGCTCTGTGGCGCCACCACCAACACACCGGCCCTGGGTGCGGCCACGCAGGCCCTCGACGTGCTTGGCCTGTCGTCAGACAGCGTGGCGCTGGCCACGGCGGTCACCTATCCACTCGGTGTGGTGGGCGTCATCATCGCGATGATGCTCATCCGCAAGTGTTTTGTCAAGCCCTGCGACCTCGAGGTGAAGCCTCTCACCGACGACGACCACACCTACATTGCGCAGTTCATCGCCATGAACCCCGCCATCGCCGACAAGACCATCGCGCAGATTGCCTCGACGACCCACCTGAAGTTCATCATCTCGCGCATCTGGCGCAACGGACAGGTCATCATGCCCGTGTCGTCCACCATCATCAAGACGGGCGACTCGCTGCTCGTGGTGACCACCAAGGAGGATGAGGATGCCATGGTGCTGCTCTTCGGCAAACAGGTGGAGAAAGACTGGAACGGCGAGCAGATCGACTGGAACGCCATCGACTCCAACGTGGAGAGTCGCGTCTGCGTCGTGACACGCACGGCCCTCAACGGCCGCCACCTGGGCGAGCTCCAGTTGCGCCACACCTATGGCGTCAACGTCAGCCGTGTGCTGCGTGGCGACATCAAGCTCCTGGCCAGCGACGACCTGCGCCTTCAGTATGGCGACCGCGTCACGGTGGTGGGACGTCACGAGGCGGTGAACAATGTGGAGAGTTTCTTCGGCAACTCGGTGAAGACCCTTGAGAAACCCAATATCGGCAGCATCTTCCTGGGCATCGTGCTCGGCTTGGCCCTCGGCACCATCCCCATCAGCCTGCCCGGCATGAACTCGCCCATCCGCTTGGGCATCGCCGGAGGCCCGATCATCATGGGCATCATCGTCGGCGCCCTGGGCCCGCGGATGCACTTCATCTCCTACACCACGCGCTCGGCCTCGCTCATGCTGCGTAGCCTGGGCCTCGCCATCTACCTAGCGTGCCTCGGCCTCTCGGCCGGCAAGGACTTCTTTGCCACCGTGGTGCGCCCCGAGGGACTGCTGTGGCTGGGCATCGGCTTCCTCATCACACTTGTGCCGACGGTCATCCTCGGTGCCATCGCCCTCCACAAGCACAAGTACGACTTTGGCACCGTGTGTGGCATCCTCTGTGGCAGCATGGCCAACCCCATGGCCCTGGGCTATGCCAACGACACACTGAAGGGCGACACGGCCAGCATCAGCTATGCCTCCGTCTATCCCCTGGGCATGTTTGTCCGTGTGGTGATCGCCCAGCTTATCATCATGTTCTTCATGAATTAGCGTCCCGCCACGTGCCTTCGGGTGGGGCACTGGCGGAGGGCTCCAAATGAAAAAAATATTGAGGCAGGGCGCGTTTCCATGGAAGCGCGCCCTGCCTTTTGTCTTGAAAATTCTGAAAAAACAGGTACCTGGCGACTGCACCTTCTAGAGAAAAATAAACCGCTTTTGTCCGATTAAATTTCGTTAAAAGTCTTAATGTTGGTTAATTTGTATGAAATTGTTCGGCGAAAGAGGCCTAATGGAGTTGCGATAGATATCGAATCGAGACTCGATAGATATCTTATCGAGTCTCGATAGATGCTTAACGGAGACTCGATAAGATATCTATCGCAAAACCCTGAGCCTGCGCAAAGTTTTCCAAAGGGCGTATTTTCTCTTATTGCTTTGAATATCAACCGTTTGTGTAAAACCCTCTCAGAATCGCGTATTTGCGAGCAAAAGGACTTGTGATTGATTTCGCGCGATTCTGGAGAGACTTTTTGTTCGAATAATTCTGAGCGCCAAGCTGCGATGTGGGACACGTCACCCACTATGAACGTTGGCAGGCGATAAGCCGAATCTTGCGGATTGAGTATATACGATGGGCCATACGTATATATAAGTGAAAAGCGATGGTCACGACGCCACGCTCTCCACCAATGATCCATGACCATGAAAAGACAAGCCTTCCTCATGATACTTTGGGCCCTGGCCCTCTGCCTGCAGGTGCAGGCGCAAGACGCTAAGTTGTTGCACCAGCGCATCGACCCCATCCTTCGGCATGTGGCCACACAGCCCGACTGGCTCCTGTCGCGTCTCCAGATGTACTGGACGACCCACGCCACCGATGTCTACGTGCGTGGTGAGGCGTTCGACCATCCTGGTGGTGGGCACGCACCCGCCGCCACGGTGAAGTATAATGGCACGCGCGGTACGGCCTCGCTCTACAACCGCCCGTCGCTCGACGCTGTCGTGCCCTACGATGATGACAGCCTGGGCTGTGTCACCTTCGTCAATCGCGCCACGGGCAAGATGGAGAAGGCCCATCCCTCGAAGACCGGTTGCAACATCGACGGACTGAACCGCCAAATACTGGGCCTGGCAGCCGATGCCGCCCAGCTCTATGCGCTCGAGGGCGACAAGCGCTGCGCCCAACTGGCCCTGGGCGTCTTCGACACGTTCATGCGCGGCATCTACTACCGCAACGTGCCCATTGACCTCAACCATGGCCACCAGCAGACGTTGGTCGGCATGACCACTTTCGAGGTCATCCATGAGGACGCCATCACACCCCTGGTGAAGACCTACCGCCTCCTGGGCAAGTATGCCAAGAAAGACCGTGAGCTCTATGACGCCGCTTTCAAGAAGTGGGCCGACAACATCATCGCCAATGGCGTGCCACACAACAACTGGGACCTGCTGCAGGCCGAGTTTGTGGCGAAGATCGCCCAGGTGTTGCAGCCCGACAAGCACTATGCCGACGGCCACGGCCGTGAGTATTACCTCGACCGCATCGTGGAGCGCAGCAGCATCCGCCAGTGGGGCCTGAAGCCACTGGCCGACTTTGCTTTCGACAGTGCCACGGGCATCTGGTATGAGGCGCCGGGCTACAGCCAGATGGTGGTGGGCGACTTCTGCGCCTTTGCCAATGAGCTCGACCGCGACGCCGGTGTCGACGTGTTCAGTCGCTTGCCCGTGTTGCGCAAGGCAGTCTTCACCCTGCCCCAATATCTCTTTCCCAACCGCATGATAGCCGGTTTTGGCGACACCCATCCCGGTTATCTCAGCACCAAGGCCCTCGACGCCCTGGCCGACTATGCCGCGCGCCATCACGACAAGGCCACCTCGGACGACCTGGCCCGACTGAAGGCGGCGGTGCAGCCTGCGGCCGCCGACACGGCTGTGGCCCGCTACGTGTCGCCCCTCTTCCATGCGCCCAACGTGTCGTGGCTCGCCATGCGCTCGGGCATGAACCGACAGCACGACCTCATGGTCTCGCTCAATGGGTCGCTGGGCAACCACCAGCATGCCAACGGCATCTCCATGGAGCTCTATGGCAAGGGCTGGGTGCTCGGACCCGACGCGGGCATCGGCGAGCACCTCTACAGCGGACTCGACTATCAGGAATACTACTCGCAGATGCCGGCCCACAACACCGTGTGTGTCGACGGCGTGTCGAGCTACCCCGTCATGATGTCGCAACACGCCTTCGCCGTGGTCGACAGCGGACAGGTCGCCACCGCTGACGGCACGAGGGCGCTCTTCAGCGTGGTGGCCTTCGTGGAGCCCGAGACGCAGAGCGACCAGCAACGCACCAATGCCATCGTGAAGACCTCCGACAAGGGTGGCTTCTATGTCGACATTTTCCGCAGCCGTCGGCGCGACGGCCGCGACAAGTTTCACGACTACTTCTACCACAACCTCGGACAGGACATGAGGCTCACGGCTGCCGACGGTGCCGACCTCCATCTGCAGCCCACCGACGAGCTGGCCTTTGCCGGCGGCCACCTCTACGCCTACTCTTATCTCTATGACAAGCGGAGCGCACAGGCCACGGCCGACGTGAAGGCCCGCTTCACCATGACGCCCACCCGCACCAACGCCCTGGCAAGCCCCGACGAGCCCATCAGCATGACCATGTGGATGGCGGGCGACAGCGCGCGAGAGGTGTTCAGCGCCCTGTCGCCAGTCAACAGGGAGTATGAGCGCATGAAGGACGAGCCCTACGACATCGGCCAGCAGCCCGTGCTGACCTATGTGGCGCGACAGCGGGGCGAGGCGTGGACACACCCGTTTGTGGCGGTCTATGAGCCTGCGTCGGCCTCCGAACCTTCAGAGATCGCCCGCGTGAGCTTCTTCAAGCCCGAGAGTGATGATCCTGCGGCAGTGGGTATCCGCATCGACCTGAAGGATGGCCGCACACGCTATGTCTTCTCGTCGGCCAAGGGTAGCGAGATGCGCTACCAGGGCATGACCGCCAAGGGACGCTGCGTGGTGAGATAACACTTCGGAAAACCAACATGAACAACAATTGCAATATGAAAAAATATCTTGAGAGAATCTCACGGGCGACACTCATGTGCGTGATGCTGGGAGTTGTCTCGGTTTTGTCGGCAAACGCTGCCGCAGCCAAGAAGGACTTTGACGTGAACCGTGAGATCAACTACTGCAACAAGCAGGTGAAACGGGCCCTGACGCAACTGCGCCGGGCCGATGGCACCTATGATTTCACCCTCATTCCACGCAACATCCTGGCCACCGACCGACAGCCGGGGTGGAACTGCCGACCGGCCAAGGCCGAGGAGTGGTGCTCGGGCTTTTGGCCCGGCATCCTGTGGATGGACTATGCGCTCACGGGCGACAGCGAGGTGCGCCGGGCGGCCGAGGGCTACACGGCCAGCCTCCGCGACATCGCCTACCAGCCTGCCTACGACCACGACATCGGCTTCCTCATGTTTTGCTCCTATGGCAAGGGCTATGAGGTCAACCACGATGAGGCCTACAAGCTGGTGTTGCTGGCCTCGGCCGACACGCTCGCCACACTCTTCAATCCGCTCGTGGGAACGCTGCTGAGCTGGCCGCGCAACGTGAAGATGTTTGGCGGTCACAACACCATCATGGACAACATGATGAACCTCGACCTCATGTTCTGGGCTGCCCGCAACGGCGGCAACAGGCTGTTCAGCGACATGGCTGTGGCCCATGCCACGACGACCATGCGCCACCAGTTTCGCCCCGACGGCTCCTGTTATCACGTGGCGGTCTACGACACCACCGACGGCCACTTCTTGCGCGGTGTCACCCACCAGGGCTACAGCGACGAGTCGATGTGGGCGCGCGGACAGGCCTGGGCCATCTATGGCTACACAATGGTTTACCGATGGACGCGCCGTCCGGTCTTCCTCCGTTTTGCGCGCCATGTGGCCGACGCCTACATCCGTGCGCTGACACCCACGCCCCTGCGCACCGAGGGGAAAGCGACCACGCTGCCGCCCACCGGGCTCAGCCGCTATGACCTCGTGCCGAAGTGGGACTTCTGCGATCCCGACCCGGCGGCACCCAAGGATGCCAGTGCCGCCTGTGTGGTGGCCGACGCCTTGCTGGAACTGAGCCAGTATGTGGAGGGCGAGTATGGAGCGTTCTATCGCCAGTTTGCCGAGGAGACGTTGCGCCAGTTGAGCACGCCGGCCTACCAGAGCGGCGACAAAAACGTGAGTTTCTTGCTCCACAGCACCGGCCATCATCCCGCCGGTTCGGAGATCGACGCCAGCATCGTCTATGCCGACTATTACTACCTCGAGGCACTCATGCGCCTCAAGGCCCTACAGCAAGGGCAGATGCGCTAAGCCGAGCAATAAGATGCGATGTGCTTCCATTGGTGAAAATGATAGGGGAAAAAGGCGGATGCTTTACCTTTTTCTTTGTATCTTTGCAACCAAAGAAAGTTCATCACAATATGGCAGCAACGAAACTTTATCCTATAGGTATACAGACATTCGAGGAGATTATCAAGAATGACATGGTCTACGTCGACAAGACGGAGTATGTCTATCGTATGGCAAATGCCGGCAAGTATTTCTTCCTCAGTCGTCCGCGCCGTTTCGGCAAGTCACTGCTCACGTCCACATTCAAGAGCTATTTCGAGGGCAAAAAAGATCTGTTCAAGGGTCTTTCCATAGAGAAGTTGGAGAAGGAGTGGACCGCATTCCCCGTGCTGCATTTCAGCATGGCAGGCGGCAAGCACATGGAGAAAGAACAGCTTGAGGAATATCTTGATTACAGATTAAGGGATGTAGAATCCTATTGGGGTATTACAAATCCTGCAAAGGGCGCAAACAACCGTTTGATTGACCTTATAAAGACTGCCTACGACAGGACGGGCCGACAGGTTGTCGTGCTCATCGATGAGTATGACGCGCCGTTGCTCGACGTGGTACATGAGGACGAGAAGCTGCCTGTGCTGCGCAATGTCATGCGCAATTTCTACAGTCCGCTGAAGGACTGCGAGCCTTACCTGCGCTTCGTGTTCCTCACC